>JANMNW010000146.1:0-9438 GCA_031368515.1 Chloroflexota bacterium
CGCATGAGATGCAGCTGGACGACATATTGGTGTGCGATGAAACCGGCGCGCTCAGCGTGGCCGGCGTCATGGGCGGCGCCGACAGCGAAGTCAAAGACACCACAACCGACGTCTTTTTCGAAGTCGCGGCGTGGAACAACATCAGCATCCGCAAGACCGCGCGCTTTCACAACTTCAGCAGCGAGGCGTCCTATCGCTTTGCGCGCGGGGTGCACCCGGCGCTGACCCTGCGCGCCTTGAAGCGCGGCTTGCATCTGATGCAGCGCATCGCCGGCGGCATTGTCAGCGCCGGCTTGCTGGACGTCTATCCAGCGCCGGCCAAGACCGTTGAGATCACCCTGCGCCCGAATCGCGTCACTCGCTTGATCGGCATGCGCATCCCGGTTTCAGACATGGTGCGCATTCTGGAGTCGCTCGAATTCACAGTGGATGCGTCGAGTTCGGGATTCGCGAACCCGGACTCAGGCCTTCTCCACGTCACCGTCCCACCCCACCGGCTTGATGTCGAGGGCGAACACGATTTGATCGAGGAGATCGCCCGCATCTACGGCCTGGACAAGCTTCCGGCCACGCTGATGAACGACGAGATGGCGCCGGCGCCCGGCAACCCGGCGCTCGACTTTGAAGAGCAGGTCAAAGACCTGCTGGTCAACATCGGTTTGAACGAGATTGTCAGCTATCGCATGACCACTGCGGCGCAGGAAGCTCGCCTGCTCGCACCTGGAACACCGCTCGACGACCGGCCGTATATCGAGGTGGTCAACCCCATCAACCCCGATCGCACAGCCATGCGCCACACCTTGGCCGCCGGATTGCTTGAGACGTTGAGCGCCAACACCCGCCATCACGACCGGGTGACCTTGTTCGAAGTAGGCAGCGTGTATCTGCGCGGCGAAGGCGACGACGAGGTCAACAAGGTCGCCGGCATCGACGAGTTGCCGCGCCTTGCCATCGCCATGACCGGCGCGCGCGCCGTGCGCTCCTGGCAAAGCGGCGAGGCCGCCAGCGCAAGCGTGAATTTTTTCGATCTCAAAGGCGTGGTCGAAGACCTGTTGAATGGCTTGGGCATCGCAGGCGCCAGCTTCGCACCGCTCGAACACCCTACCCTGCGTCCGGGCCGCACCGCCGCGGTCGTGCTCAAAGGAAGGCAGATTGGCGTGCTGGGCGAATTGCACCCGCGCGTGCGCGATCAGTGGCTGCCCGATGTGGCGAGCGAGCAAGCCGTGGTGTTGGCTGATTTCGATCTGATTGCGCTGCGTGAGGCGGCCAGCAGCCAGGTTCGCACCATACGCGATGTGCCGCGCGTGCCGGCGGTTGTCGAAGATCTGGCTATTGTGGTTGACGAAAGCGCCAGCGCCGCGAATGTTGAGGCGGTGATCCGCAGTGCCGGCGGCAGCATGCTGAGCGAACTGCGCTTGTTCGATGTCTTTCGCGGCGAACAGATCGGCGCCGGCCGCAAAAGCCTGGCCTACACGTTGTCCTACCAGGGTGTCGACAAAACGCTGTCTGAATCCGACACCGAAAAGCTGCGCAACAAGATCATCCGTGCAATCGAAACCCAGCTTGGCGCGACCGTACGCAAGTGACACCACTCGCGTCAGCTCAGCAGCCCTGGCACAATCACCGGCGGCGCCGGCAATGGCTGTTGTGACCCGCCGTTGCCGGGATTGGGCCATGAAGGTTGGGGCGAAGGCTGTGGCGCCGGCCGCGCCGGCCCGCCAGGCGCGGGTTTCGGATCGGCATTTGGCTTGTCGTACGAATAGATGCGCAGCGCGACGCTGCCTTTGCTGGTGACGCCGGTGGCCGGATCGCTAACCACGATGCTGAATTTCTCGCCCGCATAGCTGGCCGGCTGGCCGTTAAACGGCTTGCTGCCATACATCGGCTCGGCCAGCACCGACACCGTGACGCCGCCTGCCAAGGAATAGGTCACCAGCTGGGCGGCCAACGCGGCAAACGTGTATTCGAATCCGCTGGGACCCAGCTGCAATGTCCCCAGCGGAATCGAGCCAAGCTTCCCCAGCGACAATTCAACCGCGCGTGCGGCGCCGTCGGTGCCAAAGACAAATGACACCGGCTGCAGCGTAGGTCTGAAAGCCGTGGAAATCTGCGCGGTCACCGCATTGCAATGACCATCGATCCCGCAGACTTCCGGCACAACCGTGCGTTCGACGCCCGAAATTTTGAGTCCCGGCGGCGGCGGGGCACCGCTGACAGGAACCGGCGCCCCGCTGCGCGGCCGGTCAAGAAAGGGTGCGCCTAACGTCGGCGCCAGCCCGGCCAACGGATCCAGCGAGAAGTCCGGCGCACCGGGCAAATTGGCGCCAGGGCCGCCGCCTGTTACGCCATCGCGGCCAACCGCTTCAAACAATTGGGATGCGGCCGTATCGCCGGCGTCGATTCGTCGCAACGCGCGCAGCAGCGCCGCACCCATCTGGCGCAACATGGATTCATCGCGCTCCAGCGCGCGCACTGCGTCGCCAAAATAAGCTTCGGCATTGTCACGCGCATACGACTGCCAGCCCGCATCGAGCCGGCTCCAGTGCTGGCGCGCCTGAGCGCGCACCGTGGCGCTCGCGTCGGCAAGCGCGGCAAAGCGTTGGGCGCCCGCGCTCAGGGCTTCCGGGATCAATCGAAGTTCTTTTGCCATGCGTCACCTCGCAGTTGAGATGTGCAGCAGCATGACATGGAACCGGCGGGGCGTCGCTGACACTTGCTGACAGTTTTGTCAGGTTGGAAAGGTCATGACCTTTCAGGTCTTGACCTTTCCATTCACGCGCAGTTAAGCCGCGTTTCAGCCCGGATTATGGTAGCGCGTCAATTTTCGAGCTCGGTGGTCTAATGCGCCCTGACATGAAAAGAAGCACGCTCATCGCCCTGATCGTCGGTCTATCTCTTGTGCTCTGCTGCGCCTGTGTTGCTGGCGCTAGCGGAATCGCCTACTTCCTGTCAACAAGCGCTAGCAGCTCAAACGACTCCGGCTTTGACAATGTCGCGAATGAGCGCCCCGCGCCGCCGCCCCAACCCACAACGCCTCCCGACGCCACCTTGCCGCCACAACCAGAAGCGCCCGCCGCGGAGGACGCGGCCAAAGCCACCGTTGCGGATCCCAGTCAACCGGCAGCAAACAGCGATGTGCTGCAGGCCAATCTGAACACCATCGCCAACGCCACGTTGCCGCGCGAAGACCTGGCTGATCTTGCCGTGCGCTTCAAAGACGTCCCGCCGGAAAAAACGACCGTCACATGCACCGAACAACGCAGCTTCGCCGTGGGCGACACGCGCACGTTCATCATGAGCAACCAGGACGACAACTCGCAGTTTGAAATTACCACGCGTCTGGAACACGCCACCGATCATGTCTACATGTGGGTGGAAATTGAGCCCAAGCGCATCCGCCTGAACCTGTCGCGCCTGCGCCGGGCGGCCGAAGACTTTGAAAACGACATTTATCCCACCAATCGAGCGTTCTTTGGCAGCGAAGCCCAGCCAGGCGTCGATTGCGACCCGCATGTGCATGTGGTGCACGTCGACGGTGTCGGCAGCTCTGTCGGCGGCTACTTCTCCTCGCCGGACAGCTTTCCCAAAGCCGTGCGCGCCGATTCGAACGAGGGACAGGTCTTTGTCATGCACGCCGCCCCAGGCTACAACGGCAGCGACCCCGGCGGCGATAGCTACATGAGCACCATGGCTCACGAGTTTCAGCACATGATCTCGTTCAACAACAACCATGCGCCGGACCTCTGGCTTGAAGAGGGCGCGGCGCAATTTGCCGAGCGCTTGAACGGCTATGGCGCAAAAATCGGCACCGTCTTCAGCTTCGCCGCACAGCCGGAGATCCAGCTAAACACCTGGGAGGAAAGCAGCGCCGGCGACAACAGCCCGCACTACGGCGCAGGTTATCTCTTCTGGAGTTATCTCTATGACCGCTTCGGCGAAGAGATGACCAAGAAACTGGCCGCTTCGCCCGAGCGCAGCGAACAGGCCTTTATGCGCCTGCTGGCCGACAACGGCATCGCCAACCCGGACACCGGCCGCGCCTTTACGTTTGAAGAGCTGTTCTCCGATTTTGTCATTGCCAATTACATGAGCAAGACCAAGATCGAGGAATCCGGCAACCGTTACAACTACGCCAGTATCAGCGTGCCGCCCATGGCCGAGCGCGCCAACTACTCCAACAGCGACTATCCACTGGATGTGACGGACACCCTCGCGCAGTTCGGCACGCACTACATTGAATTGCGCGGCGACAAAAAAGTGTCGCTCAGCTTTGTCGGCGCAAACACAGTAAAACTGCTGCCGATCGAGTCCAAATCCGACGGCTACTACTGGTCCAACCGCAGCGATGTGAGCAACTCGCGCATGACGCGCGCGTTCGATCTGACCGGCGTGCAAAAAGCCACGCTCAAGTTCAAAACCTGGTATCGCCTTGAGCGCGATTGGGACTATGCCTTTGTCGCCATCAGCGAAGACAACGGCGCCACCTGGAAAACGCTCAAGAGTCAAACCTGCACCACAAGCAACCCGCAGGGCGCGAATCTCGGTTGCAGCTGGACCGGATCTTCCGGCGCCAACGACAAGGAATCGCCGCCCACATGGATCGACGAGCAGGCCGATTTGAGCGAATACGCCGGCAAAAAAGTGCTGCTGCGCTTTGAAATGATCACCGACGCCGCCGTAAACCGCGAGGGCCTGGCCATCGACGATATCCAGATTCCCGAGTTGAATTACACCGACAACGCCGACGCAGCCGTCGACTGGCAAATGGAAGGCTGGGCGCGGGTGACCAACACCCTGCCCCAGGGCTGGTCGGTGCAGATGATTGTCACTAAGCGCGATGGTACGCGCGAACTGCGCCGGGTTCCTGTGACCAGCGGCACCGGCAGCGCCGAGATCGACTTTTCCGGCGAAGGCGGCATCCGAAGCGCGATTCTGGCGATCAGCCCAACCACGCAAGTGACCACCGAAGACGCCTCGTACCGGCTAAAAATTCAGTAACGCGGCGCTGGCTTGTTCAAATCTCCCAATCCTGGGGAACCGGTCGCGTCCTTTTGGATAAACAACCGCACTAGACAGCGAATTGTCAGCCAGAACACAGCCATGTGGCGACAATGAGTGAATAATATTCTGTTCAGAGGCAATAAGACTGCCTCGGAGGCAAACACTATGTCAGGTTTTGGATTTCTCGGATTGATCGGATGGGCGCTGATTTTGGCGCTCGTGCTCTATGTGCTGTACGTCGGACAGCAGCGCTCCCGCGGCGTGCAGCGCAAGATCTCGGCCACGGTCGTGGGCGGCCTGTTGCTGGGCGGTTTGGTGCTCAATGCGCTGAACGCCGGGCTGGTCTCGGTTCCAGCCAACCAGCGCGGCCTGGTGCTCAATTTGTTCACTGGCGTGCGTTTGCCCGCGCTGGAGCCGGGCGTGCATTTCATTACCCCCATCATTGAAAGCGTGAAGTATTACGACATTGGGCAATCGACCTACACCATGTCAAAAACGCCGGCGGAAGGCGAAGTCTCCGGCGACGACAGTGTCACTGCGCGCACGAGCGATGGCCAGGAAGTGTTCATTGATGCGAGCGTCACGTATCGCATTGACCCGGCCAAACCGTATGAGTTGCTCACGCGCTTTCCCGGCGACGACTGGAAAAACATCCTGATTCGCCCGCAGGCACGCAGCATTATTTACAACACCGCAGCTGTCTATCGCGTCGAGGAAGTTTACAGCACCAAACGCGCTGAAATGCAGAAAATCATCGAAGACACGTTGCGCCAGAAGCTGGCCGACAACGGATTAATTCTGGAGTCATTTTTGCTGCGCAATGTTACCTTTAACGCCGACTATGCAAAATCGGTCGAAGAGAAGCAGGTGGCCCAGCAGAATTCCGAGCGCGCCAAATTCCTGGTGCAGTCGGAATTGCAGGAAGCCGAACGCGTGCGCGTGCAAGCCAAAGGCCGAGCCGATGCAGCCGTGACCGCTGCGAAAGGCGACGCCGAAGCGCGCGTGATTCAGGCCAAAGCCGAAGCCGAGTCGCTCAGCTTGATTGCCGCGCAGCTCAAGGACAATCCCAACCTGCTGGCGTTCCGCTACATCGAAAAGCTGGCGCCCGGCGTGCAGACGATCTTCTTGCCGGCCAATCAGCCGTTCCTGCTCGATCCAAAGTCGTTTGTCGGGCCGACTTCGCCCGAAACACCAAAGACGCCATAGCGGCTTCATGCACACTCCCATCTCCGAAGTCGAATTTGCATTTGAGTTCGGAGATGGATACCGAGACGCAGCCAACAAGGTCGGCGCTTGCGGCTGCGCAGAAACTAGGCCAACGCATGGCCCGCCGCCGTGTTAATTCGCTCGAAGCGGCAAGTCGCCGGCTCGGAATCGTGCAGAACTTCACATGACAACCATTCGCATCTGGGACGGGCTTGACAAGCCGTATCACAAAGACAACGACTTGCAGGAACGCGAAGGCGAGCAATGGGGCACGCGCTGTGTGTTTAACGTCACCGATCCTACGCTGACGCTTTATCCGGCCAGTAACGCATCGATTGGCATCGTCGTCATCCCTGGCGGCGGATACGAATTTGAAGCTATCGAGCACGAGGGACATGCTGTGGCCCGGGCATTGTCCGAAAGCGGGATTTTTGCCGCCGTCTTGAAGTATCGCCTGCCCAACCCAGCCTCGTCCGATTCCCCGCAACATGTTCCGCTTGCCGACGCGCGCCAGGCGCTGAAAGTCTTCCGGCAATCGACTGCGCTGTCAAACGTCGGTGTGATCGGTTTTTCAGCAGGCAGCCATCTTTCGACTCTGGCGAGCGTGTTTGCGAGCACTGACCGCGCAGAAAATCCCGACTTCGCGGGTTTGATTTATGGCGTGACCACGCCCTCAGCCTCCAACCGCGATTGGCTGGAAAAGAGCCTCTACTTTCGGGAAATGACCGATGGCGAAGTTGCCGAGAATAATTTGCTCGAACAAGTTACGCCAAAAACGCCGCCGACATTTATGGTTCATGCGTGCGACGATGACATTTGTCCGGTCGAAGAATCCACCTTGTATGCGGAGAAATTGCGCCAGCACCGGGTGCCATTTGAGATGCACATTTTTCCAAACGGTCTTCACGGGTTTGGTCTAGGCCGCCCCGAAGACGGCACAAATCAGTGGCCAGGCATGTTTATCAACTGGCTAGGCAGGACGTTTGCCTGACCCGCATGACAAGACCTCCGAGGCCCGATGCATGCACGTTCCGGCAGATTCCCCGCTTCGGAATGACAGCGCTCCGCCCTCTCGGAACGTCATACGAGCGTTTTTAAGCCAGCTGCGATATTGTCCAGGCCGTGAATCCCAAATCGTCACTCGATCTGGCCGCCATCAGCTTGCTGGTGTTGACAGCATGCGGCCCGCAGTCGCCAGCGCCCAGCAGCGGCCCGGTAACCGCTCCGCCTGTGCCAAGCGCCACCCTCTCCCAACAGTCCAACGTCGTCGGGTTGACGCCGGCGGCGGTGCTGCCGCTGGTGCAAGCCGGCGCGCCGCGAATCCTATTTATTAACGGCGACCACATCCCGGACAGCGGCTATGCGCATTCGCGCGTGCGCGACGATGGCAGCAAGCCCGAGAGCTTTTCGCAGCTTCGCGCACAGGTGCTGGAAGGCGAGCTCAAGCTGGACGTGGATGAGTTCATCCTAAGCTCGGGCACATCGATCACGCCTGGTCTGCTGGCGCCTTACGCAGCTATCGTGCTGGGCTCCAATGGCCGCGTGCTGGCAAGCGATGAAGTCAACACCCTTGCGGCCTACTACGCCAGCGGCGGCGGCATTTTGTTTTACGCCGATTTTCAGTACGGACCCAGCAACTGGGCCAGCGACAACGCGTTTCTAGCGCAGTTTGGCATCGAGGTCTTCCCTGACAACTTTCAGCCCACTACCACCATCACCGACATCACCCCATCCCATCCCATCATGAGCGGCGTCGGCGCATTTGCCACCGAAGGCAGCAGCCAGTTCCTGATTGCCGCAAGCGTGCTGAGCGACACGCAGGTGCTTTCACGCTGTTCGCCGCTGGCGCGGCCGGGATGCGCCGTGCAAGCGCCGGAACAGGCCAAGATCAAACCCGGTGATGTGGTGGCCTGCACGTGGGTGCGGGAAAACGCCGCTGGCGGCCGCCTGGCCGGCACCTGCGACCGCAATACTTTTCACAACGGTCCCGGCGTGGGCACTGCGTTGAACGAATTCGACAATCGCCGTTACGCAGCCAACCTGTTTCGCTGGATCGCGCTCCGATAACGCGTGGTGCGGACGCCGCACAGCTACAATCTCCGCGTGCTTCGGATCATCGTTGTCGCGTTCATCGCGCTGGGCCTGCTCTACAACGTCACATTGCCGGTTTTTGAGGCATCGGACGAAGTGGCGCACTTCACAGCGGCTGCGGCGATCGTGCGCGATCGCCGCTTGCCCGATTTGAACCAGCCGCTGCCTTCACATGAGTCCGCGCAGCCGCCGCTGTATTACGTCCTGGCCGCTCTGACGATCGCGCCTTTCGACAACAGCAATCTGGCCGAGATTTCGCAGTTGAACCCGGATTGGTTCGACCGCGAGGTCAACCCTGATTTCGTCAGCGTCACAAATCTGCATGTGCACGGCGATGCCGAGACACTTCCCTATCGCGGGGCAGTATGGGGCGTGCGGGCGACGCGCGCGTTGTCGACTGTGCTCGGCGCGTTGACCGTAATCTTGGTGTTTATGACCGCCAGGCTGGCCGCCCCGGGCACGCCAGCCGCCGCGCCGTTGGCGGCGGCGCTGACCGCGTTCAACCCCAAGTTCATCCATGTGGCCAGCATTGTCAGCAACGACATCGCGATCATAGCGGCGGCGACTGCGGCGTGCTATCTCATCTGCAGGGCGCTGAGCCTGACCCAGGCGCCCAAGCGCATGTTTCTGGCGATCGGCGCCCTCATCGGCATCGCGATTCTGAGCAAGCTGGGCGGGCTGGGTTTGCTGCTGCCGGCGACGTTGTTGCTGACACCGGCGCGCAAGGAGTTCGTCCGGCGCGGCGCGCTGATCGGCGCAGGCGCGCTGACCGTCTGCGGGCCCTGGTTGCTTCACAACTTGCTAAGCTATGGCGATCCTCTGGCTTTTGAACGCGTGCGCGCGGCCAACGCAAGCTTGCTGCGCGATGCACCGCTGGGCATTGGGGAAATGCTGGAGCGAATTCCCGCCATCGTTTCAAGCTATGCCGGCGAGATCGGCTTGGGCTTGCGCGTGCCGGAGGCCGTCGCCACGCTGTACCTCGCCATCGCCGCCCTGGGTGCGCTTGGGCTGTTGTGGCGGCTCGCTCAGCGCGCAGCCCACCGCAGCATGCGGCCCCTGATGCAAGCGCCCGCTGCGGCGCTGGTGTTGTGGCACTTCGCCCTGATTGCCCTCTTTTTGCCGTGGCTGCGCAGCTACGGC
>JANMNW010000175.1:0-2703 GCA_031368515.1 Chloroflexota bacterium
CTACCGGCCGGCGCTGACGCGCGCGGGCGTGATCAGCACGCCGCAGGTTAATGCGCATAAAAATGGCAAACGCGTGCGGGTGGCCGGCGGGCATGTGGTGCGCCAGCACCCTCAAACCGCGCGCGGCGTGGTGTTCGTCAGCCTGGAAGACGAGGAGGGCATGCTTGACGTCGTGCTGCAGCCGCGCGTGTGGGACGCGGTGCGCAAAACCGTGAAGGGCAATTCGCTCATCATCGCCGATGGCACGGTGCAACAGAACGGAGGCGCATGCAGCGTGCTGGCAACGGCCGTGCGCGGCTTTTAAGCAGAAGCGTGATTAAGCACCAAGGCGCCAAGACGCCATGTTTCTAGTGGCGTTCTTGGTGGTGAATTGTTTCTTCCGCTTGATGTTCTTGGTATCTTGGTGGTTAACAAAATTTTCTTGGCGCTCTTGGCGTTCTTGGCGGTGAATATCTGGACTCGGGTTACTTAGTGAAACAAAGCACAAGCACATCGCACCGAAAATCGTAGGGTACACATCTTGAAGCAGAAGCATGTTTGTGCTACTGTGTAGCCCAATCGGTTAAATCGGCGTTTTAAGCGCCAAGCACCTGCGCGCCGGAAAAAGCGCACAGGCGATCTGGAGGTGCGGTATGCACGTGACGGATCTGTTGATCGCCGAGCATCGCCTGCTGCGTGTGATGATGAAGCAGCTGAGCGACTCCGTGCGCAGCCGCGCGCCCGTCGAACAGTTGCGCGCGCAAGCATCGATTGTCGCGGCGGCCTTCGCCGACCATGCGCAAATCGAAGAAGATGTCCTTGCGCCCACACTGCGTCATCTATCCAGCGACGCCGCCTATTTCACGGGCAACATGCAGGTGATGGACGATGTAATTGCGTTGATGCTGGGTGAAGTGTCTCAACCCGGCTGCGATGTGCCCTGCTGCCTGCAGGATGCCATTCGGCTGGCCGAAGCGCAGTTTGAAGAAGAGGAAACGGAAGTCTTTCCGATGGCGGTCACCGCGCCGCCCAGCGACACGCAGATCGTAACCGGGCTGGCGTAGACACCAAATCTGCGTCTCGTCATCTTGAGCGAAGCGAAGGATCTTTCCTTTCGGCTACCGGTCAGCTACCGGGCAAGATGCGAACCTGACATCACCCCGCCGCAACAGCCTCGCGCATCGCCTCCCACAGCGCAGCCACATGCTCGCGCTCAGTCGGATACGCGCCCACGCTGACCCGGCACATCCACCTATCTTCGAGGGTAGCAGGCGTGAGATACGCCGCGCCGCTGCGATTGACACGATCGACCCAGCCCAGCGTGTGCCGGTCCAGCGCCTCGCCCTCCAGCCCGTCCGGCGCATGCCGCACGCACACCGTCTGCAGCGGCACCGGCGCCAGCACCTGCCAGCCCGGCTCAGCGCGCACGCGTTCGGCCAGCCATTGCGCATTGGCGATATCGCGTCGCAGACGCGCCTGCAACGCCACCACGCCTTCAACCCGTATTAGCGTCCACAACTTCAACGCGCGAAAGCGCCGGCCCAGGGGAATGCCCCAATCACGATAGTTCTTTACGGCGCCATCGGCTGCGTTCTGCAAATAGCTCGGATTGGTGCCCATCACGCGAATCAAATGCTGTGCATCGCGCACATAGTATGCCGAGCAGTCAAACGCCGCGCCAAGCCATTTGTGCGGGTTGATCACGATCGAGTCGGCGCCTTCGATGCCATCCCACAGCAGACGGCATTCAGGCAGGATCATCGCGCTGCCGGCCAGCGCGCCATCGACATGCACCCATGCGCCATGTATCTGCGCGATAGAGACTATTGCGCCGATCGGGTCAAGCGCGGTGGTGGTGGTGGTTCCGGTTGTGGCCACAACCGCGCATGGCACACGCCCGGCCTGCGCGTCTTCGTCCATCGCGCGCGCCAGGGCGCCGGGGTCGAGCGCAAAGTTTGCGTCGACATCCAGAGCGCGCACGTTGTCGCGTCCAAAGCCGGCCAGCAGCGCGGCCTTGTCGACGCTGCTGTGACTGTATTTCGACACATACACCACGAGCGGCCGCGCTTCGGCCTGAAGCCCGCCGCGCGCCAGGCTGTACTGCGTGGCGCGCTCGCGCGCGCACAGTAGCGCCAGCAGCGTCGACGTCGACGCCGTATCCTGTATCACGCCGCTCCAGGCCGGCGAGAGCCCGATCATCTGTCGCAGCCAGTCGGTCATCACCTCTTCCAGTTCGGCCAACGCCGGCGCCGACTGCCATGACAAACCAAGCGCACCCAGACCCGTGCTGAGATAGTCGCCCAGCACACTCGCCAGCATCGAGTTGGCCGGGAAATAGCCGAAGAAACTCGGGTGCTGGAAATGCGACAGACCGGGCACGATCAACGCATCCAGATCGGCAAAGATGCGCTCAAACGGCTCTCCATCCTGCGGCGGCGCTGCGGGCAATTGCGCCTTGATCTCGCCCGGCGTCACACGCGACATGACCGGTCGCGCGGCAACGCCAGCGCGAAAGTCCGCCACCCAGTCGATGAGCGCGTGACCGCTTTTCCGAAACGATTCGATATCCATTTGGCACTCATCCTAAAAAACATGGGACCCGCAGTCCGTAAAGCAGGCATTGACCAGCGATTGCAGCCGGCGCTGCCACGCGTCGCGCCCCAGCCGCACGTGCGAGTTGCTCACAACCGCGACTGTCAAGTTGACACTGGGATCTATGACCAA
>JANMNW010000373.1:0-2007 GCA_031368515.1 Chloroflexota bacterium
TCGACCATCTGGCCTTGTTTCGTACACTTTTCAAAGCCAGTTTTGGCGCGACAACTTTTGTTGGAACGACGACTGCACGCTGATTCTGGGTATTACCGCCAGCGGTCGCGCAACGATTGATGCACTCAACCTCAACCGCGCCGATGCGGTTCATCTGCGTAGGGTTCTGGTGTTATTCGGCGATCATCCGCCTGCCTAACAAGGCATTGTTTCCTTTCGCCTATTTCACCAACGGCTCAAACGCATAGGTGAAATCATCTTCACCAGGGTTGTGAGCTTGTTTCCAAATTGGAGAAAGTGGCCCACGCGACTCAATAGCAGCGCGTGAGGAGACAAACACCTGCGGCATTGGCACGTTGCGCGCTGCGACTGCCTGCACCAATACATCGCGGATCAAATTTAAGATGCGCAGATCAGCAGTGACGATGAGCAACATCGGAAATGCGCCATGCCGCAACAACCACTTGCCCGTCGCGGTCGCTGTATAGAAGATTCGTGCTAATTCAACTACGAAGGCACGAATCTGAAGTCCGAACTGCAATGGTAAGTTTCAAGGATGAATGCGTTGAGTCTGCTGCAGTTATTGAATTGGGTGGCGATCATGTGGGTAATCTGGACAGTGATCGCCATGCAAACTTCGACAATCAATGCATCAAAAGATGAGACAGATGAGGTTCGGACTTCGACCCAATCGATGGCGTGTCAGTCGAATAGAAAGCAAGGCAAGCGACGACGCGAACGGTCAGGGCCAAGAACAAGAACACCTGCGGACTGCCCTCACTGCTGCAGCGCGGCTCAAGCAGCCGCAGAAATCGACCGCATCAGTGAGGTCATTCCCTATTCTGAGCGGAAGTCGAGGCGGGGCCGCCCTAAGCGCAGTTTGACCGAAGGGTATTGCTGTCACAACCCAAAGTGCGACTACCGTAACATCCGAGATAGTCTCGTCCACGCCTTGGTGGCCGACGGGGACAAGCCGACACAGCAAGGGCTGGTGAAGCAGATCAAGTGCCAGGGGTGCGGGAGCAAGTTTCTGGTCACGCGGGACACTGCCCTGTATCACAGCAAGTTGAGCGTCGATCGCGTGAGCGAGATCAACCGTGGGTTAGCCGAAGGGCTGAGCCTCAGTGCGTGTGCGCGTGTGTTTGGTCATAGTCGCAGCACGATCCATCGGATCGCCCGTGTCAGTGGCGATCATTTTGAGTCGCTGCATGAGTTATTACTCCAAGGGCTTCAAGCCGTACATGTCCAAATGGATGAACTCCGCGCGAAGCTGAAAGGCAGGACCGAGGCGATCTGGACGTGGGTGGCGATGGACGCGACGAACAAACTGATGTTGGCCATCCATATCGGGCAACGGACCCAAGCAAGCGCGCATGCGTTGGTCCACAAGACGATCGGCAGCTTGGCAAAGGGATGCATCCCGACCTATGCAACGGATGGGTTGAAGCTGTATTACTATGCGCTCAGCGCCCATCATGGGATGTGGGTTGATGATGAGACATTACTTCCGGCTTCAGCTGAAACAGGGCATCGCCGTCGACCGCGCCAACCCAGAACAACCTGGTGTGTGAACCGGAATCTCCACTATGGTCAGGTGATCAAGCGCTATGCCCGTCGCAAGATCCAGCAGATCACCCGCAAGATGGTGCTGGGCTCGCAGGCGATGTTTCGCGCGATCCTTCAGGCCGCTGGACTGAGCGGGCGGATCAACACTTCCTTTGTGGAGCGGCTCAATCTTGGGCTGAGAAGCGGAATATCCGCACTGGCCCGCCGCTCGGCATCGACGGTCTGTTCCGAACTTGCCTTGACACGCCGAGTAGAAATCTATCGCGCCGTCTACCACTTTGTGCGACCCCATGCCGGATTGAGGCTTGAATTGTCGATGCCGCAGCCCTGTTCCAGGGGCCGTAGGTATCGACGATTTGAGCCGCGAACACCGGCGATGGCCGCGGGGTTGACCGATCGACCCTGGTCGATGGCGCAATTATTGCTGCATCCAGCGCCGCC
>JANMNW010000375.1:0-2596 GCA_031368515.1 Chloroflexota bacterium
ATCGCGCGCGAGCGCGCGGCGCATGGCGGCCCGCCGCTGCGCCGCGACATCATCTTCGCCGCCACTGCGGACGAGGAGACCTCGGCCAACGAGGGCATCGGCATCCTGGTTGACAAGCATCCGGAGCTGCTGCGCGCCGAATACGCGCTGAGCGAGTTTGGCGGCGCCAGCATGTATGTGAATGGCAAGTGCTTTTATCCGATTCAAAGCGCGGAGAAGGGCACGGCCTGGATGCGCATGATCGCGCGTGGGCGCCCCGGTCATGCCAGCATTCCGCACGCCGAGAACGCGGTGGTGTATCTGGCCCGGGCGATCGAACGGCTTGGCTCGGCGCGGTTGCCCATGCACATCAGCGCCACCGCGCGCGCGTTTGTCGAGGGCCTGGCCGAAGGGCTGGGTGGCGCGCAAGGTGCGGCGCTGCGGCTGTGGCTGGAAATCGGCGCGCGCAGCGAAGCGCAGTTGCTGGACTATGTGCTGCACGACCGCGAACTGGCGGCCGAGATTCGCGCGCTCACGCACAATACGGCTGTGGCCACCGGGCTGCGGGCGGGCTCCGCGACCAACGTCATCCCGTCGTCGGCCGAAGCGGTGGTCGACTGCCGCACGTTGCCCGGATTTTCACCTGACGCCGTGATCGGCGAAATTCGCGCGGCGCTGGGCGACATGTCCACGCATGTCGAGTTTGAAATCGACAGCCAGTCGCCGGCCTGCGAGTTCGAACTCAACACTCCGCTATTCAAGACGATCTGTGCCACGCTCAAGGCGCATGATCCTGCGGGAATTCCGCTGCCGCACATGCTGACCGGCGCGACCGACGCCAAGCACGTCGCGCGGCTGGGCGCAATTTGCTACGGGTTTTCGCCCATGCGCTTTGCGCCCGGCGAGTCGTTTTTTGAACTGGTGCACGGTCACGATGAACGCGTCGCCGTCAGCGCGCTGGACTGGGGCGTGCGCGTGTTGCACGATGTGGTGCACGCGTTTTGCATCCGCTGATCGGTGAGTTACGGTGCATACGACGCCAGCAACTGATACCCGACATTGGCATTGATAAAGGCCGGATCGGTGTAGACCACGATGTAGTAGATACCAGCCGGGCCAGTATGCGCAATGCGATAGGGCGGACTTACCGCCTGATCGCGCCGGCTGGCCAACAGCAGATCGCCGTAGTAGAGCTGAAGCTGCACGCGGCCGGCCATGGTGCCGGGATAACCCAGCAAATCGATGATGACCGGGCCTTGCGATGTCATGACAAGGTGATACACATCGTACTGATCGTTGAAGCGGCCATTCAACGCGCGTTGTGCAGCAATGGCCATCGCCTGGCCAGCATGGTTGTTCGGCTCAATCTCCAGGCCGCTGTCGCGCAAGAGTGCGGGCAGCCACAGCCGCCGCAAGAACACCGGCGGCGTGACGCTGGGTGTCGGCGTAGGCGTGGGCGGCGGTGGCGTCGCGCCGTCCGGGGTGTGGGTGGGCGTGGGAGCGATCGGCGTAAGGGTCGGCAGCACCGGCCCCATACCGCTTATGGTAATCACCAGCGGATTGGAAGTTGTGGGAACGAGAACGCCAGGCTGTTGTTCGGACAGGGGCGGAATGCCGGTTCGGGGATCTTCAAAGTGGCGCCCGGTCAGCGTAAACGTAAACGAGCGCACAACGGTTGTGCCAGGCGTGATAGCCGGAACTTGAAACGTCATGACGATATCCGCGGGTGTTCCAAAGCTGTCAAGCGATGACGGCACTGTGTCTGTCAGAAGCACCGACGGACACTCGCCTGGCGCAGCGCACAAGCCATCCACCCGGTTCAGCCTGATGCCGACGATGTCGATGCCAAGTTGGTTGACCGCGCGCAGCGTGACGGTAAGCGTGCTGTTGGAGGCCACGCTAAAGCTCGCCCCATCGGGCGCGGACAGGTCAATATCATTGAATTGCGCGTGCGTGCGCACCGGCAGCCAAGCCGGTGCGCTGGCAAGCAGGCTGATCACCATTAGCGAAAATGCGATGACGGGCCGGAGCAGGAGAATACGGCGGGAACAGTGCATGGAAGTTAACGCGGGCGGGCGCAGCTAAACACATAAGCGGCGGCCGGGTCGATGACGCGTGGATCGGTGAAAATCACGACGTCATCGATTCCGGCCGCGCCTGTTTCGCTGATCGCATAAGGTGGCGCGGCAAACGCCGCCACGCGTTGCGTTGAATTCAGGAAGTGGAGCTGCAGCTGGACTTTGCCATTGAGCCGGCCGCTCTCCGGCGCGCCGGCCGGCAACGGATTGGCCCGCCCGAACCCGTTGTTGGGCTCGACTTGGGCGCTTGCGTCAACGGCGCGTGTGGTTGTTCGGTTCAAGCTGCGCTCAATCACGGCTGCGGTGGGGGGGCTGATGTCGGCGGCGGCGGCGCGCTGGTCGGTTGCGGCTGCGGCTGTGGTTGCGGCTGTGGTTGCGGCTGCGGATCGATTTTCATCGTCGGCACGACAATGGGCACGGTCACCACCACGGGAACCGTGGCAATGTTAGGCAGCACCAACGTGGCTTTTGGCGCCACGAGGGTGCGGCGTGTGATCACGAGTGTTTTGCGTGGCGCGCGCGTGCGCGTGACCGTGGGC
>JANMNW010000264.1:0-8122 GCA_031368515.1 Chloroflexota bacterium
GGAGTCAGAAGCAGATTTTAGCGCGTGGTCCGATAAGGAGCATCTGCCCGCGCTCGCGAGGGTCCCTGGCGTGCTGTGCGCGCGGCGATTCAAAGCGGTCGAAGGCGGGCCGAAGTACATTGCTATCTATCACCTCACCGATCCCGCGGTCCAGGCATCGGCGGCGTGGCAGGCTGCCATCGTGCTCATACGCGCTGAAGTAGAGCTGCCAGAATGGCTCCCATTCGCGCCACCGCACCAGGTCTTCTTGATCAGGCGCGGTGAGCAAGTCGGCCAGGTCGAAAGCGGGATCGCCCATCATGCTGTCTTCCCAATAGACCAACGCCTCAAGCCGGGCGGCTAACGCTTTAGACATCGATCAAACCATGCGAGCGTGCGCTGCATGGCGATGCCGTAACTGGCGGTGAGGTTGTGGTTGTCGCCGCGATAGATATGCAGCTCTTGTTCGCGGCCTTGCGATTTGAGCAATCCCGCCAGCGTCTCGGAAAATTCGGCCGGCACCTGATCATCGCGTGTGCCATGGTGGAGCTGTATTGGCGCGATCGCGGCAAGATAGCTTGTCGGAGAGACCGCCCGCCACAGCGCAGTGTCATCCGCCGCAGCGCCGAACTCGCCGCGCAGTCCGTTGTGCCAGGCGTTGGCAGCCGGATGTCGGCTCAAGTTGCTGGCCGCCGTCCAGCGATTGACCACATCGTCATACGGCCCAACCACGCCGGCCCAGAATACCGCCGCCTTGACATCGCTGATGATGGTCATGGCGCGCAAACCCAGCCCGCCGCCCATCGAGTGGCCCCATAGCCCGATGCGCATCTTGTCGACATCCGGATGGCGCTGCAGCGAGCGCACGGCGTTGATCACGTCGACGGTGTATTCCGCCGAGCCATAGCCCGCCGACGGCGCGCCTTGCGAGGCGCCGTGCCCGCGGTAGTCGGGCTTAAACGTCACATAGCCGCGCCGCGCAAACGAAGACTGATGCGCGGTGTAGCGCTCGGTGGTTCGATACGCAGCGGGCGCGATGTAGCCGTGATTGAGCGCGATCGCCGGCCAGCCGCTCTTCGGCTTTGCGCCGGTGGGAATGGTGAGCAGGCCGTAGAGAGTGTATCCGTCGGATTGATACGACGCCACATGGCGCGTGTGGCCGGCGCCGGCGGGCAAGGTCTGCTCGATGACCAGATCGCTGCCCGTGTACAGCACTTTGCGCATGGCTTCGGGTGAGCGGGGATGACTCGATTGGGCCGTTGCCACGCACGGCGCCAGCAGGAGCGCGGACAATGCGGCGAAGATCAACACAGTGCGCATGCGCGCAGTGTAGGGCCGGCGGCTTAATCTTATTGGATAAAAGGATGGCCAAGCCGCCGCGCCCTGCGCAGCGCCAACCCGCCACGTTGTCATTGCGAGATGCGCACGGGATGACAACGAATTGAAGAGCAGGGCAGCGCTGGTCAATCGCCAGCGGCAAAGATGCCCGCCGCGCCCATGCCGCCGCCGATGCACATGGAGACCATGCCGTAGCGGCTGCCGCGCCGCCGCATCGCGTGCAGCAGCTGAACCGTGAGCTTGGCCCCGGTGCAGCCCAGAGGGTGTCCAAGTGCGATCGCGCCGCCGTTGACATTGACCTTGGACATGTCCAGGCCCAGCATCTTGATCACCGCCAGCGCCTGCGCGGCGAACGCCTCGTTGAGCTCGATCAAGTCGATCTGCTCAAGCGTCAGCCCCGCCAGTCGAAGCGCTTTTGGAATGGCCACCGTCGGGCCAATGCCCATGACCTCAGGCGGCACGCCGCCCACCGCAAAGCTGACAAAACGCGCGAGCGGCTTCAAGCCAAGCGCATCGGCTTTGGCCCGGGTCATGACCAGAAGCGCCGCCGCGCCGTCGCTGGTCTGCGACGCATTGCCTGCTGTGACCGTCCCGGTCGCGCTAAACGCAGGCTTGAGTTTTGCAAGCGCTTCCAGCGACGTGTCGCGCCGCACGCCCTCGTCTCTGTCAAAACGAAAGGTTTGCCGGTTATAGCCGCCGCTGTCGGCCGCGCGTGTGACGGTCACATCCAGAGGTACGATTTCATCGTTGAACGCGCCGGTGTCGAGCGCGGCGGCGGCATTCTGGTGCGAGCGCAGCGCGAAGGCGTCCTGTTCCTCGCGGCCGATGGCATAACGCTCCGCAACACGCTCGGCGGTCAATCCCATCGGCATGTAAACCTCTGGATGTAGCTCGGCCAGAGTCGGGTTTGGCGCAAACACGTTGCCGGACATGCCGATCATGCTCATGCTTTCAACGCCACCGGCCACGATGACCTCGCCCATGCCACTCATGATTTGTTGCGCGGCCAGCGCAACCGTCTGCAAGCCCGACGAACAAAAGCGATTGACGGTCTGGGCGGCGACCGTGTGCGGCAGCCCGGCGCGCAACGCCGCGATGCGGCCGATGTTCATGCCTTGCTCGGCTTCGGGCATGGCGCAGCCCATGATCACGTCGTCGATCATCGCCGGGTCCAGACCATACGCGCGCTTGACGGCCGCGGAGATGACCGCCGCGGCCATGTCATCCGGACGCACCGTGGCCAGGCTGCCGCGGTGTGCGCGTCCGACGGCGGTGCGCGTGGCGGACACGATAACGGCGTCAGTTTCGCAAGGGTTTGCCATGTTTAAGCATGTGCGCGATGCGGTCCTGAGTTTGCGGCCGCTGCGCCAAATCGACGAACGCGGCGCGTTCAAGATCGAGAATGTGTTGTTCGCTGACCCACTGCGGCGCGGACAGATCGCCGCCGCACAGCACGTGCGCCAGCGCGCGCGCCAGTGCGTCGTCATACGCGCTGATGCGCCCGCTCCAGCGCCATAAATCGACCGCGGTTGCAAGGGCGGCTTTGCCTTTGCCGCCGATGGCGTAGATCGGCCTGGCATCGCGCCGCGGCGCCTGATATCCCGCATCGGCCAGATTGATCACGCTGCGCTTGGCCGCGCCAAGCAACTGCTCGTCATTGAGCATGATCACATCGCCCGGCGACAAAAAGCCGTTCTCGCGCGCCTGCGCCGCGCTTTCGCTCACTTTGGCGAAGGCGATCGTTTCAAACACCTGTTGCAGATGGGGCAGTGCGTTGACCGAACTGCTGGTGACGTGCGGGCTGACATTGCGACGCAACAGTTCTTTGCAGCCGCCAAAGGCCGGTATCACGCCCACGCCGAACTCAACCAACCCCATGTATGTCTCGGCTGAGGCGATGACCTGCGCGGCCAGCAGGCACATTTCCGCGCCACCGCCCAGCGCGCGCTGGCGCACCGCCGTCACGATCGGTTTGGGCGAATGACGCAACTCCTGGACCCATGCCTGAAAACGGCTGAGCACGGCATCCAATTGTTTGGGATCGCCGAATGCCGCCTGAAAGATGCCGATGTTTGCGCCAAGGCAAAAGTCCCGTCCCTGGTTGCCGATCACCATGCCGCGCCAGCGATCTGTGCTCAGCAGATCAAGCGCATGCTGTCCCATCTCGGCCACTTGCAGGTCGAGCGTGTTGCCTTTGCCATGAAACTCCAGGCACAACACGCCCTCGCCGAGGTCAAACAGGCTGGCGCTCGTGTTGCGCGCCACTTCGCGCGGGCTGCCGGCCAGATCGGCGAGAAGAATCGGCGCCGGCGCTCGGCTGGCCGCGGCCGGTGCGTTTCTCGCAGGCGTTGGCGCATAAACCTCAAGCTGAGCGTTCTCAGCTCGGACGTAGAACGACGGGCGCCCCGCGGCAAGCATGGTTTCGACCCAGGGCGCCACGGCGATGCCTTGCGCTTTCATCAGTGCCACGCCGCGCGCCACGCCGATGGCATCCCAAATTTCGAATGGGCCCATCTCGCTGCCAAAACCCAGTCGCATCGCGCGGTCGATATCCGACGGCGAATCGCTGATCTCCGGCACCCGCCGCGCGGCATAGGCCAGAATATTTAACGTGGTGTCGATGACAAAGCGCGCGCCGCGCTCGTCGCCGCCGGCGTCGAAAATGGCGCGCCAACGTTCGGCCAATTGCAACGCGCGCGTCGCGGCGACCAGCGCGACACTCGGATTAGACGCCGGCGCATAGGCGCCGCTCGTCAGATCCAGCGCCCAGAACTCTTTGCCCCCGGCGCCCTGCACGGTTTTGTAAAACCCGGAGCCGCTCTTGTTGCCCAAGGCGTTTTGCGCGATCAGGCTTTGCATGACTGCGGGCAGCAGGAAGCACTCGCGGCTTTCGTCGTCCAGAGCAAGTTCGTACAGCGTGTTGTTCACTTGCGCCAAAACGTCCAGCCCAATCAGATCCGCCAGCCGGAAGGTGCCGGTCCTGGGGTTGCCGGTCAACGGTCCGCTAAGCACATCGACTTCCTCGACGCCAAAGCCTTGCGCAATCGCCGAGCGCATGCGCGTTTGAATCGCAAACGCGCCAATGCGGTTGGCGATGAAATTGGGTGTGTCTTTGCACACTACCACGCTCTTGCCCAGCCTATTTTCGGCCAGATCGATCATGGCCTGCAGCACGGCTGTTTCGGTGCGGGAGGTGGGGATGATCTCCAGCAGTTTCAGATAGCGCGGCGGGTTGAAGAAATGCGCGCCCAGGAAATGGCTTTGAAACGATGCGCTGCGTTCGGCGGCGATGGAGCTGATGGGGATGCCCGAGGTGTTTGACGAAACGATGGCGTCCGGCTTGCGCGCGGCGTCGATGCGCGCATGCAACGCGCGCTTGGGCTCCAGCTTCTCGACGATGGCTTCGATGATCCAATCGGCCCGAGCAACGACCGCGGCGAAGTCGTCCTCAACGTTGCCGAGCCGAACGCGTTCGGCGGTTTGTGCCGAGAAAAGCGCAGCCGGCCGCGCCTTTAGCTGGCGTTCCCAAAGCGATTTCACGAGGGCGTTGCGATCGCCGGCGACCGCAGGCACATCGAGCAGCGTCACATCCAAGCCGGCGTTGGCGCAGTGAGCGGCGATGCCGCCGCCCATCGTGCCCGCGCCGATCACTACAACAGAAGAAATTGTCATTTGAGAGCGTTGAACACCGAGTCGCGAGGCCTGGCGTTCGAGTGCCCCAAACATAGCAGACTGTGCGAGATAGGCCGGGCGTGCTTGGTCCGCGCCGCCGGTCACAGCGCGAACGCGGCGAACAGCAGCGGCAAATAGGTGCGCGAGGGTCCGCCGCAGGCATGGCGCAGGCCGTCGCTGTGCGAGCCGGGGATGCTCGGCAGCCCCAGCAGACGCAGCGCGCAGTTGCCAGTGTCGGTGTTTCGAATGGGCTGCCCGATTCTTGATGCGCTGTCTGGCCGGGTCGCGCCAGGGTCGGTGGTGGCGCTCCCATTGGCTTCGTACAAGTCGATGTTGGCTGCGATGCCGGGTCCCCAAAGCAGGAGGGGAATCGTGTAATTGGTGGCGCGAGTAGCATCGTTGTGGCCGAGGTCGATGCCGCCATGATCAGCCGACAACACGATCCAGGTTCGATCGCGCAACTCCGGTGATGCGTCGATCAAGGCCAGGATTTGCCCGAGCTTTGCGTCGACGGATGCAATTGCGGCGTTGTATGCGGCGCTGCCCCAGCCTTTGGCGTGGCCCGCGGTGTCGGCATCGTTGAAATGAACAAATGTGTATTGGGTGGGCGCGTTCGTCATGGCGCGCAGAAAGTCGCTCATCATCCGGGTGGAATCCAGGTCGTAGTTCGAGTACGCGTCAATCTTGTCCGGCCCAAAATCGACGCCGCTGGTATCCGGAGCGCCATGCCCGGCGTCATACGATGCGTCGTACAAGATAAACTTTTCTTTGCTGGCATACAGGCCCGTGCTGAACCCGCTGTCATGCGCCATATCGAACGCGCTGGCGATGAAGTGGCCGGCGTTGGTATGCAGTGTGACGCCGGCCGCCGGAGTGGTGTTTGTGGTCCAGTGATGTCCGCTGCCCGTCTCACCATTTTTGTCGAGCACCGGCCGGCCCGTGAGCATGCCCGTGTGGTTGGGCAGCGTAATGGTGAAATCGTAATCGGTGCGGGCGTTGTGCGTCCAGGCGCCTTGATCCTGCAAGCGCTTGAAGTGGGTGAGCACGCCGCTGGCCAGCAGCGGCTGATACCAGGTTGAACCCAGTCCGTCAACACTGATGTGGATGACAAAACGCGTGTCGCTGATAGCCTGCGCCACCTGCAACGGACGCGTTGGCTCGTGGCTCGCCGGCAATACAGGCATGTCGGCGTCCGGTGCGCCGGAAGCAGGCGCCCCAGCGAGCAAGCTCATACCCGCGAATGCGATGTTGAACGCGGCCACAACGACGGCCATGTGCGCCCAGTGTTTGCGGCGAGATGCACGCGCAGATCGTGAGCTGTCAATCTGCATTTAGCCATTGTTGAGTCGTAAATGGCGTCTGTCAACAGAAGACGGGATGAGATTCGGGCCCCGGCCCGGCCCTGGGTCTGCCTGGCGAACGGTACGGGCTACTTCACGGTTAAGGGCAGCAGCGCGCTGTAGAGCGGGTTGATCAGCCGCACCGGGGTGGCCGTGGCGGCCGACGGCGTTGTCGTGGGGCCTGAATTGGCTTGCGGCGTGGCTGTTGGCTGCTGCGTTGCGGCTTTGGCGGCCAGGCTTAACACGGGATCGATCAACAGATCGCTGCTGCATGCGTCCGACTGGTGCACTTCGATTGCGACCACATTTGCGCCGGCGGTCAGATGGCTGATCGGAAAGCTGAATGTGGCGATGGCGGCTTCGTCGGCCCCGCCAATATTGACCAACGCCGGGGTTTCGTGGCCAATCGGGTCCGCTGGCAGATTCACGCGCGCGACCTCAATGCCGTTCACAAAGGCCATGTAGCCATCGTCGCCACGCACGGTCAAAAAGGCATGGCTGTAGTCGGTTGGCCGGGTGAGCCAAAACGTGTGCCTAAAGTAGCTTGTCATCGCGCGGGCGCACGGGGCGCCGGCGTTAAGCGTGGTGGACACCGGATCGCCAAAGCCCAGCGGCGCGGCGCCAGATGGCAATGAGCTGTCGTCGTAGGTGATGTAACGCCACGTCGCGCCCTGGTTGCTGTCGTTGTCCGAGTAGCGCCAGAACGCATGCCGGGCGATGGCGGGTGTGGCGATCGGCGTTACGGCGCCTGCGCTGCCGCCGGCGCCGTTGCACGGCGACAGAAGCGCGTTGAGGCGCGTGCCGGCGATCACTGGCAGCCCAAGCAGACGCAGGGCGCAATTGCCGCTGTCGCCGGTGCGAATGGGCTGCCCAGACGCAACGGCGTATGGCGGCTGCGACGCGCCGGGATTCGCCGCTTGCGGCGCATTGAGCGCATAGAGATCGGCATTGGCTGGAATGCCGGGCCCCCAGACGATGAGCGGCACGGTGTAGATCAGCGCGTTGCCGGCAGCGCTGTTGCTTGAACCGGCGCCGCCGTTGCTGGACGCCAGCACAATCCAGGTGTTGCCGCGCAGTGTCGGCGAAGCCGCTATGGCATCCAGTATCCGCGCAAGATAGCCGTCGATGTCGGCCAAAGCTCCGTTGTATTGCGGGCTGCCCCAGCCATGCGCGCGGCCGTTGCGGTCGGCGTCGTTGAACTGCACAAACGCATAGCGGGCGGGTGCGGCCGCCATGTCGTCCAGCAGCACCTCCAGCATTCCCGACGAATTCGAGTCAAAGTTTGTGTAGGCGTCGACCTTTTGCGGGCCGTCGTCCGGGCCGACAAAATCTGGCGCGCCTTCACTTGCCCCGTAGGAATGGTGAAGCACAGCGAGCCGTTCGCTCGAAGCATATAGCGCGGTGCTCAAGCCATGATCATGCGCGACATCAAATGTGCTGGCCAGATAGTAGCCCGCGTTCTGGTGCGCGCTGGTGCCAACCGGTTGTGTTGTGTCGGCCGTCCAGCGATGTCCGGAGCTTGGCACGCTAAATTTGTCGCCGACCGGCCGGCCGGTCAGCATCGACATATGGTTTGGCAGAGCAAGTGTGTTGTCGGCGTCTGTGCGCGCATTGTGGGTCCAGGCGCCTTCACGCTGCAAGCGCGCAAATGTGGGCAGCGCTCCGGCGTTGCTCAGCGCCGCCAGCCAATGCGACCCCAGTCCATCCACGCTGATATGAAGCACATGGCGACTGCTCAGCGCCGCCTCCGACGTGCCTGCGCGCGACGGTAGCGGCCAGGTTGTTGCGCACAG
>JANMNW010000291.1:0-30527 GCA_031368515.1 Chloroflexota bacterium
GTGGTTTCACTTCCGTGAAACCACCCCCGGCCATAGTTCGGGTTGGATTTGCGCAGCCTACGCCGCGCCAGTGCCCATCACG
Source organism: Chloroflexota bacterium (assembly GCA_031368515.1). GTDB lineage: Bacteria > Chloroflexota > Anaerolineae > J036 > Brachytrichaceae > CANJQH01. The sequence continues at coordinate 83 of JANMNW010000291.1, forward strand.
CTGCGGAACTCCATCGGGTCCAGCGTTTCCTTGTCCAGCAACGCCTTTGCAACAGCGACCAGTTTGTCGCGGTTGTCGGACAACAGCTGGCGCGCATGGGTGTAGGCGCGATGCACGATGTTGCTCACCTCGCTGTCGATGGTCTCGGCTACTTTTTCGCTGTAGTTGCGGCCCTCGGCCAGCTCTCGGCCTAGGAAGACCAGGTCGTTGCGCTCGCTGTAAGAAACCGGGCCAAGCTCATCACTCATGCCATACTGGCGCACCATCGCGCGGGCAATCGTTGTCACACGCTCCAGGTCGCTGACGGCGCCGGCGGTCACATCGTCGAAGATGATCTCTTCGGCCGCGCGTCCAGCCAGCATCGGCACCAGGCGCGCTTCGAGCCGCTTCTTGCTGCTGTTGACGAGGTTGTCCTCGTTCTCGGGCGCATACCAGGTGACGCCGCCAGCCGCGCCGCGCGGGATGATCGAGATCTTCTGAACGCCCAGTTCGACCTCTGGCATCAGCGCCGCGGCAACCGCATGGCCTGCCTCATGATAGGCCACCACTTCGCGGTCGCGCTTGGACATCAGGCGGCTGCGGCGCTCCGGCCCCAGCGCCACTTTTTCGATGGCCAGCTGCAGCTCGGATTGGCCGATTTCGGTCTTGCTCAAACGCGCCGTCAAAATGGCTGCCTCGTTCACCAGGTTTTCGATATCTGCGCCGGTGAAGCCCGGCGTCTGCCGCGCAATCACATTGAGATCCACATCGGGGCGCAACGGCTTGCCGCGGGTGTGCACCTTCAAAATCGCCTCGCGGCCATTGACGTCGGGCGCATCCACCGAGACACGACGGTCAAAGCGGCCAGGGCGCAGCAACGCCGGATCGAGAATATCGACACGGTTTGTCGCCGCCACGATGATGACGTTGGTGTCGGTGTTGAAGCCGTCCATCTCGACCAGCATCTGGTTCAGCGTCTGTTCGCGCTCATCGTTGCCGCCGCCGAGGCCGGCGCCGCGCATGCGGCCGACGGCGTCGATTTCGTCTATGAACACGATGCAGGGTGCGGCTTTTTTGGCTTGATCGAATAGATCGCGCACGCGGCTTGCGCCGACGCCCACAAATAGTTCAACAAACTCCGAACCGCTCAAGCTGAAGAAGGGCACGCCGGCTTCGCCTGCGATGGCCTTGGCCAGCAGCGTTTTGCCCGTGCCGGGAGGGCCAATCAGCAGCACGCCCTTTGGAATGCGCGCGCCCAGCTGGATGAATTTCTCCGGGTTCTTCAGGAAGTCGACCACCTCGACCAACTCGGTTTTGGCTTCGTCGCAACCCGCGACATCGGCAAACGTGACCACCGGGTTCTCCGAGGTCATACGGCGCGCGCGGCTGCGGCCAAACGAAAAGGCCTGGTCGGCGCCCGATTGCGCGCGGCGCATGGTGACCAAAAAGAAGCCGGCGATCAGAAGCATCGGCAGCAGCCACAACAGCGCGCCTGAAATCTGGGCCAGAATCGGCACAGACTCAACTGCGATGGTGACGCCGGCAAGCTGATCGGCCGTCACGCCGTAGTTCTTGAGCAGCGCGGTCACATCGACCACGTCTTCTTTGTTTACGGTGACAGGCTTGGTGCTGTCATCGCGATACACCACGCGCATGCTCGTCTTTTCAGCCGAGACGCTGATGGACTTTACCTTTCCATCTTTCACGTCCCGCACCATTGCGGTAATGTCGTACGTCTCCTGCCGACGCGCGGTATTGGCGAACTGGGTTACGGCGTAGCCGATGACCAGCATGATCAAGATGATCGGGATGATGTTATTTCTCAGACTCTTCGGCATTGCTTCGTACCTCAGGAGCGTCGAGTGCGTCCTGTCAAAATCTGGGCCGCCGGATCCACTCCTGCACCTCCGCATAGTTGCGGTCCGCGCTGTCCGCGCCGGTACGCGGGCATAAGTGTAAAACTAACACGCCTGAATTAGCGTCGGGTTAGATATCCCTGCAAGTATAAATCACTCTCACTAGCCGTTTGGCCGGGAATCACAATTCGTCATTTTTGCCTACAATCCAGCGAATAAGGTCGCAATCACTCCATGCTCCCAGATTATCGTGTCCGCCAACGCGACTTCCTTCTCGAGATCAGCCGGGCACTGACGTCCAAACTCGATCTTAATGAGGTCCTGCGGCTAATCTTGCAGCTTTCTGCTGAGATTTTGGACGGCCAGGCGGCCCTGATTGCCCTGGTTGAGCCGGATGGCCGCTACCGCATCCAAACATCGTATGGCGTGGCTCAGCCGTTGCTCGACCAGCTGCAGCCGGTTCTGGATGACATCGCCGACACGCGCGCGGCAGAACAGGCGCTTCGCCGCAATTTGGTGGCAATCGCCCAACGCGTTGGGCTGGGCTTCTGGCAGGTAGTCTGGCTGCCGCTGGAGATCAATGGCGAGTTTCTGGGCGGCCTGTATGTCTATCGGATGCGGGGCGGCGAATTCAGCTCCAACGACCGGCGCGTGTTGCAGAGCTTCGCCGACCAGGCCGCCATCGCCGTCAACAACGCTCGGCTGTATCAGCGCGTCAACAACGACAAGCGCCGGCTGGACGCCATCCTGGAATTCAGCGCCGACGGCGTGGCTATTCTGGACAACAGCCACCGCATCGAAACGTTCAACCAGGCGCTGATCAACCTGCTCAGCATGCGCTCAGACGACGCGATCGGCCGGCGATTTGAAGAGGTGCTGATCCTGACAAACAAACGCGCCGGCATGACCCTGGAAGAAGCCGAAACGCGCGGCTGGCCGTTGAACAGCACGGCGCCGCTCTTCGTCGAAGGCGATTTGCGCCGGCCGGACGGCCGGCTGATTCCGGTCGAGATCAAGTTTGCGCCGCTGTTTGACAGCCAGGGCCGGCTGGTCAACATCATCGCCGACATACACGACCTGGCGCGCTTTCGCGAAGCCGACGAGATGAAAAACACCTTTATCTCGGCCGTCTCGCATGAGCTCAAGACGCCGGTGGCGCTGATCAAAGGCTACGCCAGCACCATGCGCCGCAGCGATGCGAAGTGGGAAGAAGCAGTGGTGCGCGACTGCCTGAAAGTGATCGAGGAAGAAAGCGACCGCTTGTCCGAGCTGATCGAAAACCTGCTGGACGCCTCGCGCGCTCAAGCCGGCAGCTTCAAGCTGGCGCGAGTTGAGCTGGATATCGACGCGCTGGTCAAACGCGTGATCGGCAAGCTGCAGCCGCAAACCAAGTCGCACACCCTGATCGCCGATGTGCCCAACGATCTTCCGCTGGTGTTTGCCGACGAAGCGCGCATCACGCAAGTGCTCAACAACCTGCTGACCAACGCCGTCAAATACTCGCCGGCGGGCGGCGATGTTCGCGTCACATCGGCTGTCACGAAGGACTCGGTGGTGATCAGCGTCATCGACCAGGGTCCGGGGATCTCGGCGGAGGATCAAACCATGCTGTTCGGCCGCTTTGCCCGCACGGAAAGCGCGGTGCGCAAAAGCATTCCAGGCACCGGGCTTGGCTTGTATTTGTGCAAATCGATCGTCGAAGCGCACGGCGGCAAGATCTGGTTGCAAAGCGACGGCAAGCACGGCTCCACATTCAGCTTTAGCCTGCCCCAGCCCATGCCGCAGCTCAATCCAGGCTAAGCGGGCGCAAACGCAATCGCACGCTACACTCGACAGATGCCTTCGGCACTGGTCATCGTAAACCCGGCATCGGCCAATGGCGCCACGCGCGAGCGCTGGCCGGCCATCGAGCGGCAATTGCGCGCAGGCTGGTCGGCGTCCGATTTTGACGTGGCGCATACCGGCGCGCCCAACCACGCAACCGAATTGGCGGCGGCCGCGCACGGCTATGCCACGATCGTCAGCGTGGGCGGCGACGGCACGCTGAACGAAGTGTTGAATGGGCTGATGCGTCACGATGCCCCACGGCCGGCGCTGGCGCTGATTCAAAGCGGCACCGGCAGCGATTTTGCGCGCACGCTGGGTTTTGGCCTGGAGACGGATGCGGCCATCGCGCGGCTCAATCGCGCCCAAACTCAGGCGATCGACGTGGGTGAAACCGCCTACATGGTGGGCCGGCAATTGCTCACGCGCTATTTCGTCAACGTCGCCGGCCTGGGTTTTGACGCCGAAGTCAGCGCCACGGTGTCGCGCGAAGCCGAGCGCGGGCGCAAGGGCCGGGCGGTGTATCTGCTGTCGGTTTTCCGAACCGTGCTGGGGTTGCGCAGCAAGCGCCTGCGCATCACCACCAGCCTGGCGTCAGGCGCACCGCACAGCTTGGAGTGCTGTGCGGTGATGGTGACCATTTGCAACGGCCGCTACTTTGGCGGAGGCATGCGCGTTGCGCCCGATGCCGTGCTGCATGACGGCGAATTCGACGTGGTGGTGTTTGGCGCGATGAACCCCATCGAGTTCATGATCAACTTTCCGCGCGTCTATCGCGGCACGCACCTGGCGCACCCCAAAGTCAGCGTGACGCGCGCAAGCACGGTGCGCGTCGAACAGCTCGGCGGCGTGAACCATCCGCTGTCGCTGCAAGCCGAAGGCGAATTGCTCGGCGCCGCTCCGGCCAGCTTCAGGCTGCTGCCGGGCGCACTGAAAGTACTTGTTTAGCAGAGCGTTGATAGTCAATGTCGATCGTGGATAGTCGATAGATGGTGCTGGCACTATCCACTCTCTACTGTCTACAATCCACTTCCCCTACTCCGGAACCCGCGCATTTGCCGCCAGAATGGCCCGGTCGGCGCTCCAGAAGAAATTCGCGGCGCCAATCTCGTCGGTCAGCCGGGAGCGATCGAGCATGCTGCGCACCGCCGGCTGCACGGCAGCCAGCAGCAGTTCACCCCCGCAAGCGCGCTGTCTTTCCCACAGCTCCTCAATCACTTCCAGCCCGCTCACATCAATGTTGGGAACGCCGCGCATCGACAAAATCACAAATCGCTCGCAGCCATGCTTGGCCAGCTCGCCGCGCAGCCGGGCGGCGGCGCCAAAAAACATCGGCCCGGTGATATACACCACGCTCATGTCCGGATGGACGCTGTCGATCTTATGGCCGATCGCCTGCAGCGCCTTGACATCGACTTCCTTGCGTTCGACCGACACGTCGCTGGCGCGCACCATAAACGCCAGCGCGCTCAAGCCGAGACCGATCAAGATCGCTTGAGTCAGGTCGAACACAGCCGTTGCCAGCATCGTCGCCAGAAAGCCGGCGATGGCGCTCTTGAAGCGATGGCGAAACATCCAGCGAATATCATCCCAGTCGTTCATCCGGATCACGGTGACGACCAAAACGCCGCTAAGCGCGGCGATCGGGATGTGTTCAATCAGGGGTCCGGCCAGCAACGCCAGCAAGAACAGCACCACGCCGTGCGATATGGCGGTCACCCGGGTGCGGCCGTTGCTGGCGATGCCCACCCGCGTGCGCGCCACCGCGCCGGTGGCCGGCACGCCGCCAAAAAACGGGATGATCAAATTGCCGATGCCCTGCCCGATCAGCTCCTGATCGTTGTCCATCTTGCGCCCGGTCATATTGCCGCAGACCGTGGCGCTGAGCAACGCTTGCAGACAGCATAGGATGGTGACGCTCAATGCCGGCACAAGCAGCTCGCCGGCCAGCGGCAGCGTGTTTGGGCCAAACCAAAACCGTTCGGGCAGCATCAACCCACGGGGCATCGCGCCGACAAGGGGTTCGGGGAATCCGGCCCAGATCGTCAGCACGGCCGCCACCGCCACGCCCAACAGCGAGGCTGGAACGATGCGGTGGATGCGCTTGGGCAGCAGAAACATGATCGCAACCACGACACCGGCGGTCAGCAAGGTGTGCCAATCGGCACGCAACTCGCCAGCCCACAGCCGCGAAAAAAACTCCTGCCACTTGTTGAGGGCGCTGGTTCCGGATGCGGTCGGAATGTCGAGCAGGTTGTGGATCTGGCCGGTCAAGATGATCAGCGCAATGCCGCTGGTAAACCCGGTCACGACCGAACGTGGAATTAACAAGACCACGCGCCCAAGCTTGAGCAGTCCCACGACAAAAATCATCGCGCCCGCCATCAGCGTGGTCACCCAAACGCCCTCAAGGCCGTGTTCTTTGGCGACGACGAGAAGCACAGCCGACATCGCGCCGGTGGGGCCGCTGATTTGATTGGGCGTGCCCGAGAGCGCGCCGATGATCACGCCAGCCAACATGGCCGTCACCAGGCCGGCCGCGCCGCTGGCGCCGCTGGCCAGACCGAACGCCAGCGACAAGGGCAAGGCCACAGCCGCGACGCTGACACCTGCCAAAATATCGCTTCGCAGCGCAGTACCGTTGTAGCCTCTGAACTCGTCGCGAAGCACATCGACCAAGGCAATCTTCATGTTTGCAAGCGTCGAAGTGTCGCGCAAAGCCATGGGCATGTCAAGAAACTCGGCAAGACACCCCGATTCCCAGGTTTTTGACGCCCGTGGGTGAGAGAATGTGCGCATGCCCGCACTACGCCGCCGCCGCTCGATGCTCTTCGCCCCGGCCAGCGACCCGAAGAAACTCGCCAAAGCCTCGCAATCGGCCGCCGATGCTGTGATCGTTGAGCTGGAAGACGGCGTGGCCGTCAACCTCAAAATCCAGGCTCGCGCCAGCGCCGCGGATGCGTTGCGCACGCTGGATTTTGGCGGGCGCGAGCGGCTGATCCGCGTCAATGTGATTGGTAGCGCATATTTTGAAGATGACTTGCGCATGACGCTCGACGCGCGGCCAGACACGGTTGTGCTGCCCAAGGTCAATAGCCCGGCCGATGTGCAGCACGCGCTGGCGCGCATGGACGCGGCCGATCCGGATGGCGCGATTGGGTTGATCGCAATGATCGAATCGCCGCGCGCCGTGCTGGCGTTGCGCGACATTTGCGAGGCGGGCGGGCCGCGCTTGAACGGGTTGATGTTTGGCGCCGAAGACTATGCCAGCATGATGGGCGCCACCCGCACGCGCGAAGCCTGGGAAGTGTTTTACGCGCGCAGCGCCTTGGTCACCGCCTGCGCGGCCTATGGGCTGGACGCCATCGACATGGTCTGCAACGAGATCGACGACCATGAGCGCCTGAAAAACGAGTGCCGGCTTGGCCGCCAGATGAGCTATGTGGGCAAACAGGCGATTCATCCGCTGCAACTGGATGTGATCAACCGCTACTTCTCGCCATCGGCGGATGAGGTTGCGCAGGCCAAGCGCATCGTCGACGCCGCGGCTTCGCGCCAGCTCGACGCATCGGGTGCATTTTTGCTGGACGGGCGCATGGTCGACGCGCCCATCGTGCGCCAGGCCGAGCGCGTGCTGGCGCTAGCGCGCTAGCCACTCGCTGACGTGTTTGGCCAGCATGCTGGCCGGCGCGCGCACTATCGTGGGGCCAGGGAGTGCGTTCAAAAACGCCGCGCCATAGCCTTTGCTGATCAGCCGCCGGTCCAGCACCACAATCACGCCGCGATCGCTGCGCGAGCGGATCAGACGGCCAAAGCCCTGTCGAAAGCGCAGCACTGTTTCAGGCACCGAGTAGTCGTTAAACGAGTTGTCAAACGTCTCGCTTCGCGCGGCAAAAATCGGATCGGTGGGCACGTCAAACGGCAGTTTGCAGATGGCCAGCGCGCTGAGCCGGTCGCCTTGAATATCGACGCCTTCCCAAAAACTCTTTGTGCCGAGCATGACCGCGCGTTCGGCTGCGCGAAACTGTTCCAGCATGACGCGGCGCGAGGTGCCGTCGCCCTGCTCATACACCATAATGTCGTTCTTCTGCAGCTCGGGCGCAATCACGCGCGCGGTCGCGCGCAGCGCGGTATAGCTGGTGAAAAGCGCCAGGCCCCGCCCGCCAGAGGCGCGAAACAGATCGATCAAGCTGCGCTCCACGGCTTGCTGATATCCCTGCTGATTGGGTTCGGGCACATCGGTCACCAGATACAGCAGCGTCGACGATTTGTAATCGAACGGCGATCCGACGGCCAGCTCGCTCGCATCCTGCGCGTCAAGCCGTTGCTTGACATACTCAAAACTGGGCTGGGCTTTATTGTTGCTGTTGGCGGTGCGCATGGTTGCGCTGGTCAGCACCACGGCGTCTTTGCCTTCCCACAAATGCTGTTTCATGAGCGGGCCAACATGCAGCGGCGCGGCGCTGAGCGTCACGCGCGGCTGGCGCGCGCGGCCGGCCCGGCGCATTTCGACTTCGGCCCAGTAGATCATCTTGTCGTTGGGCTTGCTCACAATGCCGTTCAGTTGTTCCGAAGCGGTGACCAGAAAACGGATCTGGCCGTTCAACTGCGCCAACAACGCGTCGAAATCGTTGACCCCGGTTTCGGCCAGCTCAGTCAGCCCGCGAAAGAGCGAATTCATGTTTTTGGCCAGCGCGTTGATTTCGACCAGCAGCGTGTCGACGGCAATCTCGACGCGCGTCCAGCCGCTGCGGTTGCGGATCGGCTGGGTGATGCGAATTTTCTGCGCGTAGTCGTTGTCGTTCGGCGATTCGCCGGAGAAGAAATCGATCGTCTCGTCGAAAAACTTCACCGCGTGCGTCCACACGCCGCCGACCGCCTGCAGGCTTTTGTCGCACAGCGTCTCGAGTGGCGCGCTCTTTTCGACCGGCAGCGATGTGCGGCACTTCGAGGCAATATCCGGCAACAGCCCGCTCGGCTTGCGGCCCGTGGTTCGGCCAAGCTCGCCCAGCATGCGCCCGACCTCATCGCGGTCGATGTTGTAGGTGAGCGAATCGGTCGCCGCGGCTTCGAGGTGATGGGCTTCATCGACGACCAGATATTTGAACTCCGGAAGCGCGCGGTTTTCAACCGCGATGTCGGCCAGCAGCAGCGCGTGATTAACAATCACCACATGCGCGCTCTCAGCCTGGCGGCGGGCCTGGTGAAAGAAGCAGTCCGATGCGCTGCAGGTGTTCATGTTGCAGATCGGATTTTGCGCGGACAAGTGTTGAAACGCCGCGCGCTCGCCTGGGCTCGGGATAAATAGTTCATCCGAATCGCCGGTGAGCGTGTTGGGCAGCCAGATCAAAATCTTGGTCAGCACCCGCACTTCGTCCAGCGTTTTGGGGCCGTTGCGGCGCAAATCCGCCAGGCGATTGGGGCACAAGTAGCGGCCCTTGCCTTTCATCACCGCGGCGCGGCCCTCGGCGCCCAGCACGCTGATGACCGTCGGCACGTCTTTAGCCGCAAGCTGCTCCTGCAGGTTGATGGTGTTGGTGCTTATCACCACGCGCGTGCCGTTTTGCATCGCCCACAACATCGATGGCACCAGATAGGCCACGCTTTTGCCGGTGCCGGTGCCGGCCTCGATAAACACATCGCCGCCATCGTTAAAGGTCTGCACCACCTGGCGCAGCATGTCCACCTGCGGCTGACGCGCTTCATAGCCCGGAAACTGCTTGGCAAAAGGGCCGTCGTTCCCCAGCAGCTGCGCAACCTTGTCAACGTTGAGCGGCTCGATGACGTCTTTCGGCTTGAGCGGCATGTGATCGGTGGCTGCCAGCCGACGCACCAGGTTTGTGCGTTTGGCGCCGCCAAGTTGCCTTTTTAGCTTGGCGCCCAGCGACGTGCTGAACGTGCCGCGCTGCTGCTGCTCCACCGCGTCGCGCCAGAAGTCACTTAGCGGCCAGCCGCTCATGTCGGCCACGCGCGCGATCTCCTCCAGCACTTCGCGCGGCAGATCGCAGGCGCGTTCAAAGCATTTCAAATACAACTGATGCGCCACGCGCGCGTCGTCGAGGGCGCGGTGCGTGGCCGGCAGGGTGATGCCCAGTTCCTGCGCGAGCGCGCCCAGCGAATAGCGGCCGGCATGCGGCACCAGAATGCTGGCCAGCTCAAAGGTGTCGATCGACGGATTGCGGTCAAGCTGGCGGTGCCGGCGCATGAAGCCAAGATCGAACTGCACATTGTGGCCGACGATCGGCGCGCTTCCAGCGATCTCGCGCGCGGCGCTCAAGCCGTCCACCAGCTTGATGCCCTCTGCGGCGACCATCGCTTGCGTGATGCCGGTCAGTTCGGTGATCTTGGGCGGAATGGGCCGGTCGGGGTTGATGACCGAGCTCCACTCCTCCAGCACGTCCTCGCCACGAAACTTGACGATGCCAATCTCAAGGATGGCGTCGCGGTCACTATCGAGTCCGGTCGTTTCGAGGTCGAGCGATACAAGCGTGCGCATGAGCGAACTATTTTACGCGCATGATCAACTGTGACTGCAAGATCCCCGCAGCGAGGGGAGCGCCTCAGGATTTTGTATTAGCACTCAGCCCCCTCGCCTCCCCTGTCGCCTGAGCTGCGGCTCCGGGAGAGGCGAGGTGTGGGCGATGGCGGCGGGTCACTCCTGGGCCGTGGGCGATGCCGCGCATCACTCTATGCGAATCGAAAACCTTTGTAGACAAACGTTGCGACCAGGCCCAGCCCAAACGCAACCGCAAAATAGATCAGCAGCGGCTGCGCGCGCATGCGCGCCAGCAGCACTGCCGCCATAAACGCAAGCACGGCCACAACATACAGATCCAGCCCGATCGGCTCAAAGGCCAGATTGGCAAAAACACCGAGGGCGATAAACAGCCCATTGACGGCAAGCAATGTGATGTCTACACGCGTCAGCCGGCCGCGATACGGCAAGAGCGCCTGCAAAATCATCAACGCGACGTTCATCAGCACAAAACCGGCAAAGAACACCCAGTGCGAGAAGTCATCGTCGTTGAAGGCAATGATGCCGCACAGCGGAAACTCATCGCCGCGCAGACAGAACCTGCCATGCAGATAGTTGGTCACTTCATGCGCGCCATAGCCGGCGCCGAGCAAATAGACGCCGAGCACAAACAGCGCGCCCAGCCAGGCACGGCCGGATGCGCGCGCCTGCGCGCGCTCGTCCGACTCCAGATCGCGCTTGATCAGATACGACACAATCACGCTGATCACCGGCACTATCAGCAGATTGATCAAATCCACCCAGCGCAAAAACTCGTTGACCGCCACATAGCCCAGGGTGAACGAGCCAAGCCGGTTGACAGACACCAGCACCACGTTCAGCGACTGCACTGCCAGCAGCATGTGCGTGCGTTTGAGCGACACCGGCGGCTCGGCCGCCGCATTGTGAGTCAGAAGCATGATCTCCTCCTCAAAATCAATTCCTGCTATGCGATCGCGCCTTTGGCTGCGCGCCGTTGCCCGCCGTGATGCGCCGCCTGCAGCGCCATGCGCGCAAACACGCGCGTGGCCAACGCCGGCGCGAACAGCGCCGATGGCGCGGCGACCAGATGCGCCACACGCATAAACGCGTGGTGCGCGGCGCGGTCGCGGCCGGCCATCTGAAGAAAGGTCTCAATATAGCGTTGCTTGAGGCGAGCCGCCGCCGGCAACGCCACGCTCGCCGCCACTTCCATTCCGCGGGCGTCGTCGCCCGTCGCCAGCATCCATGCCGTGGCGTTTTGCTTCGCCAGCGCGCGCTGAAAATTCAGCGCAAAGCCCGGCTGCAGCCCGCTGCGCAACGCGCCAAACAGAAATTCGGCGCCCATCGCCGCCACGCTCATGCCCTGGCCATACACCGGGTTGAAGGCGCAGACTGCGTCGCCGAGCACGACCAGCCCATCCGGCAGCGTCGCCAAGCGCTCGTAGTGCCGCAACCGGTTGTCAGTGCGCTGGTAGCCAACGATTGGGGACAGCGGTTGCGCCTCGCGGAGCAGGTCATACAGCAGCGGTTGCCGTTCGTTCGCCAGCGCCTCAGGCCGCAGCTTGCGCGCAAATTCCATAAAACCGGCCTCATCGATCGGCGGCTGCGCTTCCTGCGCACCACCCAAGGTCACCAGCCAGTCGCCGCTCTCGGTGGGATACAGACCGCCGCCCCGCCGTCCGCGCGAAGCTCGAAAGCGCTGCAGCAGCACTTTCCAGCCCGGCTGAAACGAAGCGGGCAAGCGCACTGCGAGGCTGGCATAGGCCAGCCGCGCGTTCACCACTGTTTCCTCCGGCGCGGCAAATCCCAGCCCGCGTAGCCATTCCGGCGCGCGCGAGGTGCGGCCGCTGGCATCCACCATCAAGTCGGCCGCCATTTCGCAAGTCATGCGGTTGCCGCCGCCCCCTCGCGGCGACAACCTCACGCCGCTGATGCCTGCGCGCGCAGGGCTGGTCAACAAGCCATCAACCTCGACACAATCGATGATCGTCACTCGCGGGTTGGACTGGACACGCCGCCGCAGCATATGCTCCAGCAATGCGCGCGAACAGGCGCGCGATCGCAATTCGGATGCGTAGCGCGGCATCCAACCCTGCTCAGTCAAGGCGGCCACATCGCCCACCCAATCGACCATCGGCGCGCCAGCGCGGCCGAGTTCATCCTGCAAACCGGGAAATAGGCCATCCAGCACCTGCCGGCCTCGCGCCAGCAGCACATGGATGTGGCGGCCCTGTGGCGCACCTTTGCGGATCTCAGGCGTTTCGGGCAAGGCATCGCGATCAAGCAGCGTTACGCGCTGAAAGACCCGGGTAAGCGCCTGAGCGGCGCTCAAGCCGGCGATGCTGCCACCGATGACAATGGCGTGATTGAGCATGGGCCCGTTATAACGCCGCCGACTGCTCAAACTACAGATCAGGTTCTGCTTACTGTCTGCGCGGGTATAGTGCCGCGCATGCCCCACATCCTGATTGTCGGCACCGCTTCACAAGACACCCTGCACCTGCCTTCGGGCATCATCAACACTATCGGCGGCGCCGGGTTGTACACCGCGCTGGCGGCGGCAAACGCCGGCGCAGAGGCGACGCTCTTCGCGCCGCGCCCGGATCCGCTGCCCGATGCCTTTGCGGCTGCGGCGGGCCGGCTGACCTGGATCGGACCGAGCGTCCGGACGGAAGATCTGCCCCGGCTCAAAATTGCGCACCATGGCGGCGGCCGCGCCACCTTGCTTGGCGCGGCGTGGGGCGCCGAAGCACAGCTGCTGCCCGAGCAACTGCCATCGGATTTGAGCGGCTTCGACTGGGTGCACATTGCGGCGCTCAGCACGGCCGAACGCATGCAGGCGTTTGCCGATGCCTGCCGGGCGCGCGGCGCGCGCCACATTTCGGCGGGCACGTATTTCCGGCTGGTTCAGTCGGCGCCCGATGCCGTGCGCGCGCTGGCGGACAGCTGCGACGTATTCTTCGCCAATGAAAATGAGGCAGCCGGGCTGTTTGGCGCCATCGACAGCCTGCCGCGGCGCGGGCTGCGTTTTGTCACGCTAGGCGCGCGCGGCGCCTGGGTGCTTGAGCCTGGCGCGCGCAATGACGTGAGGTCCCCGCACGCGCGCGAGCTGGATCCGACCGGCGCAGGCGACACGTTTTGCGGCACAGTGCTGGCGTCGCTCGCAGCGGGCGCGCCGCCGCGCGATGCGGCTATCGCCGGCTGCGTCGCCGCCGCGCGCATGATTGAGAAACCCGGCCCGGCGCGCTTGCTGGAAACGCGCCCGCACATTCCTGGCTGGCACACGCTCAGTTCGCGCGTGATCGCCGATCACCCGCGCCTGTATGCGGTCGAAGACGAGGTGCTGCTGCCGTCTGGAGCGCGCTCGCGTTGGGTGCATCAGCCGCGCGCCGCCGACTTTGCCGCAGTCATCGCAATCAATGCAGCCGGCGAGATTCTGCTGGCCTATCAGCACAATCATGCGGCCGGCCGCGTGGTCGAGGAATTTCCAGGAGGCATGATCAACGAGGGCGAAACAGCCGAAGCCGCCGCGCGCCGCGAGCTACTTGAAGAGACCGGCTGGCACGCCGGCAGCCTCAGCTACATCGGCGCATATCTGGCCCACAACCGCCGTTCACGCGGCCGCGGCTATGTGGTGGTCGCTCGCGATCTCGAACTGCGCGAAGCCGAGCCCGAGGCGGAAGAGATCATCGTGACGCGCTGGATGGCACGGGAAGCGCTGGAATGCGCCATCGCCGACGGCGAAATTGAAAATGCCACCCTGCTTGCGGCATGGGCGATCTTTCGCGCTCAACGCTGACACTTCGGGCAATAGTGGGTGCTGCGCTGGCCCAGCACCATGCGCTTGATCGGCGTGCCGCAGATGCGGCATGGCTTGCCGGTTTGGCCATACACGTGAAAATTGTCCTGAAAATTGCCGCCGGGATATACCCAGTCAAAGCTGGCGCCGTTTGCGGCGATGCCTTCGCGCAGCACCGCCTGCACCGCGTCGAACAGCGCGCGCGCAGCCGCCGGGCGCACGCTGTTGGCCGGACGGTTGGGCCGCAACCCGGCGCGATGCAATGATTCATCGGCGTATATGTTGCCCACGCCGGCGACAAATCCTTGATCCAACAGCAACGACTTGATCGCGCCTTTTTTCGCGCGCAATTGCGCGACAAATGTTTCGGGATCCATCAGGAGCGCATCCGGCCCAATCCGCCCAAGAACATCCTCAAGCCGCACTGGGAGATACACACGCCCAAATTTGCGCGCATCGTCAAAGCGCAATGCCAGCCCGCCATCGAGCGACCATATCACGCGCGCGTGCTTGGTCAACGCCTCCGCTTCGGGAACGACATCCAGCTTTCCGGTCATGCGCAGATGCACCAGCATGTGCGCGCGTTTGGCTGCTGGCGCCGCGCCGGCCAGGTGAATAATCAGGTATTTGCCGACCCGGCTGACGTCCGTCACGCGCGCGCCGGCGACTTCGGCGGCAAATGCCGGCGCCGAAACCGCGTGCAGCTCACGCGGCCACAACACGCGCGCTTCACGAATGGTGCGGCCGAGCAGCGCGGGCGCGCCCAAGCCTTCGCGCAATCGGCGCGCAACGGTTTCGACTTCAGGCAACTCAGGCATGCGCGCTGATCCTACCCCGGTTCGGCCGTCTAGGCCAAACCCAGCGTCATGTGAACCAGCTGGCGCGCCGGAGAAAATCCAAGCGCGGCGTAGGCCGCATCCGCCACGCCAAACACCCCTGCGTCGGCATGCGATTGCGCGGCATAAATGGGCTTGCTGATAAAGGGTTCAATACGCTGCAAGCCGGCGGCCAGAAGCGTCTGTGCCGCATCCAGGCGCGCGCCAGCTGGCAGCAGCAGTTCCAGGTGGTGGTGCGAGCCTTCAACGTTCACGCGCGTGCGCACCGCGCCAGCCAGCGCAGGGCCCATGCCGTCCAGCACAAACCAGCGCTCAGGATTGCCGTTCAGCGCATTGCTCAGCGACCAGCGCAGCCCCAGGCGGTAGACAGACGGGTCAAACGGCTCGGCATAGCTCAATGCGGGGGGCAAATTGAGCGCGGTGAGACCCAGCACCGCATCGCGGTCGGAGCGCCGGGCGTCACGCGGCAGCACCGACGTCGGCGGCGGCGCCTCCAGCGCCTGGCGGCGCAAAGACTGGCGCACGTAATAGGTCACTTCGCCAACTGCTTGAAAGCCCAGCCGTTCATACAGCCGCACGGCCGGGCCGTTGTCGCGATCGACTTGCAGCGCAACCGTTTTGACCTGGCGTGAAGCGGCATAACGCAGGCAGGCTTCGACCACAGCCTGACCGATGCCACGGCATCGATAACCGCGGTCGGTGGCCACATTGCCGATGATCCACACATCTTTTCGGCTGGGGTTGCGCTGAATGGAGGCGTTGCCAAGCAGGCGAGCGCCATCCGCCCACACAAAACTGGTGCCAAACCCAAAGGTTGTCGGTTCGAACTGACCATAGTTCCGCAGCAGATCGATCATGCGATGGCCGCTGGCGTCGATCGAATCATGTGTAAAGGCGGTTTCAAGCAATGCGGCGAGCTGCCGGCCGTCCCGCCACGGCTCGATCTGGCGCACATTCGGGTGCTGTGTGTCAAAGGGCTGCGCGCGCAAACTGCCAAACATGAACTACGCAATTCTACGGTAGAAAACTCTAACAGTTTTCATCTCTTAAAGAGATGAAAACTGTTAGAGTTTTCTACCACGGTGACCGCCCATCCACACCTCAGCCATGCCAGCGCCAGCGCCTGCGCAAAAATCATCCTGTGCGGCGAACACGCGGTGGTCTATGGCCGGCCGGCGATCGCGCTGCCGCTGCCCCATCTGCGCACCTATGCGCAGATGCGCGCCCGGCACGGGCGCTTTGAGATCCGCGCCACCGACATAAACCATGTGGTCTACATGCCCGAACGCGCGCCCACCCAGCAGGAGCGCCCGCATCCACTGGCGTTGATCGCCTATCTCACCTGCCGGCGGCTGCGCGTGCGCCCACCGCAAGCGTTGCTGACGATTCGCTCGGACATCCCGGTCAGCTCCAATCTTGGCAGCGGAGCGGCTGTGTCCGTCGCCGTGGCGCGCTGCCTGGCGGCTTATTTTCAGCAGGCGCTTTCGCCCGACGCCGCCAGCGAATTGGCCTTTGTCGTCGAGCGCCAGCACCACGGCACGCCCAGCGGCATCGACAACACCGTCGTGGCGCATGAACAAGCCGTGCGTTTTGTCAAAGGCGAGCCGCCGCGGCTGCTGCGTGAAGTCGCCGCGAGCGACTTGCCAATCGTGATTGGCGACTCGGGCGAAAGCACCCCGACGCGCGTGCCGGTCGGCGCGGTGCGCGCCGCCTGGCAAGTGGAACCGGCGCGGCTGGAAGCGCTCTTCGACGCGATCTCTCAACAAGTGGGGGCGGCGCATGCCGCGCTGAGCGCGCGCGATCTGCCGGCTTTGGGCGCGGCGATGAACGCCAATCACGCGCTATTGTGCCGGCTCGATGTGTCAAGCGTCATGCTCGACCGGTTGTGCGACAGCGCGCGCGCAGCCGGCGCCTTGGGCGCCAAGATGAGCGGCGGCGGGCGCGGCGGCAACATGCTGGCGCTGGCGCGCGATGCGGCGCATGCGATCGAAGTCGGCGACGCCTTGCGCGCGGCCGGCGCCCGCCGCGTGTTCATCGCTCCGGAATCATCGCCGCCAGGGCGCGATGGAGGGTAGACCGGAATGTATTCATGGCATCGTCGTTCTTGTTGCCAAAATAGGCGTGATTGGTCAGGCACGCCACAACCAGCGCGCGTGCTGGATCCACCCAAAGCGACGTGCCCGTGAAGCCAAGATGACCGTATGCTTTGTCGCTAAATGGAAAGCTGGAGGCCAGCTCATTGTCCGAGTGCAGCGCAAAACCCAGGCCGCGCCGCACCGAGTCTTCACTGGACTGCTGCCGCGTCATATCGGCCACGGTGCGCGCGTTGAGCAGGGGCGCGCCGCCGGTGCGAAACATCTCGCCCAGCCGGACCACATCGCGCGCGTGCGCGAACAAGCCCGAGTGCCCGCCCACACCGCCCAGCGCCACCACATTTTGATCGTGCGCTTCGCCGCACAAGCGCCGGCCGCGTGCCTCGTCATATTCGGTCGGCGCGACATCGTCACACGGCAACGAGCCAAAACACACGCTGAGCATGCCCAGCGGATCGACGACGCGCTCGCGCATAACCTGCCGCAGCGGTTTGCGGCCCAGCCGCTCGATCGCAAAACCCAGTATCAGATACCCGACGTCTGAAAACACCACTCGCGATTCGGGCGGATAGGCGAACTGCGTGCCTGTCACCATATCGCGCAGCGTGTAGTCGATGTGCGCCGCCGACTTGCCCGCCTCGCGCATCTCGGCCTCGACCAGGTGTAGCGGTAGCCACGCCGGCAAACCGGAGTTGTGCGCCAGCAAGTGCCGGAAGGTGACTTTGCGGGTGTTTACCAGCCCGGCGCCGCGCGGATAAAACTCGACCAGCTCGCCGGGCGCTTCACGACGGGGATGGGCGGCGATCTTGCGCAAGCCGCTGAACTCGGGCAGCACATCGCGCACGGGTTGATCGATGGCGACCATGCCGTCGTCGACCAGCGTCATAAACGCCGCCGTGGTAAAGATCATGCTCAGCGAGGCCAGATCGAAGCGCGTGTCCGCCTGCGCCTGCTGCTTGCGCGTCTGCGAATCGAGATAGCCAAACGCTCGCGAAAATACGCTCACGCCTTCGACCAACACTTCGATCTGTGCGGCTGGAAAAGCCACGTCCAGCGCGTTCGAAACGATCTGGCTCAGCGTTTGTTCCTGAAGAGGCGTCAGCATCACTCGCGCGAGAGTCTACACGCAAATTGCGAACGCGGCTCCGCCCAACGCACGCGTCACACGGCGTTGGCGCTGCGCGGCTGACGGCTGGATGTGACCGCCATGATCAACGGCACAGACGCGACCAGCATGCCGATCATCGCGAGCGGCCAAATGCCGACATACTGAAGCAGAATGCCGCTGCTCAACCCGCCAACCGCGCTGCCAATATTAACAAGGGCGTCGTTGGCGCCCTGCAAGCGAGCGCGCTCCAGCGAACCCAACGCATCGGTCAGCAAGGCCGATCCGGCCACATAGCAACCGCTCCAACCCAGGCCCACCATGAACTCGGCAAATGCGATGACCGGCGTATTCAGCGAGACCGGCACAAGAAAAGCTCCCAGCATCAGAATGCCTGCGCCATACAAAATGACCGTGCGGCGGCCCAACCGGTCGGTTAATTTTCCAACCACCGGCGAGAAGAAAAACATGCCAAAGGTGTGAATGCTGATCACCGCAGCGATATCGCTCAGCGGGTGATCGTGATCTTTCATGTGCAGGCTGATGCACGACATCATCAGCACCATGCACGCCTGCCCCACCGCCATGGCGATCAACGCGGTGCGCGCAGCCACGTTTGTGCGAAGCACTTCGAAGATGGGTCGCCCGGTGGGGTGGTTTGAACTCACCTGTGCAGACTCGGCCACAGGCTGCGTTGGCCCGCCACCCACCCGCGCGGCCAGCGCTTTCAAATCAACACGCAGCAGCACAAAGATCACAATGCCGGTGATGATGTAAATCAGCGCCGTGCTGAACGAAGGTCCGGCGTAATAGGGCAGCCCGAAACGCTGGCCCAGCGCGCTGGCATACGGCGCGGCCAGCGGGCCGCCAACCGCGCCGATGGTGGCGCCCCAAACCACCAGGCTCAACGCATAGCCGCGCCGGTCAGGCGGGTTGATCTCAGCCACGGTATAGCGCGCCTGCTCCATGATGCCGCGCGCAAAGCCCAGCACGAACAAACCGACAAAAAACAGCAACGAGTCGCCAATGATCACGCTCACGCCTGAAATGGCCGAACCCAGCGCGCCAAAGAATCCGCCCAGCGTCAACACATTGCGGCGGCCATAGCGGCCGACCAGCTTGCCCGCAAAATAGGCCATCAGCGCCGAACCCGCCAGCACCACGGTGGTCGGCAGTCCGCCCATGGCTTTGTTGCCGGTCATTTCGACGGCGGCAAGTTGGTTGACGGCTATGGACGACGAATATGCGGCGGAAGCAAGCGATTGCGCCAGCATCAACGCAATCGTGACGCGCTGAACCGCGCGCTGGTCAGAGGGAAGCATGGCACCAGTGTACAGCCGCCGGCACAGCGCTGGAAAAACAAAACAGGGCCGAAGCTGGAGCTTCGGCCCTGTTTACATCGATCAAACTACTTGCGCGTCTTCAAGAAGGCGATCAAGTTTTTGAAGTCGGCTGCCGAGATCGATTGCTCGTACGTTTGCGGCATCACGCCGGCTGTGCAGGCGCCTTGCGGGCACTTTTGCACTGTGTAGGCGCCCGGGTGATGAATGGACTGAATGATGTACTCTTCCGCCGTCGTCGCGGCCGGCTGCCCGGTCAACTTGGCCTTGTAATCTTCACTGGCGATGCGCTCCGCCGCCACCGTGTAGATCTTGCTCAAGTTGGGACCAACCGCGCCCTGAGCACCCACACCCTTAATAGCATGACAGGCCGTGCAACCGGCCTTGAGGTAGACCTCTTGCCCAGCCGTCTCTTCAGCCGACAGCGGTACCGCAGTGGCCACAACACCACCACCGATCGGAGCGGGCGGAATCGCATTGGCATCCGGATAAGGCGCTTGCGCCCAGTTAATTACAAAGCTGGTGACGTTGTCGATCTGGTCATCGCGGAACGGGCCACCGTATGACGCGCTGAACGGCGGATGCGGATCGGCCCACACGTTGCTGCTCTTGATCGGCAAGCCAGAGGCGATGACGCTGCGCACATAGTCGCGCAACGTGCCCTTGTAGCCCAACTCCGCCAAGCGCTTGCTGGGCGTGGTCTGCACGATCACGCGCTGGCCGTCAACCTCGCGAAATTCTGTCTTGCCGAGAAACGCCTCGTTGCTAATGCCGGGGCCGGAGCCGTCAATGCCAAGGCCATCGGCGCCATGGCAGCGTGCGCACTGTTCTTTGTAGTAGCGCGCGCCCTGTTCGATCAGGCGGCCGCGAAACTGGATGTCGCGCTCGCTCAGGTTGGCGCTCACGTCAAGCACATAGGTGACCATGCACACGCTGAGCATGAGCAGGAACCCAAACAGGCCGGCCAGCACGCGCAGCGTAAAGCTCGGGCGAAACGTGATGATTTTCTTGAACATCGGATGTGTCCTTCAGTGCCGCGTCAGTGCGCGTAGCCCGATTCCTTATGCAGGAAGATGTATTTCTGAAACTTCTGCGGCTTGCCCTTGGCATCGGTGTAATCGATAAAGAGCGTGAACTTGCGCACGTCAACCTGGATCTCTTCGATCTGGATGCTGCCCTTTGCATCCGCCGGCATTAGTCGCCCGTTGGGGTCGCCCTGTTGCTTGCGTATGCTGATATCTTCGTTGATATCGCGGATGAGTTTGTCGAGTTCAGCGGCACCGGTATTCGGGCTGCCATTCACTTCAAACGAGCCTGGAACGAGCGCCTCAAAGCTCATTTCCTTAACGATGCCTTCGCCTTCGTCGGGAATAAACTCCTGACCCACTTCCACTGCGGGGTCGCCACCCACAAAGCCGAAGCCCGTCAGCGGCACGCCCAGCGGGCGGCCCGCCAGCGAAAGATACAGAATCAATGCAGTAAAGGCGGCGCCGATGCCGAGCATGACCTTGCGATCGCCATAGCGGCGGCTTGGGTTCGGATCGACGTAAGGCACGATAAACAGCAAACCGATCAAGGCCGGACCCATGATCACGCCCCAGAACACTTTGGGGGTGAGGCCCAGCGTGTTGACGAAGAACGAATCCAGGAAACCCAAGCCTGGAATCACATTGGGGATCTTAAGCAAACCCTGTAGCCAGTAAAAGTACCACGGCGCCACGGTGTGCAACGGCGTCTGTTTCGGATCGGCATGATTTTCGAGCGGCGCGGCGAACACCGTCGCGCTCAGCAGTGCCAGCAGCGCAAACGTGACCGCGGTGTACATGATCTCATTTGTGGCGATGTCCGGCAAAAAGT
The DNA here is from genome assembly GCA_031368515.1 of Chloroflexota bacterium. Taxonomy (GTDB): domain Bacteria; phylum Chloroflexota; class Anaerolineae; order J036; family Brachytrichaceae; genus CANJQH01. The sequence continues at coordinate 21,268 of JANMNW010000291.1, forward strand.
TGACGCGCTTCTCCGGCGGCACTTTGCGCGCGGTGTCGTCGCCCACCGCTTCCATTTCAGGCGGCAGCGAAATACCAAAGCGCACCACTTTGTAGTAATGCACAAACAAAAAGACCAAGCCGATCAACGGGAACAAGATGACATGGAACAGATAGAAGCGCAGCAGGCCGCCGGCGCCGATGTCCGGCGCGCCGCGCAGCAGCAAGTTGACTTCACGGCCGACCAGCGGCGCGGCATCGGCCATCGATGTGCCGATGGTCACCGCCCAGAACGCCAGCTGATCCCATGGCAGCAGATAGCCAGAGAACGAAAGGAAGAGCGTGATGATCAACAAGAGCACGCCGGTGAACCAGGTGAACTGGCGCGGCTTTTTGTATGACGCGGTGATAAAAGTGCGCATCATGTGCAGCGTGACCACAATGACCATGCCTTCGGCGCCGATGCGATGCAGATCGCGCATGAACTTGCCGAACGGCACGTTGGTCATGATGTCGATCATGTTTGGGAACGCCGCGGTGGGCGACGGCGTGTAGAAGATCATCAGATAAAGACCGGTGATCGTTTCCCACAGAAAGAACAGCGCTGACAACATGCCCAAGCGGAAGGTCGGATAGAGCGTGGTGACCGCCTCGTGATAAAAGGTCGGGCGGATGTGAAACCAAAAGCCTTCGGTGTGCGGTTTGACGCGCGGGTTGGGCTTGGCCGGCGGATCGCCGCGCAGCACGCCACGCACATCATTCCAGCTCAAGCCGGATGTAAAGCGTGTGAACGCATCATCCAGGCGTTGCGCCACCGTGCCTTTTACGCCAACCGAACGCAGTTGCTTGACCAGCTTTTCGCCAATGACTGCCATAAAGTAAATTCCTCCGTAAGCTATGCAACCGCGTTAAAAGTGTGAATTGCCCGAGACCTTTAGGCCGGTATTGACCAGGATGGTCGTCGCGCCAGCGGGCAGCTTGACCGGCAGCCCGTTATCCACACTTGCGAGAACATTGCCACCCGCATCCAGCACTTCAAAAGCAAACTTGTCGAGATCGCGCGGCGCCGGGCCGGCGATGTATTTGCCGCCCAACTGGAACTGCGAACCATGACACGGGCAAGCGAAGATGCCCGCCGCATCCGACCATGGATAAATGCAACCCAGATGTGTACAGATCTTGTAGAGCACGTTCACACCGTCGTCGGTGTTGACGAGCCAGAACTTGCCCACATCGTTGGCTTTAGGGGGCTTGTTCAATTCAGGAATGTCGGCGACGCTGGCCGGAATTTTTCCGCCGAACTGACCTGGGCGAAAGCGCGGGAACGAGAACAGATACGTCAGCCCGCCGAACTGCGCCAGGAACAACGTCATCGACGCGCCCCACACATAATTCAAAAACTCGCGGCGTGACACCGAAGAAGGCTCCGGAGGCGGCGGCGCCTCTTCCTTTTTCACGGCGGCGGCTTTTGGCGCGCTCGTCGCAGCGGGAGCGGCAGGCGCAGCCGGCTTGGCCGCAACAGGAGCGGCCGCGGCGGGCGCGGCAGGCGCCGCTGGCTTGATGCCCGCACCCGGCGCAACCGGCTTTATGCCAGCGCCCGGGGCCACGGGCTTAAGACCCGCTCCCGGCTTGATGCCAGCACCCGGCGCAACAGGTTTGGACACAACCGGCGTCGGGGCTGCGGCAGCCGCATCAGCCGCCTCAACGGGCTTGGGCGCAACCGCACCCGGCTTGGCCACAGGCTTGAGGCCGGTCAGATTTTTCCACGATTTTGCGCCCGCAGCCGCGGCCTTTTTTGCCGCGTCTTCGGCGTTTTCGAGGGGTTGATTCTCGTCTGCCATAACGTCTTTTACCTTTGACTTTGACGCTGTGAACTCATTCACAGCTGGAATCCACGCACAATGATGCCGAATTGGCGGTGAAATATAACACGCTGTGGCGTCTCGCTCAGTGACGTTTCACCCTTCTCCAGGATGACGTTTTGCGGGTGGCGCGCAGCCCGCAGCGCTGCCGACTGCAGCGTTCAGCCGTTCAAAAAGCCGGTCGCCGTCAGCGCCAGCAACGCCAAACCCGCCGCGATGCGATACCAGGCGAACAGCTTCAAGTCATGCCGCGCCACCCAATTGAGTAAAAACTTGACCACGAATAGCGCAACGACAAATGACACGATCAAGCCAACCGCAAAGGCTGGAACAGCGTCTGCCGACAGCAGATCGCGGCTTTTGTACAAATCGTAGATGGTGGCCGCGCCCAAAGTCGGAATCGAAAGATAAAAAGAAAATCGCAAGGCGGTCGAACGATCGAGACCGGCAAACATGCCGCCGATCAATGTCCATGCCGAGCGCGACATGCCGGGAATCAGCGCGACGATCTGCGCCAGTCCAACGCCCAGGGCTTGCATCGGCCGCATTTTTTCAACCGATTCGGTGCGCGCCGCAAGGTGACGCGCTTCAACCAGCAACATGGCGATGCCGCCGAGTATCAGCGCAACGGCCACTGTGCGTGGGTTGAACAGGTAGGCTTTGATGGTGCTGCTGAAGAGCAGGCCGACAACCGCAGCAGGAATGAAGGCGATCAGCACGTTCAGCAGCACCCGCGCGGCAGCGCCGTCTTTCGCCGCGCGCGCGATCAGCGTCAGCAGATCCCGCGCAAAATAAACCACCACAGCAAGGATGGCGCCAAGCTGGATAAATATCTCGAAAGTCTGGGCCGCGCTCTCGCCGCCCACCGCGTTGCGAAAACCCAGGACAGCTTCGGCGACGATCAGGTGGCCGGTCGACGACACGGGCAGGAATTCGGTCAGGCCTTCGACGATGCCCATGATGGCGGCTTTGAGCAGGTTTAGTAATTCCATGGAGGCCCATCGTAATAGATAGCGCGCCAAAGCGGTCGTTGATAGATTTTGAGAGCTTTCCGGTCCTCTCAAAGCCCTTTAGCGGGGGGAAATTGACAGATTTGCGTAGCTGGCGGATAGGGCGCAACAGGCAAAGCACGCGACAATCAAGGCATGACTCACCGCAGCAAACTTGCATTCACCATCATTCTCGCAGCGCTGGTGTTTGGCTTTTTGGCCGATCGCCTCTTAAAAGAAACACCGTGGGGGCTCAACGTGCTAATGGCCGTGGCGCTTTTGCTGGCCGGCGTGTTTGGCGTCTCTCGCTTGCGAAAGGAGCGGCTGACAGGCGGCGGCCGCTTGTTTGCGCTACCCGCACTGGTGTTCGCCGGCATGCTAGCGGTGCGCGACACGGCCACACTGAATGCGTTCAACGTGGCCGCAGTGCTCTGCTGTCTGGCGGTGCTGGCGTATCGCGGCCGGGTTGGCAGGGTGGTGGTCGCGGGCATCGGCGCCTATCTGCGAAGTGCAGTGATGGGCGGCATCGGCGCATTGACAGGCATGTTGCCTCTGGCGATCATGGAAGCGCGCTGGCGCGAGTTCAATCTCGGTAGCAATTCGCGCCTGTTAACGCGGCTGGTTTTGGGAGTGGTGCTGGCGCTGCCTTTGCTGGCGATCTTTGGCAGTCTGTTCGCCGCGGCAGACGCAAATTTTGAACAATTGCTGCGCGATGTGTTCAATTTCGACCTGGACTCCCTGATCACCCGCGCGTTTCTGAGCGGGTTCTGGGCCTGGCTGGCGGCGGGAATGCTGTGGTTGTTGTTCTTCTTTCCGCACAACCAAAACCATGCGCAACCGAGCGGGCTGGCTGTATTCTCGCTGGGCATTGTGGAGATCGGCGTTGTGCTCGGGTTGCTCAACGCACTGTTCGCCACATTTGTGATCACGCAGGTGCGCTACTTCTTTGGCGGCGCCGCGCTCGTGCTGGATACCGCCGATGCCAGCAACCAGCTGACCTTCGCTGAATACGCGCGGCGCGGCTTCTTTGAATTGGTCGTCGTCTCGGCATTGCTGCTGGTCGTGCTTCTCGCGGCGCACTGGATCACGCGCCGCGACAATCCGCGACACGCCACGGCCTTTCGCGTGCTGGCAGGAGGGCTGATCGCGCTGCTGTATGTGATCATGGCATCGGCGTTGCATCGGATGTCGATTTACATGCAGGTGTATGGCCTAACCGAGCTGCGTTTGTACACAACGGCGTTCATGCTTTGGCTGGCGGCGGTGTTTGCATGGTTTGTGCTGACCACATTGCGTGAGCGCGCGGAGCGTTTTACTTTTGGGGCGGTCGTCAGCGGGCTGGTGACGTTGCTGGCGCTCAACCTGATCAACCCGATCGACCTGATCGTGCGCACCAACATCGAGCGCATTGTGAACCGGACGCCGGCAAACGCGCCAGAAACGACGCGCGCGGCCGAGCGGCTCGATTCCCTGTATCTGGGGCAACTGGCGATTGAAACCTCCGATGCGGTGCCGGCGCTAATGAGCAATTTCAGCCGTCTTAATAGCGACGACCGATGCCGGGTGGCGGCGGGCTTGACGCGCAACTACAACCCGGAAGCCGCAGCCGACTGGCGCACCGCAAATTTGTCCCGGCTAACGCGTGCGACGTGGCAAACGCAGCAGTGGCAGAAGTACTTCATGGAAGCGGGTGCGGCGTGTTTTGACGACGTCGGACCGCGCGGATTCGATTAGCTTAACGTTTCCTTTCCTGTCAGGTCGCCGGCCCGCCGCGTATCATGGCCGCATGCTCGCACTTGTCACCGGCGCCAGCGGCTTTGTCGGCGCCAATCTGGTCGAAGCGCTGACACAGCGCGGCTGGCGCGTGCGCGCCATGCGCCGCAAATCGTCGTCGCTCAAAGCGCTGCAAGGGTTGACTTACGAAGACGTCCTGGGCGATGTCACCGAACCCGAGGCGCTGCAGCACGCCGCGCGCGGGGTCGACGCGATCTTTCACGTGGCTGCGATCGCCACGTATTGGCGCAGCAACACGCGGCAGATGTATCACGTGAATGTCGAGGGCACTCGCAATGTGCTGCGGGCGGCGCGCGCCAACAAAGTCAGGCGCACTGTGGTGACCAGCAGCAGCGCGGCCATGGGCCGGGCGTCTTTTGGGCAAACGGTCGACGAAACCGCGCGCTACAACTTGAAGCCGGCCGAATATCACTACGGTTACAGCAAGGTGCTGGCCGAGCAAGTGGCGGCCGAGTTCGTGCGCGACGGCCTCGATGTCGTCACCGTCAACCCGGCCGTGATCATGGGGCCGCGCGATGTCAACTTGATCGGCGGCAGCCTTGTGACCGAGCTGGCCAAGCATGACATCCCGTTTGCCCCGCCCGGCGGCGTGGGCATGATCGACGTGGCCGACGTTTGCGACGGCCATATCGCAGCCTTTGAGCGCGGCGCAACAGGCGAGCGCTATCTTTTGAACGGCGAAAACCTTTGGCACAGCGATGTGCTAATCGTATGCAAACGCGTGGTTGGCCGACGCAGCAGCACGTTCAAACTGCCGCGCGCGCTTGTAAAGACAGCGGCCTATCCCGTGGATTGGTTGAAAGCCCTTGGCGCGCAATTGCCGATCAACGGCGAGCAGTTGCGCCTGGCATGCGACACCTTTTGGTTTGATGCAACCAAAGCCCGCGCGCAGCTTGGCCTGCGCACCCGTCCATTCGAGGAGACTGTGCAACGCACATATGAATGGTATCGGGGGAATGGGTATCTTTGAGTCCCAATCACAGTCCCGAGTCCCGAGAATAGGTACTTTTAGCTCGCTTGGCCGCTCCACTTCCGCTATCATTCTCGGAACTCGGGACTTACGACTCGGGACTCGGGACTCACGACTCAGCACTACCCATGTGGTACCTCTTTCACGGACCCAACGCGCTTGACCGCGACGAACGCATCGCGGAGATGAAGGCGAAGCTGGGCGAGCCAGATGTTGCGGCGATGAATACATCGGTGTTTGAGCGCGGCGCATCGCTCGACGATGTCATGGGCGAGTGCGAAGCCATGCCGTTTCTCTCCGAACGCCGGCTCGTCATCGCGCGCAACTGGGTCAGCGGGCTGTCTGCGCCGAAAGGCAAAAAGAAAGACGACAAGGCCGATGGCGCATCGCCGCTGCAAAAGCTGCTGGACTATTTGCCGACGATGAACGAGGCCACACGCTTGATCTTCGCCGAAGACGATTTGCTCGACGAGCGCCACGGGCTCATTAAGCTGGCCGAAGACAAAGCCAACGGCGGCACGATCAAAGCGTTCGGCTTGCCGTCCGATCCCGCGCGCTGGCTGATTGAGCGCGCCAAAGCCAAGGGTGGCGAACTTACCCCGCCCGCCGCGCAATTGCTCTCCACGCGCATCAATCGCGGCGACAAAAACGACCGCGATCACTTTGCGCAAGACAGCCGCACCTATCTGCACAAGCTCGACAACGAGCTCGACAAGTTGATCGCCTTTGCGCTCAACCGGCGCATCGAAACCAAGGACGTCGAACTGCTGGTGCCCGACGAGGATGTGGCCGACATCTTCAAGTTCATCGACGCCATCAGCCTGCGCAATGCCGACGAAGCCTACCGCGTGGTGCGCGGCGTGGTCACGCGCGGCGAATCGCCGCTGGTCGTGCTCTCGCACATCGCCCGGCAGACGCGCATCCTGATCCAGGTCAAAGACCATCCGGATCTCAGCGGCGATGCGCTGGCGCAAGCCATCGGCGTGCACCCGTTTGTGGCCAAGAAAGCGCTGCAGCAAGCCGGCCGCTTCAGCCGCGCCGAGCTGTTCGGCACGATGGACGCGCTGCTCGACGCCGACGCGGCAATCAAAACCGGCCGCATGGACGAGCACGCGGCATTGGATGTGCTGATCGCCGGGCTGTGCGCCTAGCGCACGCGCGCCATCATGAGCGCGTCGACGTATTGCCCGTTGCGAAAAGCGAACGCGCGTTTCGCGCCTTCGCGCTCGAAACCGAACTTGGTGTACAGCGCGATCGCGGCAGGGTTGTCAATGTACACCTCAAGCTCGACGCGTTTCAGATTCAGCCAATTGTCGGCCAGAGAAAGTATTTCGCGCATCAGCGCGCTGCCGACGCCCTTGCCCTGCCAGTCATCGCGCACAGCCATGCCGATCGAGCCGGTGTGACGCAGGCGCATATTGGCGACGGTGTGCAGCCCGACCGCACCGACCAATTCGCCCTCGGCCAGCGCCGCCAGTTGATACACGCCCTCAGGGCGTTCGGCGATGCGTTTGCGATACATCTCGACGGATGAGTATGGCAACTGTAATGTGCCCCACACCGCGCGCGGTGACGTAAACACGCGATGCAGCGCCTCGGCGTCCGATGGTTCGGAATGGCGAATGACAAGATTCATGACTGCTCCTTTGAATAGACACACTGGAAAATCAAAAAAGCCGGTGGCGTTGCTGCCACCGGCTTTGCTTTTGGTTTTCGTTCAAACGTTATCTTACGACCAACAGCCGCGTGTCAGCATTGCGCGCAGGCGCAACACAACAAACGATAAGGGTCATAAGCATCACTTTCAGCACAGTGCGCGAGATTATGCATATCACTGCGACAGTGTCAAGCGCCCAGCGCGTCAATTCGCCGCAATGTATCGCGCAACGCGCGCGCCAGCGACTGTTCGCGCTTGCTGAGCCGATCGCGGGCCAGCAGCTCGTCATGCTGCGCCCGTAGCGCGGCAAGCACATCCGGCGTCGCCGTGTCCGGCCGCAACTCCAGCCCGGCCAGCGCCTGCCCGCGCACGCGCACGCATGGGTCGTGCAGGGCCAACTCGACCATGCGCCGCGCCACATGCGCTTGAATGTGCAGCGGGATGACCTTGCAGCGTTGGCACGACAGCGAGTGCGCCGCCTGCCGGCGCACGTGCGCCACTGGATCGTCCATGAGCGTGACCAGCGGTTCGACGCAGCGGTCGTCGCCGCCATGATCGAGCAATTCCGCGCACCAGCGCCGCACCTGCGGATGAGGATGGCGCAAACCGCGTACGGCGGCATCGACCGCGTCCGCGCCGCGCAGGCTCAGGGTCTCGATGATATGCCAGAGCGGCCAGGGAGCGGGCGCGGCAAACAGCGCCACCAATTCGTCGTTTGATTTCGCCGCCAAAGCGGCGTCGGGTGTGAAGTTCATGTGTTGTGTTCCAGGCAAACAGAGACAACCTGCGCGTGTTGCGTACACCTTCGAGAGGCGAAGGTCGTCGTCGGGTTATGCCCAGGTCACATGTGGCGCGCGCGGCCGCGCCAGCAGCAGAAAATCCAACACGGCCAAAATAATGGCGCCGGGGTTATTTTCCGGCCAGCTTTTTAAGCTCAAAGAGCGCGGTCAGCGCTTCGATGGGGCTGAGCGTGTTTGGATCGAGCGCGCGCAAGCGGTCGAGCGCCGGTGACTCTTCGACAAACATCGACAGCTGTCCCGGCGCATCGAGTGGCGGGTTCGCCGCAGATTCGCCGACAGGCGCATCAGCCTCAAGCTGGCGCAACACATCCTGGGCCCGGTGCACCACCGCGCTCGGCAGGCCGGCCAATTGCGCAACGTGGATGCCATAGCTTCTGTCGGCGCCGCCTTCCACCACTTTGTGCAGAAACACCACCGCCCCGCCCTCGTCGCTGACCGCCACGTTGAAATTGCGCACATGCGGCAGCGTGCCAGCCAGCTGAATCAGCTCGTGATAGTGCGTGGCGAACAGCGTCATGGCGCGGCGCTCAGGGTGATTGTGCAAGTACTCAATCACGCTCCATGCAATGGCCAGGCCATCGTACGTGCTGGTGCCGCGCCCGATCTCGTCCAGAATCACAAGACTGCGCTGCGTGCAATGATGCAGGATGTTGGCCGTCTCCACCATTTCGACCATGAAGGTCGACTGGCCGGCTGTAAGCTCATCTTGCGCGCCGATGCGTGTGAAGATGCGGTCGACGATGGACAGATCGGCTGACTTGGCCGGCACAAAGCTGCCGATCTGCGCCATCAAAGCGATCAACGCCACCTGGCGCATGTAGCTGCTCTTGCCGCTCATGTTGGGCCCGGTAATTACGAGGATGCGCGCATCAGCGTCGATGCGAGTGTCATTGGGCGTAAACGGGATTTCGTTAAGCAGCTGTTCGATGACCGCATGCCGGCCGCCAGCGATATCGATGCGTCCAACGTCGTTAAAGCGCGGACGGGCGTAGTTGTTCCTCGCAGCCACTTCAGCCAGTGCCGCTGCCACATCCATACGCGCAATCAGTTGCGCACTGTTGAACAAGGCGCGGGCATGGGCGGCTGCGGCCAGATTGAGTTCGATCAGCAAGCGACGCTCAATGTCGGCAATGCGCTCATCGGCGTTCAAGATCAACGTCTCGTACTCTTTCAGTTGCGGCGTGATGTAGCGCTCGGCATTCGTCAGCGT
>JANMNW010000297.1:0-5583 GCA_031368515.1 Chloroflexota bacterium
CCCATGCCCCCATTTTCGCTCCCCTTTAGAAAAATGCACCCCGCTGCGGGGTGCAGGCGGCATGATAGGTATAATTGCGTAGCTGGTTGCCTCTGTTCATCGTTGCTTCACATTAGCTTAGCTGCTTTGACCGGCGCTATATCCATGAGCCGGTCTTGTTTTCGCTTCCGCTTCTTGCTGGTTTTCTGTGCATCAGCGTTGGCGTTGTCGCTCAATTCGCCGCGCCGGGCCAGTGCCGTGAATGTGCCCGATTGGTCTGTTGACGGCTCTGGCGTGGAGCCTGGCCGTGACGCGCTTACCGCGTCAACCGACCCTTCGGTCGCAGTCGCCGCAATTGAGCCGCACGACCGCCCGGCATGGCTGCTGGCGCCGGCCAGCGGCCAGATCTCGCGGGGCTTCCTCGGCGATCACCAAGGCGTTGATATTGCGCTGCCGATGAATTCGGCCGTGCGCGCGGCCGCTGACGGTGATGTGATTCACGCGGATTGGGACAACGATGGCTATGGCTACATGGTGTGGGTCGATCACGGCGACGGATTGCGCACGCTCTACGCTCATCTGAATCGCATCGTGGTCAAGCGTGGCCAGCGCATTGTGCGCGGGCAACTTTTGGGGCTGTCCGGCAACACCGGCTGGTCGCTCGGCCCGCATTTGCACTTCGAAATCAGCGTGCGCGGCCGCAAGCAGAACCCGGCGCTCTTCTTGGCGGAATTGTCGCCGTAGCCGGCTTAAAGATGTCGCACGTCAAACTCTTGGAATTCGCCGAGCGCATTTTGCCATTCGACATCGACACCGCGCACCAAAGCGCCGGGCGGCCCGATCTGAACATACGCGAGCAGCGTCTCCAGCGTCGCACGCGGCCCTTCAGCGACGACGTCCACGCCGCCGTCCGGGCGGTTGGCCACCCGGCCGCTCAGATTCAGCCCGCGCGCTTTGCGCAGCACGGAATAGCGAAATCCCACGCCTTGCACGCGTCCGCGCACGGTCACGCTCAATCGCTCCGCGTTGTTCATCGCAAGCGGCCCACTACTTCCACGCCATTGCTGGCCATGTTGTGAAGAAAAACGGCGTGCAACAGATCGCCATCATGCGCGGGTATGCCCAGCTTGCGCGCCACCGCCACCGGCGTGTCATAGGTTTGCACGCAGTTGGCCGGCACGATGACGCGCGCCTGCGTGAGCTGGTGTGCGTTGGCGCGCAGCCGCAAGTGCATCGCCAGCTGATAGGTGCACAAATCGGTGCAGTCGCCCACGACGACAAATGTGTGAACGGCAGCGTGCTGCTTCAGCCAGCGGTCAAGCCCGGTGTTAAGCGACGATGAGATCGAGTTTTTTGGAAAGCGCACAAAGTCCTTGGCAAACGGCAATGCGAGCAGCTCCGGCGCAGTCTCGCTTTCGGCGGTGCCCCGCACACAGTGCGGCGGGTAGGCGCCGAACTCGACGGCATCGGGCGCATGCGTGTCCTGGGTCAGGATGAAATTGCGCACGCCGTGCTTGTGTGCGGCATTAAACAGCGCCACGATGGGTTTGACGATGCCCTGCACGCGCGGGCTGGCCAGCGGGCCGACTGTGCAGAAGCCATTGATGATGTCGACGCTCAACACCGCGCTTTGCGCGGGATCGGGCAGCGCCTTCTTGATGCCGACCGCCGGCAACGCGGCAAGCCACTGGTCGAGGTAATTGACAAAAGGTCGAGAGCGTTGGGCGAGCGTCATGACGCGATTGTAAGGCGGTCGGCTGTCGATTGCCTATCGCCGCCGCAACGTGGGCACGCCGCGCTGATACACCCACCATTCGGCGATCAACAGCAGCAGCGCCAACGCCGCCAGCCAGTTCCAGAATTCGCGCTGCGACATGCCGGGCGCGGCGGCGGCATTTGAGCCGTCCTGCGTTCCAATCGCCAGTTCGCCGGCGGGACGAATCGCGCTTTCCGACGGATTGAGAAAATTGACGGCAAATGCGCCGTTTAGCGCGCCGCTTTGCTGATCGGTTTGAAAGCGATAGACGCCGGGTTGCAGCGTCTGGTTAAATCCGCGCCTGTCAACCGTAACCTGCGCGCCATCCGGCCGGATGACGATGGCATTTTCCGGCAACGGCACCACATCACCCGGCCGCACGCTGGCCGGCGCATTGACGCCCTGGGCCGGCGCCAGCCAATCGACGCTGTTGGCCACCAAAATCGGGAACGCGATTTGCAAAGGCAGATCGCTGCGACGCAGCTCAAACGGGATCAACACCATGCGCTGCCGCTTGTCGTCCGAATTGTTCTCGCCCGCATACAGCAGCGGTCCGCCCTGGCTCTCCACAAGCGGCCGCAGCCATGCCGGCGGGTTGAGGCGCTGAGCCAGTTGCACGTTGACGCCGCGCCAGTCAACCTGTTCGGTGACCGGATGAGCTTCGGTTCGGACAAACTGTGTGTCGCTAAATGCGCCGCTGGTGGAGAACACCGGCGATGCGCCGATCAACAGCACGTTGGCGCGCGCAGGCAGGGTCATCGAAAGGCGGTCAAGCACATACAGGTCATAGGCCGGCGCGTCGACGGGAACGCTCACCGCGCGTGTCACGCGCAGCCCGGGCAGCGTGGACAACGCTTGCTCCAAAAAGCGATTGCCGTTGGTCAGCAGCAACGCCTTGCGCGTGGCGTTGGTTTTATTGACGGCATAGGCCGTGTCATCGGCTTCCAGGCGATTATTGACCGCCTGGTCGATGTGCGCCTCAAGCGCGCCGCTGTTCGGATTGAGACCGTTTATGGTGAACTCGGTTGACTCGCCGGCCGGCACCGTGAATGTGCGCGCATCGACCAGCGAGCCATCGGCCTTGAGCGACACCAGGATGCGCTCCTCTGCCGCACCCAGGTTGTTGATGCGCATAAAGGCGGACAAGCCGCGCAGGGATCGCCGAAGCGTCAGGTTGGCTATGGCGACGTTGTCGCCGCTGCTGCCGACCGGCACAAAGCGCGCGCGGCCTTGAATCAGTTTTAAGTCGTCGGCGTTGGCGCCGTCGCTGATGACCACCGTGTTGGCGTCGGCTGCGCCAGCGTTGGTGGCGGCGGCCAGCGCGATGGCCGCGCTCCAATTGGCCGGGCTGAGCGATGGCTGCGACTGCGCCAGCGCCTCGCGCAGCTGCGCTTTGTCCGAGGTCAGCGAACTCAGCGCGCGCGGCGCGCCGTCGACCAGGATCAGGATCATCTGGTCGGTGGCTCCCAGTTGATCGATCAGCTCGCGCGTTCTCTCGCGAGCCTGTTCAAAGCGGCTGGGTGCGATATCCGTCGCGCGCATCGAAGCTGATGCGTCGATCAACACCGCCACGCGCCCGCTGATCGTGCTGGGCACATTGATATAGGGCCGGAGCAGCGCAAACACAAGAAACAACAGCGTAAGCAGCTGCATGAACAGCAGCAGATTCTTGCGCAGCTTTTGCCAGAGCGTGTTCGCCTCTCGGTCGAGCGTAACCTGCCGCCATAGCAGCGTGCTGCTGATCGATTGCTCGCGCCGCTGCAATCGCAGCAGATACAGCAGGATGATCGGCACGGCCAGCAGCGCAAATGCCAGCGCGAGCGGGTTGAGCAGATTCAAAACAGCCAGCCTTCCTTGCGCAGATCGCGCACGAGGATCTGTTCGACCGGTTGCGAGGTGTCCGTCAGATAGTAACGGCCACCGCGTTTGCGGCACAGCGAGGCGATCTCGGCGCTCCAATCGGCCAAACGCTGCCGGTATTGCGACAACACAATGTCGTCCATGCTTAAATCCTGGACGGCGCTGGTTTCAACATCCTTGAGCCGCAAATCGCCGCTCAGCTGCGGATCCAGCTCTTCCGGGCAAAGCGTGTGCAGCACGCTGACGTCAAGGCGGGCGGCGCCCAGCGCGGCCAACCCTTCGGCGGCGCCGGCTTCGTCCAGCAAATCCGACGCCAGGATGCACAACCCCGGCCGGGCGCGCTGCGCATAGGCCTTCAGCCAGCCGTTTAGCGACAGGCGGTTATTGGGCGCCGACTGTTTGACGCGCTCGACAAACGCGATCAGCTCCGCAAACGTGACGATGCCGCGCTTTGGGCCAAACTGTTGGCCGGTGCTGGTGTGCACTGTGACTTTGTCGCCGGAAGCCAGCGCCACATATCCGAGTGCCCCGATCAGATCGGCCGCGCGCTCAAATTTCTCGGCGCGGGTGGCGTCTTCGGGCTTCCAGAACATCGACGCGCTTTGATCCAGCAGCAAATGCACCGAAAGGTCTTCCTCGTCCTCGTAGAGCTTGATGACCGGCCGCTCAAGGCGCGCATATACGTTCCAATCCACCCGGCGCGGATCGTCGCCCGGAGTGTAGTTGCGATAGTCGGCGAATTCGACCGAGCGTCCGCGCTTGACGCTGCGGCGTTCGCCCGTGGTGGTGCCGCGATGTCGGCGCGGCGAACTGAGCGCAAGCGTGCGCAGCTGACCCAAAAACGCCTCGGTGAGCATAACCAGGATTGTAGGCCGCGGCCGCCTCGCGACGCGCACTATGATAATTTCCTTACGGCCTGCCGCAAGGCTCTTACCGCGCCATGTGAAAAGATTCACAGACTGGCAATCTCGGCACAAATACGCAGCGCTGTACCCTTGCAAAGCCCGCCCTGGCTGTGCTTTAATACTCAGTTTGAATGCACAGTTACAAGCCTGAGAACCCGCTGATCGTGCAAAGCGACCGCAGCGTGCTGCTGGAAGTGGACAACGACCGCTACACCGAGGCGCGCGATGCTTTGGCCCGGTTTGCCGAGCTCGAAAAGAGCCCGGAGTATGTGCACACCTATCGGATCTCATCGCTATCGCTGTGGAACGCCGCTGCGGCGGGGCTGACTGCCAACGAAGTCATCGATGATCTGGAGCGATTCTCCAAGTACCCGTTGCCCGACAACATTCGTGTTGATATCGCCGATTCGATCGGGCGCTATGGCCGCATCAAGCTGGTGTTGGAAGACGGCGTGCTGATGGTGGTCACCGACACCCCGGCACTGATGATGGAAATCGAGCGGCACCGACACTTTTCGCCGCTCATCCTGACCAAGCTTTCTCCCACGACGGTGCAAATCGACCCGGGTATGCGCGGCCACGTCAAGCGCGTGCTGTTGCAGATCGGATTTCCCGCCGAAGATCTGGCCGGTTACGTGGATGGCGCAGCATTGTCGTTTGAACTGCGCGGGCTCACCACCACCGCTGGCGCGCCGTTCGAGCTACGCCGCTACCAGGACGATGCGGCCGAGGTGTTTTGGGCCAAAGGCAGCGCTGCGGGTGGCAGCGGTGTGATCGTGCTGCCGTGCGGCGCAGGCAAAACCATCGTCGGCATCGCCGCGATGGCCAAAGCGCAGACCGCCACACTGGTGCTATGTCCCAATACGATTGCCGTGCGTCAGTGGATTCGCGAGATTCTCGACAAGACTTCGTTGACCGAAGATCAGGTGGGTGAATACAGCGGCTTGAAGAAGGATGTGCGCCCGGTCACGGTGTGCACGTATCAGGTGCTGACCCATCATCCCAAGAAAAGACTGGCGGAGAAGGCGCTGCTGGAGGAAGAGGCGAACGCGCAAGCGGCCGCCGCAGCGGTGGCCGACTTGG
>JANMNW010000299.1:0-5437 GCA_031368515.1 Chloroflexota bacterium
GGCGATCACAGCCACGCGAATTTCCGACCAAGTCTGTTGGCGGCCAAGCATGATGCTGCTCAGCCCATATGAGAGAAACGGAGCTGAATACAGTTGCGCCAGCAGCGGCGTGATCTTCCACGGCCATGCCGCCAGAATGAGATTGGGCAGCAACAACAGCGCCAGTGCCAGCACTGTAACCACGATGCCTTGCGCCAGCAAATAGCCGCGCGCCCATTGGGGCAGACCCAGCCCTGCTGGATGCTCGCGCTCGCCGCGATGGCGCCAGGTCAGCCAGATAGCGATGATTGGGTAAATCAGATAGGCCGCGAACCAGATCCACACCTGGACGCGGCTGTAGTCAAATTCGCCAAGATAAAACAACGAGACGATGAACAGCATGCCGGTCCATATGGCGATCGCGGGCACCACCACGCGCACTTCGGCGTAGCGGCGTGACCGAATTGCACCCAGCATGAACGCCGCACCAGATAGATACATCGAACCTAAAAAACGCGCGTGCAGCGGAGGCACCAGCCAAGGTATGGCTTTGTCCACTCGGTCAGGAATGAAATAGCCCCAGAAACCCACCCAAACGGCCAGCAGGCCTACGGCTGCAAAGTAAATCTTGTGCGCGCGTGTTAGTAATGTCATAGTCGGTACCGGTTCAGGTGAAGCCACCAGTATTGGCGAAAACACAGTTTTTGCACTGCGTCCGTGTCATGCCGCATCAGGCAAACGATCAATCAGCCCGAACAGGCTAGGCATTTCACTTTCTGACAACGGACCAGCGTGAATGCTGCGCAAGTTCTGCTCGATCCACTCGCGCTTGCGGATGCCCACGATGACATGATTTACATCCGGACAAAACAATGAATAACGCAGCATGGCGTCGGACAGCCGCGTGCGCAACGCGTCCGCATCGCCGGGCGTGTCCTGGGTAGCTACGGCCAGCAGCTTGTCCAACAGCCAGCCGCGACCGAATGGCGAAGTGGCAAATGTGCGCCAGCCCAGCTCTTTGCTGGCGCGAAAAACGTCTGCGCCGGGCTGAACCACGTTGCGCGGTGCAACCATGAATTGATATGGATTGCTTTTCCCATAGCGTTTGTGCGGCGCCGCGCCGGGCGCCCACGTACCCAACGATCGCACCATGCCGCTGTTCTGCCACGAAAGCGCCACATTGAGCTGCCGCGCATTGGCGTCTTCACCATCCACCGGATGCACGACCAACAAGTCGATCCTGCTTGTTCCAAGCTGCCGCAACAGTACGTCAATGTCGCCAGCCTCATACGGGCGCGGCGCAACCAGATGGGCACCAGTCACGGGATCATTGAAGAAATTCCACGCCACAATCTGCGCGTCATCGCGACGCTTGAGTTCCGCCAGAATTCGTCCGAGCGCCTGCCGCTCAGGCTCATACGTGGTGTCAAAACAGGTAATGCCATGATCCAGGCACGTGTTTACGATTTCGAGTTGCGCGTCAAAATCGATGGCCGGGTCGTTGCCCAGCTCGGCGATGAACGAGTGCCCGCCGACGA
Organism: Chloroflexota bacterium; assembly: GCA_031368515.1. Classification (GTDB taxonomy): domain Bacteria; phylum Chloroflexota; class Anaerolineae; order J036; family Brachytrichaceae; genus CANJQH01. The sequence continues at coordinate 1,518 of JANMNW010000299.1, forward strand.
CCAACCGCGACGGCGCCCGCCCCGGGTCAAACTTCATGCAGCACCGCCAGCAACTGCTCTTGCCAATAGCGGTCACTGCGCGCAAACGAAAGCGTGCCCGCCACCGCGCACACGTAGAACTGCGCCAGCTGCGCGCGCAGCACCTTGGCCAAATCAGCGTCACGTTTGCCAAACAACGCATCCGCCTCATCAAAGAACAGCAATGCGTCGCGCTGCTCAGCACTGCTAAAGATGGCGTTTAGATTTTGCTCGGTCTCAGCGCTGTTGCTGCCCGTCACAGCGGCGAGATGGATCTGATACACGCCCTTGCCCATCGCCTTGGCCAGGCGGATGGCCGACTGTTTGCGGATCTTGGCGCTGGCGCACTGCACCACAAACAGCCCGCTGGGCTTCGGCTCAGACGATTCAAGCGCCAGCAACACTTCCAAATGCTCCCGGCTGCCCAGCGCCACGCGCAGGCTTGATGACTTTTTCATGGGCTGAGTTATAACCTCCGACCATGCAATTCGACACTTTGATCAAAGGCGGCACCGTCGTCGATCCGGCCACCGGCAAAAATGGTTTGTTTGACGTGGCGATCAAACTCGACCGGATTGCCGCGGTTGAGGCCAATTTGCCGGTGGAATCGGCCGCCCGCGTGATCGACGCAAGCGGGCAGTTCGTCACGCCCGGGCTGGTCGATCTGCACACGCATGTGTATTACGGCGCGACATTTTGGGGCATCCTGCCCGACCCGGTGGCCGCGCGCAGCGGCGTCACCACCTGGCTCGATGTGGGCTCGGCCGGCGCCTACAACCTAATCGGCTTGCGCGACAATATTGTGCGCCCGGCGCATTCGCGCATCTATGCTCTTGTCAACATTTCGTCGATCGGCCTGACCGGCATGACCTATGAACTGGCTAACCTCGCCTACTGCGATGTGGACATCTGCTGCAAGCTGATCGATCAGAACCGCGATTTCGTGCTGGGCGTGAAGGCGCGCATCGACACCCACACCGTCGGGCCAAACGGGCTGGAGCCGCTCCGGCGCGCGCGCGCCGCCGCCGATCGTGTGCGGCTGCCGCTGATGGTGCACATTGGCATCGGCCCGCCCGCCATCACAGAGGTGCTGCCCTTTCTCAAACCCGGCGACATCCTCACCCACTGCTTCACCGGGCACAGTATGAAAATCGTCGACGATCAGGGCCGTTTGCTGGAAGAGGCGCGCCGGGCCTGGGACAGCGGCGTGGTGCTCGACATCGGCCACGGCGCCGGATCGTTTTCATTTATCATCGCTGAAGCCATGCTGGCGGCCGGCCACCAGCCCGATGTGATCTCAACCGACATCCATCAGATGAGCGTGCTCGGCCCGCTCTTCGACATGCCCACCTGCCTGAGCAAATTCATGGCGTTGGGCATGAGTTTTGAAGACGTTATTCGCGCCGCCACGGTCAAGCCGGCGCAAGCAATGGGGCTGGGCGATGAGCTGGGCACGCTCAACCCGGGCACACCCGCCGACGTGGCGCTCTTTCGCATCGAATCCGGCAGCTTTACGCTCTACGATGTGTTCATGAATGCGCGCAATGGCCGCCAGCTGATCCGCAACACGCTGACGCTTGCGCGCGGGCGCGAGATGGCGCGCGTTCCAGATGGGCCAACAGCGCCATGGATCGAGCTATCGGAAGCACAGCGCGCATTGGTCGAACGCGGCCACACGCCAGATGCCATGCTCCGTTAGCGCGCTTAACACGCTGGACAAGCCAGACGCCTCGGGTTGCGCAAAACGCCCTACTCAATCGCCGGCGCTTCGCTTGCAGATGGCGTTTCATCCGCAAGGGCGAGCGAAAGTTTGATGTGAGCGATCACGCATCGTATCTCGCCAAAGTCGATGCGGTCGGGCAGCAGCGACTTGATCGGCGCGAGCTTGTCATATTTGCCGACCTGTTCGATGGCGCGGCGAATCTCGGACTCAGTCGACTCTGCCACGACGCGGCGCAGTTCCAGGCGGCCGGCGGCGATCAGATCGGCCGCATGCACATACACGGTGTTGATCACAATGCCGCGGCGCACCGCCACTTCCTTGGCTGTGAGCCCTTCGGCAAACAGTGCGTCGGTCACATCCACGGTCGATTGCTTTGACGAGGACGCCACCACCGGAAGTTTGATCGCATCCATCATCTGCTTGAAGTCCGGATGCGTTTCGCCTTTGGCCTCGCGAATATGAAAATCGCAGCACGGCCGCGCCTGAACCGGCTCGGTCTCGCCGAAATGGCTGACCAGCATCTGTTGGCGGCAGGTGGTCGTGGTTTCAGCGTAGCCGATCATCTTGTCGAGCTTTTCACGCTTGTGGCCGCGCCAGGTCTTGACATCGGCTTGAATGCGGTCGAGCGTTTCCTCGCTCAGTTCGCTGGGCCGCAAGTGGATGCCGTAAGAATCGTCGCGCAAGCGTTCAAGCGCGTCGTAGCGCTCCAGCTGCGAGAGCCCGACGCGCAGCTTCACCTCGAACAGGCGCGTGGCGCGAATCAGCTCGTCCGGCGACACCTTGGCGATGCCCTCATCGCGCACGCGCGCGACGATGGCTTTGTGCAGCGACTGCAATTCGTTCCGAGAGGGCGAGTCGTTCTCGATAAACCATTCCTGAAGGTTGCGGTCCTGCGGCGCATACAGCAGCATGCATTGGGCCAGCCGGCCATCGCGCCCGGCGCGGCCGGCTTCCTGGTAGTACGCCTCGAGCGTGCCGGGAATGCTGTAGTGGATCACAAAACGCACATCAGGCCGGTCGACGCCCATGCCAAAGGCGTTGGTCGCGATCATCACCGCGTTCGGATCGTTCAAATAGGCGTCCTGCACCATCGAACGCTGGCCGCGGTCCATGCCGCCGTGATAGACATAGGCCGGGACGCGAAACTCTGCCTCGAGCGTGGCCGAAAGCTCCTCGGCTTCGCGCCGCGTGCCCACATAGATGATGCCGGCGCCGCGCATGGTGCCCAGCACTTTTCGAATGGCATTTTGTTTGCCGCGCAAATCAGGGGTGAGCTTGACATGAAAGACCAGGTTGGGCCGGGCAAACCCGGTGACGACTTTTTCCGCGCCGGTCAGTCCAAGCTGCCGGATGATGTCATCCTGCACCTCGGGCGTGGCGGTGGCAGTAAGAGCCACGGTGACCGGGTTGTCCAGCATCTCGCGCATCGCGCCGATGTTGAGATAGTCCGGCCGAAAGTCGTGGCCCCACTGTGAAATGCAGTGCGCCTCGTCCACTGCCATCAGCGAAATCTTGGCCGAGCGCAGCGCCTCAATAAACGGCCGGCTGCGCAGGCGCTCCGGGGCGATATAGATCATGCGATAGTCGCCGCGCCCAAGCTTTTCGATGCGCCGCTGCTGTTCTGCCGACGACAGCGAGCTGTTGACGAACGTCGCCGCGATGCCCAGCGTTTGCAGCCGGTCGACCTGGTCCTTCATCAAGGCGATGAGCGGCGAAATGATCAACGCGGTGCCGGGCAACGCCAGCGCGGACACCTGATACACCAGCGACTTGCCGCTGCCGGTTGGCATCACCACGAGCGTATGCTTGCGCGCCAGCAGGGTCTCGATCGCATGACGCTGGCCGCCGCGGAATTCTTCAAGGCCGAATTGATCCCGCAGCAGAGAAAGGAGTGAAGCGCTATGTTCGTCAATGGACGACATGCGAATGAGTGTAACAGATTCACCATCGGCACAACCAGCAATTTTTGTTAACTTCGTTCAAAAGTTGGCGCATCTTGCCGCGCATCGCGACTCGCTGCTCAAGAGTGTTCGGGCCGCGGCGCCTAGCCTTTGGTCGTGTTTCAGCCGCTCACCGGCAAACTACGTCATTTTCTCTATTGCTCCCACAGGTCTTTCGGCCTAGGATGCGAAACGATCCGTCTTTTTCAGCACAGCACACATAGCCGCCTGCAATGCAT
>JANMNW010000330.1:0-4352 GCA_031368515.1 Chloroflexota bacterium
GTCACGCGCTTGAAATGCCGCAATAGGCCCAGCTCGATGTCGGCAAAGCCCGCGCCTTTGCCGGTGCGTCCGCCGCCGCTCGTCACCGCAACGCAACCGACCACGACGATGTCGACCGGCTGCATCTCGTCGAACACCACAGGCTGGCCGATCTTTAGCGCCACCTGGTGCGTCGCCGCGTCAGCCAGCGATACGCCGGCCGCCTCGGCGCGCTCGCGCGTCAGCGCCACAAAGCAGCGTTCATTGAGCAGGCGCGGCACAGCCATGTAGACCGCCTTGCCTGCGCGCAATGCGCGTTCGCGCACGGGCGCCTGCGCCGCGTCCGGGTTGCATTTCACCACGCGCGCATCGAGCCAGCCAGGCATGCCCGTCAAGCGCTCGGCTGCGGCGTCGGCATCCACGAAGTTGGGAATGTGTCCGCTGGGATCGCCCACTGCTGCCGCGCGCTCGACCAGCAGCGACCAGATGTGTTGACGCAACGAGTCCTTTGGCGCGTCGCGGCCCAGCCATTCGCTGGTCATCGAACGCTCGCTCCCTTGGACCCGCCGACCAACGCCTCCAATTCATCTCTGGCAAACAACGCCAAATCGCCGGGAATCGTAATCTTCAGCGCGCTGAGCGCATTGCCATATGACATGGCCTCGTGCAGATTGTGCCCCCACATGCGCGCCGCGATAAAACCCGAGTCAAATGCGTCGCCTGCGCCGATGCGGTCGACCATCTGCCCGACCTTGAACGTCTGCGGCTGATGCACTTCGTCACACACGCCATTGGGCCGGTGTTCGACGGCGACGGCGCCGTTTTCCCCCAAAGTGAGCAACAGCGTTTTGCAGCCAAAACGCTCTTGCAGTTGCCGCGCCGCCACAAACGGCTCTTCGGCTGTGCCGAATAAATTGACCGCGTCGCGATGCGCTGAAAATACCACGTCGCACTTTTTGAGCATTGGCTCAAGCCCTTCTGCGGCCGCTTTGGGCGACCACAGCAGCGCTCTGTAGTTCACATCGAACGAGACAACGCTGCCGTTGCGTTTGGCCTGGTCGATCATGCGCGAAACCGTGTCGAGACAGCTGGCGCTCAGCGCCGGCGTGATGCCGGTCAAGTGCACCCAGCGCGCAGCGCCAAGCACCGCCTGGTCGACTTCATCGTAGATCATTTTGCTGGCCGCACTGTTGGCGCGGTCGTAGATCACACGGTTGGGGCGGGGCGGCACCGCCAGTTCGATGAAGTAGGTGCCCATGCGTTCGTTTTCGGCCTGGCGCGCGCCGCTGGTGTTCACTCCGTGCCGCGCCAGCTCAGCGATCACCCGGTCGCCCCAGGCGTTTTTTGGCAGCCGGCCCATCCAAGCCGTTCGAAGTCCGAGCTTGCTCAACGCGATGGCGACGTTGGATTCCGCGCCCCCGATTTGGACATCCAACGACGTGGCTTGCGACAGCCGCTCAAAATTGGGCGGCGCGAGCCGTATCATCGATTCGCCCAAAGTGACAAGGTCAAAGGTTGTGCTCATGGCATTTGGATTATGGGCCCAAGTAAAAATTGCGCCGGGCCGGAACGCGATTTCGCCGGCTCTTTCGGCATGCCGGATAAAATCAACCCAATGCCCGCACTTGCTTCGCGCGACGCCTTGTCCCGTCTCTCCGAAAAGTTCGCCCAGCGCGCCGATGCCCATGATCGCGACGGGTCATTCCCCTTTGAGAATGTTGACGATATGCGCGCAGCCGGCTTGCACCTGCTGCCTGTGCCCACGGCGTTCGGCGGCGCCGGCGCCAGCCTGCTTGAGGTGGTGCGCGCCATTGAAGTTATCGGCGCCGGCGACGCCAGCACCGCGCTGGGCCTGGCCATGCATTTGCATGTGATCGGCAGCCTCACCGAGCAGAACTACTGGCGCGACGGGGCTTTTGAGGCGCTGTGCCGCGAGGTGGTGGCCAGCAGCGCGCTGGTGAACAGCGTGGCCAGTGAACCGGAGCTGGGCAGCCCGTCGCGTGGCGGCATGCCCAAGACCAGCGCGCGCGATGTCGCGGGCGGATATGTGCTCAACGGCCGGAAGAGTTGGGTGACCTTTGCGCCGGTGCTAGGTTATTTTTTGACCACAGCCGAGCATGATGGGCGCGTGTCCGTGTTTGCAGTGAAGGGCGGGTCGCCCGGGCTGACGCTGGTCGACAACTGGCGCACCGCGCTCAGCCTGCGCGCCAGTGGATCGTGCGATGTTGAACTGCGTGATGTGTTTGTGCCGCGCGAATGGCTGGTGATGGACCGCGTCGACTGGCCCATGCGCCGCAGCGGCCTGCCGTCGGCCTGGCCCACGCTGGCATTTGCCGCGACCTATCTCGGCATTGGCCACGCAGCCGTGCGCGACCTGGCCAAGTATTGCCGAGAGCGCGTGCCGACGGCCCTGGGCAAACCCATCGCCGAGCTGCCGCATGTGCAACGCAATCTGGGCCAGATGAGCATGGCGGTGCGCGCGGCGCAGATCGCGCTGCACGATGCCGCGCGACGCTGGACGGATGAGCCGCAGACGCGCGCGGGGATGGAGCCTGATCTGGCGCTGGTCAAGCATCTGTGCACCAACGCCGCCGTCGCCGCGACTGACCTGGCGCTGCGCACGGCGGGCGCAAACGGGCTGGAACGCAAGCTGCCGCTGGAGCGTTTGCTGCGCGATGCGCGGGCCGGATTGATGCATCCGCCACAGGATGAAAAGGCATTTGAAATTCTTGGCAAGGCGGCGTTGGCCTCGGTCAGCTCAAGCGAAAAATAATGGCCGATCTCACGCGTTCAGAACTGGTCAAAATACTGGCCTCTGTGCCCGCTGGCGCCAAGCAAGGCGTGCGGTTGTCGGGTGTCGATTTGAGCGAGTTGGATCTGGCTGGCTTGAACTTTGCCTATGCTGATCTGACCGGCGCAATGCTGAATGGCGCGAGGCTCAACGGCGCGGTTTTGCTGTGCGCCGATTTCACGCGCGCCGCGTTAGAACGCGCCGATTTGTCGGGCGCATATTGCGATGATGCGTGTTTTGAACGGGCGCGGTTAAACGACGCCACGCTTATTCTGACCCGCGCCAGCGGCGCGAATTTCGCCGACGCTGATCTGGTTTCCGCCTTATTGCGCGGCTTCATCGCCGAACGCGCGCGCTTCAAAAGCGCCGACTTGAGCGGCGCAGATGCCAGCCACGCAATCTTTAAGCAGGCGCGCATGATGGGCGCGCAATTGACCGGCGCCGACCTCACCGCAGCCGACTTCAGCGGCGCGGAGTTAAACGAGGCCAATCTCGATCACGCCAGGGCCGACGGCGCCAGCTTTGCCAATGCGCATTTGCTCAAAGCCAGCCTGATCGCAACAGGTATGCGCTTTGCCAATTTGAAAGAGGCGAATCTGGGCGGCGCGCTCATGATGAACGCCGATTTGGCCGAAGCCCAATTCAACCGCGCGCTGTTGCGCGACTGCAACCTCAGCGGCGCCATCGTGCGCAAAGCCAATTTCAGCCATGCTTCATTGCGCGGCGCGCTGTATGACGAGGCGTTTGTGCGCGATGGCATCATGCATGAAACGGTGCTGACCGACGGCGCGCGCACAGCCTAAGGCCATGGAAAACTCGCCAATTCGCGACGCGCTGCTTGGGGTTTGGGTGTCGATGCGCGATGACACACCCGTTGAGCGCGTGCACATGCAGCCGGTCGAGCATGACGATGAGGCGGTGACCGCGGGCGGCAGTTTCTATGCGCCGCATTTTGTGCTGGCCGATCTTTGGCAAGCGTCGGGCGGCGGCGCGTTTGCGTTTCGCAGCGGACGCATGTTGTGGCTGCGCGACGCCACGACCGGCTGGCGGCCATATTGCAGGCCCGGACTAGATGAGTTGCTGCCCATGCCGAGCGCGCCGGACACCCGCTATAGCCTGGAGGCCATCACCGTTTTATTGCGCAACAACCGAAACGTGGTTGGCTTCGATGTGCAAGACGATGCGCATGACGGCCATTCGCGCTGGCGATTGACAGTTTGGTACGGCGTGCTGGGTGAGATGCAAGCCTGGGACCGTGAAGGACTTTTTGATGTGTGCGATCTGAGTTGACGCGCCCGATAACGAACGCGCCCGCCAGAGTATCTGGCGGGCGCGTTTGGGATGCCCCCAACGGGATTCGAACCCGTGTTTTGGCCTTGAAAGGGCCGCGTCCTAGTCCACTAGACGATGGGGGCGCAAGCGCCGCAAGCGGCAACGCGAGGGCGATTTTATCATGGTGCGCACTGCTGGTGGCGTGTCTATAATCCGGCGCGAGTCAACATGAGCATCATCCCGGACCACTTCCGCTTCTTCTAGATCGTTTTGCGCAGCGCACTGTCGCTGTGCGCCTGCGCCTCGGCCG
>JANMNW010000346.1:0-8749 GCA_031368515.1 Chloroflexota bacterium
AGGTAAATACGCCAGTTGATGGGAAAGCTGAACGGCCCGATGGCCAGGCTGATCGATATGTAGCGCGAGGCATTGGAGAAGCGGCCAGCTTGCCTGCGCTGACGCACATGGTCAAAGTGAAAGCCGACGGTCTCCAGCGCATGTGTGGCGGCATCTTTGACGCACAACGAGTCATCGAAGGACAGGAATATGTGTTTGAAACCGAAGCGGCGTTGCAGCCGCACGACCAGCGTGAGCATGACGGTCAAACAGGCTCTGCGAACGGCTTCGGCATCCCATGGGCTGCGCCGCAGAAAGTCTGCCAGCGCAAAATGGTCGTCATGAGGAACCAGCAACATGCGTGTGATCGCCGTCAACACCTTGTGCTTCCCACTGCCACTCAGCAGCGCGTCGACGACGTTGAGCACGTGGCGCTGCTGGAATGCGTTCAGGCCGACCAGCAGCGGCAACAGGAAGTTGCACAGATCGGCGCTGTGTTGGACAATGGGGATGGGCATAGCTTGGCGTATCCTTCTTTTTCTTGGTACAAAAAGATTACGTCAACTGTGCCTTTTGCTTTTTATCTCAGTTCAAAACTGGCCGACCTGCGCCGTTTTGAGTTGCCAAACTCCAGTATTTCAATCTGTCACGCCCGCATCAGGGAATAGGGCAGGAGATACCGTGCGGACCGCCAGCGAAGGGGACGGGCGAGATCGTCAGCGTTCCCGTGCTGAACGGCTTGCATCACGAGTATCGGCGAGTGTTAATGGTGCTGAATCGGTGCGGATGACGAAAAGTAGCCAGCACAGGCCGGCTACAAACAAGACGCGCTCTTCGCCGACGACGCCTTGCAGCGCATCGCCGAATACACCCAGGGCATCCCGCGCCGCATCAACCAGCTTGGCATCGCTTCGTTGATCGCCGCTGCCGCTGACAAAAAGAAGATCGTCGACGACACCGCCGTCAGACGCGCCATCAATGACCTCGAACAAGACTGAGCTTCTGCGTTCTCAAAGCAACACGGGCACCTCATGGTGCCGTTATCGTTTTCCCTGCCAACGCTCTCCATCGATTCCGGCCACGCCTCTCCAAATATTCAGGACGCTAACACTATAATAGCCACTATGGAATACCGAAAGCTTGGTCGAACTGGATTACTCGTCAGCCCACTGTGTTTGGGCACCATGAATTTTGGCCCACACACCACGGAGCCGGACTCTCATATCATCATGGATAAGACCCATGAGCTGGGCATCAACTTCTTCGACTCCGCCAATGTCTATGGAGGACAAATGGGCCAGGGCGTGACCGAGCAAATTGTCGGTCGCTGGTTCGCGCAAGGCGGCGGTCGCCGCGAAAAAACCATCATTGCCACCAAGGTTTTTGGCAAGATGGCAGAGTGGCCCAACGCATCCCGCCTGTCTGCGGCGCATATCAAGCGCGCGTGTGAGGACAGCCTGCGCCGGCTGCAAACCGATTACATTGACCTGTATCAAATGCACCATGTCGACCGCAATACGCCGTGGGAAGAAATCTGGCAGGCCATGGATCAATTGGTGCAGCAGGGCAAGGTGATTTACGTGGGCAGCAGCAACTTTGCCGGCTGGCACATTGCCCATGCCAACGGTATCGCCGCATCGCGTCATTTCCTCGGCTTGGTGTGCGAGCAAAGTCTATACAACCTGAATGCCCGCATGGTTGAGTTGGAGGTCATCCCCGCCTGCCAGACGCTCGGCCTCGGCCTCATTCCGTGGAGTCCACTCGCGGGTGGTTTGCTGGGTGGTGTGCTGCAAAAGATGTCGGAAGGCCGCCGTACGGGTGAAGGGGTGCAGAAGGCACTGGACAAATTCAGACCCAGGATTGAAGCGTATGAAGCATTCTGCAAGGAATTGGGTGAATCTCCAGCCGATGTCGCGTTGGCATGGTTGTTGAACAATCCCATTGTCAGCGCCCCGATCATCGGCCCACGCACACTAGATCAACTGACTGGCAGCCTTCGCGCGCTAGAGATTAAGTTGAGCGTAGAATCATTGAAAAAACTGGATGACATCTTCCCTGGCCCAGGCGGTGCCGCGCCTGAAGCCTACGCATGGTAGTCGTCACTTAACCTTCAGAAGTGCAAGGAGTTCACTGTACTGGCTATTTGATCAATCCAGAGGCGTCGGCTCTCAGAATCACTGTCAAAGCCTCTCAGCGACCTTGAGCGATTTTGCCATCGCCGACGGATAAAGTCAAATAGCCAGCACAGTCTGGATCACATGTTGATCTTCGGAGAGCGTCAGCTTCAGCGGATCATCAAAGCATTTGTCGACTATTTCAATCTGTCACGCCCGCATCAGGGAATAGGCCAGGGGATACCGTGCGGACCGCCAGCGCAAGGAACGGGCGAGATCGTCAGCGTTCCCGTGCTGAACGGCTTGCATCACGAGTATCGGCACGCGGCTTGACTCGCTAAATCAGCGTGGATGACGTGGGTAGCCATCACAGACGTTGATGCTGAAGGTCAAGAGTCCCATGGTGTCCTCCGTTCGAGATACGCGACGAGCCGCTCGCCGTCTGGCTCCAAGGGCACGAGCCCAATTCGCGAGGCACTCACCCTGTGTTGCCCAACGCTAGGCTTCAGCAGCGGCCTGTACTGGCTACAAACCTCATCCGGGCCGAAAAACGGGCATTTTCGACCGCTGGCACCCGTCATGCGAACCCGGGACAATGTGCAGATGCTGCGGGTCACGACTCTCATTTCTCATCTGGTGCGATCGCTGATCAACCGGCTGGAAAAGTGGCTGTTCGCATATCTCCACCCTTCCCGGGCATCGCCGGTGCTTGCCACACTGGTCGACGTCACACGGACTCGCGCCGAACTCATCACTGAGAACGCCTTGCTGCGGCATCAGCTTGGGATTTTGCGTCGCCAGGTCAAACGGCCGCAACTGACGAAAGGCGATCGCGCCGGGCTATTGTTCTGGGCCAGCCGCTTGGCTCATTGGCGGCAAGCGATACTGATCGTCAAACCCGACACGCTGCTGCGCTGGCATCGCCAAGGCTTTCGAATGTTTTGGCGTTGGAAGACCAGAGCAAGGCAGGCGCGTCTGCGCTTGCCACAGTCCACCGTGGACCTGATCCGGCGCATGGCAACGGACAATCTGCTGTGGGGCGAAGAACGGATCCGCGGCGAGTTGCTCAAAGTCGGGATCCACGTCGCCAAACGCAGCATCCAGAACTATCTGCATCGGCTGCGACCGAAGCCGGCGCCGAGCCAAAGCTGGGTGACGTTCGTGAAGACGCATGCGGCAGATACCTTCGCATGCGACTTCCTGCCGGTTGTGGACGTGTTCTTTCGTCACCTGTATCTGTATTTCATCATCGAACTGGGAACCCGGCGGATCATGCATGTCGGTGTGACGAACGCGCCAAATCAAAGCTGGGCGGCTCAACAATGGCGGGAGGCAACGCCGAATGGGCAGGTTCCACGGTTCATCATCCGCGACAATGACAGCAAGTACGGTCACGAGTTCGATCAGGCCGTGAAAGCCTCCGGCACGAAGGTGATCCGCACGCCGGTCCGAGCACCCCGGGCGAACGCAGTGTGCGAGCGATTTCTGAAAAGTGTGCGGCGCGAGTGTCTCGATCACTTGCTGATCCTGAACGAACGGCAGCTGCTGCGGGTGGCGCAGGCTTATGTCGCCTACTTCAACCACGCGCTACCGCACCAAGGCATTCAACAACGGATTCCCTGCGGTGGAGCCAGGGCGTCGCCAGCAAGAGGCAAGGTGATTGCGACGTCGGTGCTCAATGACCTCCATCACGATTACCGATTAGCAGCCTGAAAACGGCGCGGATGACGTGTGTAGCCATCACAGATTATCAGAAAGACAAATGGTTGCAATCGCGAAAGTACGGGCGCAGCCGTGCATCAAGTCATCGCCAGTGTGCTGCAAACATGGGGCAGGCAGCGTGTCAATTTCGGCATGCTGGTCACGGCACTGCTGCGTTTACGCGCAGACGTCGAGCTCGACTTCGGCCGCCTGGCTCCGGTTACGCGGTAAACAGATACCGAATCATTGTATAGTTTGCCAGCCTGTCGCGCCCCAGGCAGTCGCCCACTCGGAATATTTTCAACCCACGCACGCTGTCACTTACCCGGCGCGCGCCGGGCATTGCCCCCAACAGGAGAACCCGTGTCTCAGATCGAAGCACGCGCCCTGACCAAACACTTCCGCGTCCCCAAAAAAGGCCCCGGAATCAAAGGATCGGTAAAACATCTGTTTGCCCCGGTCTTCGAAAACAAGATCGCGCTTGACGCGGTTGACTTTGACATCGCCGCCGGCGAAGCCGTGGCCTATGTCGGGCCTAACGGCGCAGGCAAAAGCACCACGGTCAAACTGCTCACCGGCATCCTCGCCCCCACCGCCGGCAGCGCGCGCATCAACGGGTTCGACCCACACCGCCAGCGCATGCAAAACGCGCGCGGCATTGGCGTGGTCTTTGGCCAGCGCTCGCAGCTCTGGTGGGACCTGCCGGTTTCCGAATCGCTGCGGTTGCTGGGCGACATCTATGAAACCCCGGCCGCTGAATACGACCGCGCGCTGGCCCAGTGCACCGAACTGCTCGACCTCGGGCCACTGCTCAACCAGCCGGCTCGCGCGCTCTCGCTCGGCCAGCGCATGCGCTGCGACATCGCCGCCGCGCTGTTGCACTCGCCGCGCATCCTGTTTCTTGACGAGCCCACCATTGGGCTGGATGTCTCGGTCAAGGCCAATATCCGCAAGTTTGTCGCCGCCATGAACCAGGAGCAGGGCGTGACGGTGCTGTTGACCTCGCATGATCTGCAGGACATCGAGCACATCTGCAAACGCATGATCCTGATCGACAAAGGTGCGATTGTGTTTGACGGATCGCTGCAGTCTGTGAAGGAGCAATTCGACCGCAGCCGGGTGGTGAGTTTCAAGTTGCGCGAGAGCGTGGCCGATGCCGGCGCGCTGGCGCAATCTGCAATCGCCGAAGCCGCGCCGGCGGCGACGGTAACCGCCGAGGGCTATGACCTGCGGGTTCAGTTCGACCCGGCGCAGAGCACTGCGGCAGCCATCGTCGGGCGGGTCATGGGCGCGCTTCCGGTCGATGACCTGAAGATCGAAGAGCCCGGGATCGAAAATATCATCCGCCAGCTCTACGAGGGCAAGCTCCAGTTCAACTAATATGGCGACGACAACTATTCCCCTGCCGCGCCGCTGGAAGTACGGCGCGCTCTTTCGCATGAGTCTGCAGGATGCGCTGGCCTATCGGGGCTCGACCATTCTGAGCTGGTTGATCGAGTCATGGTCGGTGCTGGTCATGCTCTATGTCTGGGGCACGGTCTTTGGCGCGGGCAGCGTGAAGATCGGCGCCTTTGACTGGGACGCTATGCGCACCTATCTGGTGATTGCGCATGCGTTGCAGAATTTCACCGCCACCGGCGTGTCGTGGGTGCTGGCCAACGCGATTCGCAACGGCGATATCGTGACTGATCTGACACGGCCAATAGACTTTCTGGCAGCCAAGCTGGTGGAACAACTGGGCAGTGCGCTGCTCAACGGCGTGATCGGCATGGTTCTGGTCACCATACTCAGCCTACTGTTCTTTCACTTGCTGCCGCCGCCCACGCTGGAAGCCGCCGTGCTCTCTTTGCTGGCCGCGGTGCTGGGTTTTCTGGTGAGCTTTTTGATCAGTTTTATGCTTGGTTTGTCCTCATGCTGGCTGATGAACAACCAGGGGCTAGCCTGGATCGTCTGGTATGGCGGACGCCTGCTCTCGGGCACCGTGATCCCGCTCAGTTTGTTTCCGGGCTGGCTGCGCGATGTGGCAGCGTATTCACCCTTTCAAGCCACGATCTCGACGCCGCTGGTGATCTATCTTGGACAGGCGGAGGGTGGCGCGGCCTGGCAAATGGTTGGTGTGCAGCTGTTCTGGCTGGTCGCGCTCTTTCTTGCCGCACGCTGGCTGTTCCCGCGCGCGATGCGCCGGCTGGAGATCCAGGGAGGCTGAATGTTCAAGCGAATCTCACGACATGCCCGTTTGTTTCTGCGGTTGCTGTATATGCACAACCGCGCAAATGTCGAATATCGGGGCGACTTCTGGCTCAAGATTCTCGGCCTGGTGCTGCGCAACGTGATCGGCGTGGTGTTTGTCTATGCGCTCTTCTCGCATGTGGAGACACTGGCCGGCTGGTCGCGCGCCGAGGTCATGATGCTCTATGCGCTGGCGGTCGCGCCGCGCGGGTTGCTGCAGTTGTTTTGCAACGGCGCGTGGCAATTGCGCAACTACATCTGGCGTGGGCAGTTCGACCAGTTTCTGACCCGGCCGCTCTCGCCGGTGTTTCAGACGCTGACACTGACCATGAGCATCGAAGGCCTGGGCACCCTGGCGGTCGGCGGGGCGGCCTTTGCCGCGGGCTATGCTGCGCTCAGTCTGCAATGGAGCCTGGGAGCCTGGCTCTATCTCGTGCTGGTGTTGATCGGCGGCACGGTGCTGGCCACAGCGCTGGATGTTGGGATGCACGCGCTGGTGTTCTGGAGCCGCGACGCCGGGCAGCTGCAATGGTTTGTCGAGCAGAGCACCGAATTCGCCCAGTATCCGGTCGCGCTGTATCACCGTGCGCTGCAGGTTGCGCTGAGCACACTCTTGCCGTTTGCCTTTATCAGCTATTACCCGCTGGCACATCTATTGGACAAACCCGGTGCCTCGGCCATGCTGGCGGCGATCTCGCCGTTGGTCGGGTTTGCCTTTGCGTTTCTGATGAGCCGCATCTGGCATGCCGGGTTGATGCGGTATCAGAGCGCTGGGAGTTAATACTACGACGTAGGTTAAGGCCAGGGCGGCCTCGTCAAAAACAGGGCGGAAAGGGTGGGCGCGCCAGAGCAGTGAGGCGATATTGGACGGGTAATAGAAACCGATCCAAATGAATGGGCGTTGGAACAGGCTATCGCCGGCCTACCGGGAGATCATTCCATTTTGCGGTTTTCTGGATGTGTTTACCGGGTTTCGCAAATCAACCCGGTAAACAGATACCTTCGGTGACTGTCAATGAAATTCAACAATAACATTTTGAAATTCCATTTGCAAGAATCAAACGGGTTGAGGGCAATTGCTCCCACGCAGGCATTCGTCTGTCCACACCAGAACGTTTGTGCTAGACTGGGGGATGAATCCCCTCCATCGTTGATCGGGATATGGCAGGATCGACGAAATGGCAAAAATTGTCCTCTACATGATGATCACAGTTGATGGCTTTATTGCTGGGCCGGATGATGACTTCAGTGATTTTGAGCCAACGGCCGAAGAGCACCGGTTTGCCAATAAGCTGTTTGCATCGTTTGATGGCGTAGTGTTTGGCCGGACCACCTATGAAGGGTTTACCTCTTATTGGGACGCAATTGATCTAACACCAGTGGCCGGACGTGTAACAGAGGTTGAATTCGCAACCGTATTTCGTAAATTAAAACGGGTTGTTGTATCACGGACCATGACACAGGTGGCTGATAACACCGTTTTGGTCAACACTGATCTTGCAAATCGAATTCGAACAATAAAAAGTGAGGCAAAGCGGGGCTATCTTTTGGTCTGTGGTCCTGAGCTTCTTGCAGCTCTGATGGCAGACGGTCTTGTTGATGAGTTGATGCTGCTAGGTATGCCCAAGGTACTTGGCCGAGGCAAAGCCTTGTTCGGTCAGGTGCAAATAAAACCGAAGCTGAAACTATTGTCGCTTCAAAGGTTTTAGTCAGGCTCCGTTCTTCATCACTATGCCTATGGGATTTAGCTGAGTCGAATTAGTGTTCGACGCAGTTCGACGGCTATAGGCTGCATTATCAGGCTCAACGCCTATGCCACAGTAGTGGGTGAACGCGCTTAGCGCATTTGCGGTATAACACACCTCAGTGCGGATGTCGGAGAAATTCCTGGGGAGGAAGCGATGCCAACGTTTGACGACTTGAAAAGCTGGGCGAGAACGATCCCCGAAATCGAAGAGAGCACCTCATATGGGACACCAGCGCTAAAGTATCGAAAGAAGCTGGTTTCAAGACTGCTCGAAGATGGTGTGAGCGTATCGGTCTTTGCACGCGAACATGACGTTGAAGCCTTGCCTAAAACCGATCCGAACGCGTTCAGTGTGCCGAAACACTATGTTGGCTATGGGATGCTAGTAATTAATCTTGCGACTGTGCGTAAGGCTGAGCTTGAAGGGCTATTTCGAGAATCCGCCAAAATCGTGCAGGAAAAGACTGAGCTTGCAAAAACGAAGGCAAAAAAGGCAAAAGCAAAGCAGCGATAGATGATGCGATCCCTCAAAGGCATTGAAAAATGCTCGGGCATTTTGCTAAGTCTTAGCCACGAAATGAGGCTTCCCCCCTTCTTCGGACAGTCCCAAGGGCCGATTTCAGGTAGATTTTGATTGTCAATCCAAGTCGCGAAGCGGGCAAGGCGCATAGCGCCGATGCCTGCGAGCGACCGGCCGATTGGCCGCCGCGTTCACCCAAAGAACACTTTGGCCGGAGTTCGATAATTCAATGCTTGGTGAATGCGTGTGTTGTTGTAAAAACCAAAATACCTGTCCTGGACACGTGTCCGCGGCAACTGAAAACCGGCTCTCCGCAAACTTAGGTGAACGTCATGCGCCACGGCGCTGAAGCCATGGGATGGCGCCCGGTGTTTGCGCCCAGGCGTTGAGGGCGAAGGTGCAGTATTCGACGGCCTCTGAGGCGTCGCCAACGCCGATCAGTTGCGGCATGTCATCCGG
>JANMNW010000369.1:0-8462 GCA_031368515.1 Chloroflexota bacterium
TCTGCTCGATGCGCTTGAAGGCCGCTGTCGACTGGTTATGACCATGGCCAAAGTCCCGGTGATCACCGGCGCGGTGCATGCTTCGACCGAAGGCGATGATCCGTTTGCCAAGATCATGCGCCGAGCAAAGTCACACGAAGGGCGGAATGGTGTGCTGTCCACCAGCGTGTTTCTGGTTCAACCCTTTTTGGATCAGCCCGAAATGGGCGGTGGCGCTTTGGTGATCACGGATGGCGACCCGGCCAAAGCCGATGCGCTGGCGGAAGATCTGGCGCGCGAGTTTTGGGATCGCCGGTTTGAGTTTGAAGGCGATTTTCATACGCCTGAAGAAGCTGTGCGCCTGGGTCTGCACGTGCTCGGAGGGCCGGTGGTCTTGGTTGAAACCTCCGATTGTGCTGGCGGCGGTGCGGCGGGCGACAGCATCGGCTCACTGTCCGCGTTGCTGAAGGTTGCGCCCGATCAATCGGCGCTTGTGCCGGTGGTCGACCCGGAAGCGGCGGCGGCTTGTCACTGCGCTGGTGTGGGCAGCGCAGTATCGATCACCATCGGACACAAGCTTGACACGCGTTGGGGAAAACCTATTTCGGTCACCGGCACAGTGAAACGACTGAGCGATGGGCGCTTTCAGTATTCGGGCGGGATTTGGGACAAGGTGATTGGCGACATGGGACCCACTGCCGTGCTATCGGTCGGCGCGATTCAACTGATGGTATCCAGCTTCGCCACCTACGACTGGATGGATGAACAGTACCGTTCCGTCGGGCTTGAAGCGTCCGAGGCCAAGTTTGTGGTTGCCAAGAACCCGATGAACTACCGCATGGCCTATGGGCCCCTGGCCAAGGCGGTTTTCATACTGGACACGCCGGGGCCGACGCCGGCCACGCTTCGCCATGCGCCGTTTAAGAAGGTGCGGCGACCCTATTTTCCAAAGGATGCAGATATTCCGGGATTGAAGCCGGCATTGTTGTGCGGCCGCAGCGGCTAAACCTGACTATGGACGTGGAACAACTGATTCGCGAAATAGAGCAGGCGTTTCCGTCGCGCGACCTTGACGGCGGGATCTCGATGACACAGGCATTGCTTGATGACGATTACGAAAGTGACGATTTGGCAAAAATAAGCGCTGACTACAAGGCGAACGTGACGCACGACTGGAAGCAAATCCCCGTCGAAAAGATCGACCAACTATTCAGCGGATTTTCCGTATTTGTGTATCTCGATCAGAAGGGCTGGGCGTATTACCTGCCAGCGGCGCTTAGGGCGAGCTTGAGGTACTCGGCGTCGCTATGCGAGTTCTACACGCGCATCTCGCTGCTGCCAAACGACAAGGAAGATCGAGCGATGGGGGCAGAGCATGTCGTCACTCGTTTCGTGAACTGGTTGGCATTGACTGCCGAGCAAACGCGAGCGATTGCCAGAACACTTCACCTGCTGCGCGAGTGAAACTGCGATTATTATGACGAGCACACGTTCGAGTCGCAACAAATCGATGTGTGGGTTATGCGCTATGCAGCGGGTGACCGGTAAAGCGGCGGCCGGCACCTTCGCCAAGTTTGAGCGTTCGCAAAAAACGCCCCCGCAGGTTAAGCGGGGGCGTGTCTGCGATCGACAACTGCGCGGGTGAATTACGAGCGCCTCATCAACGGCAGATAGATTCGCAGCGTCTGGAACTGCACGCTAAAACCACTGTTGGTCTTGCCGCTCAACTTGACCGTCACATCGACGCGTTGCACGTCGCCAAAGGTGTCGCCGACCGCCGAAGCACCTTGCGCCCGGCGCGCGCCGCTTGCGGACACGAAGCGGCGGAAGGCCAGCACTGCATTGATCTGCTGGCCGGGGCCAATTTCACGCGGTGCGGGATCGCCACCGCCACCTGGGCGCGGGATCACGATCACCGGCGTGATGTCCGGATGAATCCCCCATGCCTCGATGTCAAACGTCAGCGTGTGAGTGATCAAGTCAGGGTTGCCGATCAGAATCGGGATGGTCAGGTCGAGCCTGAACGGCGGCGCCACGTCGACGTTTCGCTGCACCTGTGTGGGCCGGTAGCCGGGCAGGTTCACGTTGACGAGCACGCAGTAGTGCCCTTGCGCCGGTGGCGTCCAGCTTACGCAATAGCGTTGAATGCTATTGGGCGGCAACTCCACCACGCGCGTGGCCACCGGGCTGAATCCAATGCCTGCGCCAAAGTTGGCGACTTGAAACGTTAGCGTCACCACTTTGGTCACCGGCAGCGGATTCTGGATCTCGATGCAGATCGAGTTGGGCACGCCGGCGCGCAACGGCTCGCGCTCGAACGTGATTAGCGGCGACGACCACGGCGCGGTGCCGGGTGGGTTGCTCACTTGCACCGGTGGCACATCCAGTTTGCGCAGCCCGCCGTTGGGCATCGGCACTCGCCGGCCGCCAACGATGACATAGCCCTGCACATCAATGTGACAGCCCGATCCCAGCACCACCGAATTGGGCGGCGTGGTGGTCAGTTGCGCAGTGATGACCGCACCCGGCGCCATGGCGGGAATAAACGCGGGTGAGACCACACTTGTGAAGCCGGGGCAGGTGTTGTTCACTTCAAGGTGCACGTCGGTTGTGAACGGCATCGGGTTGGCCACTCGGAAGGGCAGCACATCGGGCACGCCGGGCCGCAAGTCCTCCATCACGTCCAAGTTTCGGCTGGAGAAGAACGTCTCGTAGCCGGGCACGTCAACTGCCACGCCGATGCACAGATGCCCGCTGCGGAAGAACATCACCGGCACTTCGACGATGATGCGCCCGAACGCGGGGATCGTCACGGTGCGCGTGGCGATTGTGGTGAACGGGATGCCGATGCCAAAGGCTTCGGAGCTGGTCCGAAAGCGCACCGTGGCCACCGTGTCAGTGATCGTGTTGTTAATCAGGCGCACGCTTAAGGTGTGCATTCTGCCGGCGATGATCGGGTAGGGATACACACTCAGCTCGTCCTGGGCGAACGATGGGCTTTCGTTGTCGCCGACGATGGGCAGGCAACGCGGGCTGTGCGTGACTTCGTTGCTTTCGATTGCCAGGGTGCCGGCCGCGCGAATGCGCGCGCGGTTGCGGATGCCGTTTTCTAGCTGGCAGGCGCTGTCTTCCACCAGCACGCTGAACTGCTTGCTGCCGCTGCCGGTTGTGAGCGGCCAGGTGAGCTGTCCCGTTGGATCGGGAGTTGCGCCATCGCTTGCGCTGCCTGGCGCGAACTGCGTGCCTTGCGGCACCACGTCCAACAATTGCGCGCCGGAGGTGCTGCAGTTCGGGCTGGTGCTGACGGTGTAGTTGAGCGTATAGGTGATCAGGCTGTAGCGCCCTATGCCATAGTTGCTCACCGGCACCGGGGCGCCGTTGACCGGATTGGCGCTCTTTGAGACGGCCAGGCAGCTTTCGATCGGCTGCACCGGCGGGCACTGTCCGCTAAATCTCATCGCATAGTTCACCAGGTTGTGAAACAGGTTGCGCCCGTCGCTGGTCATGTTCGTTGGATCGTCGCGAAAGCCCCAGGTGAAGTGGCAGGCTTCGTAGGCCATGCTGAAATGCTGGTTGTCCGGCACTTCCATGCCAATCGGCACTGCGCTGCTGCTCATGCGCGGCCCAAAAACGTTGAGGGAGCTGCTGTTGCTCGTGTAAACGCGGATCGGATCGGCCGGCATGGCGTTGGGGCTGCTAAACACCGCGCCCGCGCTGGTCAACGGTGCGCGGCTCAGGTCGTCGTCGCCGGTTCGGTACCATGCAGCCAGCCAGCCGATGCTGAGACCGCGTTTTTCGAGATAGGTGCTTCCGCCTTCGCCGAGCGCGATGATGGGTTTGTTCTGCGCGATGAGCGGCGCCATCTGCGCGGCGGTGTTGGCGGCGCTGGTGCCCCAGGTGAACCATTCGCCATCGCCTGGATAGCGCCCGGAATCGTCGGCCAGGATGAACAAATCGAAGCCGCTCAGGACGGTGCTCGTCAACGCACTCACGGCGATAAGCGTCACAGTGTAGCCGCGGCTTTCAAGCAATGACTTAAAGCTTGCTGCCGGCGCGGCTGCGCCGTTGTAGACATAGGCGACGTTGCCGCTGCTTTGCGCAATGGGTGCCGGAAAATAGGTCAAATCGTCGATGGCTTCTGCCAAAAATGTCTGGCCGTAGTCGATGCTGACACGGCGGATGCGCGCATCCGGGTCCGAGAAACCCGCGAAAAGCGTGTGAAACTCCGGCACGTTTGACACCTGGCCGGTGCAGATCTGCGCGCCGAGCGCATCAAAGGCGCTGACCGACGCGTTGGGGTTGGTGCCTTCACCGTTGCCCAGATAAAAGCCGACAAAGCTCTTGCCTTCGGCAAAGTCAAAGCTCAGGGTTTTGGTGAAATCGACGTTGTTGTTGACAACGTTGTTGATGGCCACATTGGGGCTGGAACGCGCGTGCGCCGTATTGCCATTGTTGACGTCGTTATCCGGTATCGCCAGGGCGCGATGGCTTGGCAAATTTTCAAACGTCAGGCCATCGGTGATGGCGTAGTGCGTGCCGATAGTATTGTTCACGTCGTCAAAGTCGACGACTTTTGAGCCGCCTGGAATGGCCTTGTCGCTTAGGACAAGGCTGCAGGCGTTTGGTGCGTTTGGTGCCCGCAGGCTGTAGGCCTCCGCTGCGACTGGTTGGACGCTGCTCCAGCTGACACCGGCGGCGCAGAAAACAAGACTCAGCGCAAGCCGGAAGCTTTGCCCGGCAGGTTGGTTTGGTCTGGTTTTAGGATCGGTCGTTTGAAACTTGCTCTGATACATATGCCTCCTGTGAGTCAAGCACCCAACCCGAACCATAACTGAGTTGCAGACTGTGCGCTTCGGAGGCAAAGATATCAAAAATCTGGCAATCGGCCTGTCAAAATTGCCTGAACTGCGCTCACGGTTGGTGCCGGACGACCTGACAGGTAAGGAAATTCTAAGGTAGTGCCATCGACAGGCGTGCCTATCGATACCGATTAAGCTCTTCCTGCAATCCGTCGGCAAGCAGATTTAGCCCAATCACCAACGAGGCCGTTGCAATCGACGCAAACAACGCCTCCCAAGGCTTGCGCGCCAGTATTCCATCGCGGCCGATGTTGACGATGCTGCCCCAGTCCGGCGATGGCGGCGGCAGCCCCAAGCCGAGAAAGCCCAGCGTCGAAATCGCAAACACCGTGTAGCCCACACGCAACATGGCATCGATCAGGATCGGTCCGCGCGCATTGGGCAGAATCTCCACAAACATGATGTACCACGGGCTTTCGCCGCGCGTTTGCGCCGCCGCCACGTAATCGCGTGTTTTGATGTCCAACGTCAGGCTGCGCACCAACCGGGCAATGCCCGGTGCGCCCGCCAGCGTGATCGCAAGCACGATGTTGAACGCCGATGGGCCAAGCGCGGCGATGATGACCAGATACAGCAGAATCTGCGGAAAGGCCATCATCGCGTCCAAAAAACGCATGACCACTTCGTCGACTATGCCGCCGAAGTAGCCGGCGATCAAGCCGAGCGCTCCGCCGATCACCAGGGCCACCAGCACGCTGATGGGCGCAAGCAACAGCACGATGCGCGAACCATGCACGATGCGCGACCAGGTGTCGCGGTTGCGCTTGTCGGTGCCCAGCCAGTGCTGCGCCGATGGCTCTTGCCGCCCGCGGCCGTCGAGCTGCTTGTAGGGGTCGTAACGCGCCAAAAGCGGCGTGCGCACGCATTGCGGATTGACCCAGCAATCCGGGCGCAGCAACAGATCATCGGCAAACAAAGCCATGATCACCCAAAACGCCACCAGCAGGAAGCCGGCCGTGCCTGTTCGCGAGCGGAAGAGCGTCGCGAAGTTTTCTTTCAGCCCGGCGAGCCAACTGCGCCGGACGGGCCATGCGGCCGGAGTGGGAGATGCGACATCCATTTACGAATAGCGAATCCTCGGGTTCAAATAGGTATACAGTACATCGGCGATGAGTTGCGTGCCCACTGCGATCATCACCAGCAGCATGGCCGATGCCTCGATGGCGAACACGTCCTTGAACAGCGCGGCTTCCAGAATGTAACGACCGAGACCCGGGAAGCCAAACAGCGTTTCGACCACGACGATTCCGCCGATCAGCCAGTTGACATGCAAAATAATGATCGTGATCGGCGCCATCAACGCATTGCGCAGCGCGTGCTGGAAGACGATACGCCAGCGCGGCAAGCCCTTGAGCGTCGCGGTCCTGATGTAATTTGTGCGCATGACTTCGACCATGCTGGAGCGCGTAATGCGCAGCACATACCCCAGTTCGATCAGCGTGAGCGTGATGACCGGCAGCACGATCAGCTTTGGGTTTGTAAACAGCGAGTCGTTGCTGGTAATGACCACCGCGCCCGGAAACCAGCCCAGCCAGGTCGAGAACACCAGGATCAAAAAGATTCCGCTGGCGAATTCAGGCGTGGCTGTGGCGCCCAGGCTTAAGACTGAGAGCAGCCGGTCGATGAACTTGCCCTCGTTCAGGCCGGCGATCAGCCCAAGCAGCAGCGCGAGCGGCATCACAATGGCAAACGCGATCGTCGCGAGGAATGCGGTGTTTTTGATGCGCGTCGGCAGCACTTCCGCCACCGGTCGGCGGTCTTTGAAAGAAACGCCTGGATCGCCGCGCAGAAAGCCCTTCATCAGCGGCACATACAGCCGCGGGGCGCCTTTTGACGCGCGCCAGGATGTCGACGACAGCGTCCACTGTTCATTTTGTTCGCCCTTGACCCACATCGCTGCGCGGCCTTCGGTGTCCACACCCCAAAAGGTGTCAAAGCCCTGTTGGTTCTTGGACCAGATATCGTCACCCAGCGGAATGACTTTGGTGCTGCCATCGGGTTGCAGCGCCAACTGCAGCATGGTGCTGCCGTTCTCGGTCTTGCTTTGATAGAGGGTGCCGTCGGGCGCTTCAACCCACCAGGTGAAGCGGTTGTTTTTGGCGTCAAACTCATGGCGCAGCGGCCGGCCGATCAGGCGCGCCGCCTGCCAGTCGCTGCCAATCAGCCAGCGCACATAGCGTGTTGCGACTGGCTGATCGAGACCGGTTTGCGCGTTGAAAGATTTTTCCTGATCGGGCGTGATGGTATTGCCGAGCGAGTTG
This sequence comes from Chloroflexota bacterium, assembly GCA_031368515.1. GTDB lineage: Bacteria > Chloroflexota > Anaerolineae > J036 > Brachytrichaceae > CANJQH01. The sequence goes on from JANMNW010000369.1 coordinate 7,100, forward strand.
ATGGCGATGTTGCCAGGAGCCACTTCGCTAATCAGAAAAATCGTGACGGACACGATCAGCAGGGTAAGAAACAACGAGACAATCCGGCGTAAAAGGAATTTGACCATTGAAGTGTCCTGCGGCTGATCGCTTAGCGGCTATTGGCTGGTTGAGGGCGGTGGCGCCGAACACAATCGTTAGCCGAATGCCGACGACGCACAAGATCGGCGGCTTTCCGGTATGCCATCGCCGGTGGCTGCAGCCACCGGCGATGGCCAGACGATATTCTTACTTGGCGTCAGGATCGATCCACGTCTCGCGCAGCAGCTCATAGCTGGTCGGGTGCACGGGCTTGTCCTTCACCTTGACCGATTGCACACTTGGGATGCCCTGCCACCAGGCAATGGCGATTGAGCCGCGCTCCTGCTGAATGCGCTCAAGATCCTTCATGATGGCCTTGCGCGCGTTGATGTCGAACGTCCCCTGTGCCTTTTTGAGCAGCTTGGAGAACTCTTCATCCACCCAGCGGCTTTCGTTCCATGGCACGGGCTTGCCGTCTTTGTCGGCAATGTAGGCGAGCGGCAGCAGCATCACACCGAGCGGTCGATGCGTCCATGGTGTAATACCGGCGGGCGCCTCGGTCCACAGATCCCAATAGGCGCTGTTCGGCATCGTGTCGAGCACAAGTTCAAAGCCTGAGGCTTTGGCGTCTTCCTTGAGCGTCTCGGCAAACGAAACCACGTCGGTCCAGCCGGTGCCGACGGCGATCTTCGCCTTCAGCGGCAGCGTGACCCCCGCTTCTTCGAGCAGTTTCTTGGCGCCTTCGGGGTCGTACTTGGGAGTCTCGATCGGCGCGTAGTCGGCTTGGGCCGGAGCGACGTGCGTGTCCTGACCCAGCGTGCCGATGCCGGCATAAGCCTTGTCCAGAATGCTCTGGCGGTTCTGGCTCATCTTCAGAGCCGAGCGGACTTTGTTGTCCTTCCACGGATCCTGATCCACGCGCAAGCGCAGCACGCGCGACTGGGCGGTGTCAACCACCGCGCCGCTGAAGCCGGGCTTGTCCTTGACTGCTTCATACGCGTCGATTCCGACGTCGAAGAAGGTGTCGATCTGGCCGCCCAGCAAAGCGGCGGTGTAGGCGGTCTGGTCTTCACCCAGGTCAATGTATTCGATGCCGTCAAGATAAGGCAGCGGGCTGCCGTCTTTGCCGTTCTGCCAGTAGCCGTCGCGTTTGCTCAACTTGACGCGCTCGCCGACCTTGAACTCATCCACTTTCATCGGGCCGGTGCCCGGGTTTTTGAGCGTGGTCAGATCGCCGTTGAAGCTGCGGTGCACGATTTGCGCGGGATAGTGGAAGAGGCTTTCGGGCACATCCAGCTTCGCG
>JANMNW010000395.1:0-2135 GCA_031368515.1 Chloroflexota bacterium
CGCAGCCCGATGGCGAGCCACATGCGCGACGGCACTGTGTCGGTCAGCTCGTGAAAGGCGAGCGCCGACGGGAGACAGATGACGCCGCCCGGCACCATCTTCGCGACCTGCGCCAGGTCCTGGTTGGCGTCAGCCGCAGCATCGGGCAGCTGATAGAGACCCCGACCAAGCTTAGCCACCTCGCCGGCCGCCAGCATGCGCGTAACCGTCGCCGCCGTGACGCCGGCTGCGATGAATTCCGACAGACGCACGAGACCCTGCCGAGACAGCAGGGCCAGCGCATGGTCGCGTTGGGTGGGTTGAACGAGCATGGCGTCATCATAACACAAACCGTTGAATGAAACAACTTTACTGACAACGATTGATATCAGAACATCCCGAGCCCGGGTTTCGCGCGCAAATTGCTAGCATCGCAATCCGCTAGCACCGCACCTTGTCTAGCGCTTTTCCACAAAGCTATACGCCGCTCGAAAAAACCACCGCGCGAGACTCCAAATCGTCCTGCGCATAGCTCCGCGCTACTTGTCTAGCGTTTTTTATAAAGCTATACGCCAAGACCCCAGATACGGCACAGTCACGAGGCCAGAAAAACCGCAATTTTGCTGACTTTTTGCCTCTTTACAGGTTGTCCACCTCCGCGACGCAGAGTAGTTTGCTTAGACGGTGTGCGTATCGCTAGACAGAGCCTGTCGCTATACGCAGCAAGACCGCTACACAATGACATCCGCTAGATATCCCGCCTTTGCTAGCGCCTCCCCGAGGGCCAGATGAAGACGATTGCGCTCATCAACACCAAAGGTGGAGTCGGAAAAACCACTCTTGCCAGTAACTTAGCTGCTTGGGTTGCGACGACAGGCAAGCGCGTGGCGATGGTCGATCTCGACCCACAGCGGTCGCTGGCGTCGTGGTGGAAGCGGCGCGGACAGTCGGACAATCCGCAGATCTTTGTTGGCGCCGCAGATTCTGAGGATGCGGTCGAGAAGCTGCAGTTGGATGGCTGGGACTATTGCTTCCTCGATAGCCCGCCGTCCGCGCTTCTGCTGATCAAGGAAGCGATCGAGGTCGCAGATGTCGTCCTGATCCCGTGCAAGGCCGGTGGTCATGACGTCGACGCGATGCGCGACGCGCTTCGCCTGGTTCATCACAGCGGCAAGCCTTACCGTGTCGTCATCAACGAGGTGATGCCGCGTGAGCGCGCGCAGGAAGCGCTGCGCGAGACACTGACCAAAGCCGGCTTCCCGGTCGCGTCGCTCGACATCACGCGCCGCACGGCATTCGCCACCGGCGCCAATGTCGGCAAGGCCGGCTTTGAGATGGGCGACAAAGAAGCCGGCAGCCAGATCGAGCAACTGTGGGCCGAACTGCTTCGCCTGACCAAAGGGAGCAAACGATGACCACTCGGCCCTTGGATGAAGCACCGGAATTCGGCGGCTTCGCTGCTGACTTGGCATCCATACTATCCGCGCCAACCAGCCCGGATATGGATCGCCGCATCAACGACGAGCGCCGCGCCACGCGAACGCCGAAGCAGCGCGCACGCAAGGCGCTTCGGACCGAACAGGTGAACTTCCGCGTCGCGGTCGAACACCGCGAGATCCTAGCGGCACTGGCCGAGAAACTGGATGTCAGCGCCACTGACGTTTTCATCCAGGCTCTGACGGACATGGCGAGGCAGCACAAGATCAAGGTCGGGCCATGATCCGTGCCGCCTCTATGCTGGTCGGAGCGGGGATTGTCGCCGCCGCAGCGCATGTGTCCATTCTCGCTGCGGGCGGGTACCACGCCGGCCACGCGGCCATCATCATCGCGGTTGCCTCGGGCGTCGTCGTGGCGGCGATCGCCATCGGCCGCTGCATGGCCGAGCGCCGCATTCTGTTGGCCTTGACGATGCTGGTCTGCATGCTCGCCGGCGAAGCCTACGGCCTGCTGCTGACGGCCGAACGCGTGATCGCGGTCCGCGAAGCGGGCGAAGCTCCGGTTCTGGCAAACGATGCCAAGCGCAAAGCCGCCATCCAACGCGTCAAGGACGCTGAAGAGGCCAAGCGCAAAGCCGACGCGGTCGTGGTCGAGAAAGCTGCTGAAAAGTCCTGCGTTTCCAACTGCCGCACACTCTTGGAGGGCGCCGTGACTGCTGC
>JANMNW010000402.1:0-7968 GCA_031368515.1 Chloroflexota bacterium
GCGACCATCCACCATTGCAAAACCATGCATTACACCGGGCCGAATATGTCGGCTGGCCCGCGCCGCGCTTACATTCTGGGATTTGGCGCGCTGCCCACAAAACGCGACACGCCGCGCGATTTTTACTGGCTGCGTCAACAGCAAACTGCATGGCAGGCGCAGGCGGCGGCGGTTGCAGGTAAGAAATAGGCTGCGCGCAAAAATCGCGGACGGTGAGCGGTAGGCAGAATACGGCAGGTCGAAAGCGAAAAACAGGAGACATACACAAACATGACTGTACGAATAGGCATAGTCGGATGCGGCAGCGTGATGCGCGGGCCGTATACCAATCAGATCCGGCGCATCAAACAGATCGGCCACGCGGTCGAAGTGACCATGACCTGCGATGTCACGCCCGAAGGCGCGGCGACCGCGCAACGGCTGTGGCCTGAATCGGAGTTCGTGCGCGATTACCGCGCGGTGGTTGAGTCCAACGACGTCGATCTGGTGCTGGTCACCACGTCGATGCAGCAGCACTTCGAGGTCGCAAAAGCGGCGCTGTTGGCTGGCAAACACGTGCTGGTTGAGAAGCCCATGGCGACGTCGCTGACCGAGGGCAAAGAGCTGCTCGAGATCGCCAAAAAGAGCAAAGGCATTTTGCATCCGGCGCCGCATGTGGTGCTCAGCGCCACGTTCAAGGCGATGAAGCAGCACATCGATGCCGGTGACATTGGCAAGCCTTACCTTGCGCGAGCGTTCTATGGATGGGCGGGCCCGAGCTGGGGCAAGTGGTTTTACAAGCCCGGCGGTGGCGCGCTGTTTGATCTGGGTGTTTACAACGTGGCGACCATGACCGCGCTGCTTGGTCCGGCCAAACGTGTGACTGCGCTGGCAGGCACCGCCATACCCGAGCGCATTGTAGACAATGAGATGACGAAGGTAGAAGTGGTCGATAACGCGCACATCAACCTGGACTTCGGCAACGGCGTCTATGGCGTGATCACCACCGGATTCACCATTCAGGCGTATCGCGTAGCTGGCGTTGAGGTGTATGGCAGCGGCGGCACGATTCAAATGCTGGGCGACGACTGGCATCCGCGAGGCTACGAATTGTTCAAAAATGGCACCGGCTACTGGGAATTGCACAATGATCTGGATCCCAACTGGCCCTGGACCGATGGCTTGCGCCACCTGGTGTCGTCGATTGAAAACGGCACGCCCGATGTGATCACGGCCGAACACGGTTATCACGTGCTGGAGATCATGCTCAAGGCCGAGGAGGCCGGCCGTACCGGCATGACGCAGACGATAGAGAGCACCTTCCCGCCGGTGCGGGCTGAAAACTACACCGGACCCAAGGCCTCGATTCACGATCCGACTCGCACAGAAGATTAGTTGGGGAGCTTGCCACCAAGACACCAAGACACCAAGACACCAAGAGTAGAAAACCATTTACCGCCAAGACGCCAAGAGCGCCAAGTTGACAAGCTTGGTGTTCTTGGTGGTTGATTCTTCGTCACAATCATTGACGGCAAATTGTGACTACAGGCTGGCAACAATGCTCGACAAAAACAGCCCAATCCCGCTTTACTATCAGCTGGTTGAAGCCATTCGCGATCAAATTCGCGCAGGCGAGCTGACGGCTGGCGCGCAACTGCCTCCCGAACGCGAGCTGGGCGAACACTACGGCATCAGCCGCATGACGGTGCGGCAGGCGGTGAAGTATCTGGTCAACGAGGATGTTCTGGTTGCGCGCCATGGCGCAGGCACGTTTGTGGCGGAACCCAAGCTTAGCTTTGATCCGTTGCACGCGCTGGGCTTCACCGAAGACATGATGCGGCGCGGCGCCGACGCCACGTCGCGCGTGTTGGAGCAAGCGGTGGTTGAACCGCCCGCCGCCATTGCGGTCAAATTGTCGATTCCGGCCGGGGAACGTGTGAGCAAAATCGTGCGCTTGCGCCTTGGCGCGGGCATGCCGCTGCTGCTCGAGACGGTCTATGTGCCGACCAGCCTGTTCCCTGGCCTCGATCAAGCCGATCTGGCGCAGCACTCGTTGTATGAACACATGCACATGCATTGCGGCGTAAAACCAGCCGGCGCGCGCCAGACGTTGGAGGCGGTGCCGGCCAATGAATACGAATGCGCGCTGTTTGGCGTCGCGCTTGGCACGCCGATGATATTGCTGCAAGGCGTAACAGTCGATCAGCACAATCAGCCGATTGAGTGCTTCAAAGCCGTCTATCGGGGCGACCGTTTTGAGATTGCCATAGACAGCCGCCCGGGCGCCACCCGCGAAATTGCCGCGCATCTCAGCGTGGTGATGCGCTAGGCGCCCGGCGCCATTCACGTAACGCCTGCAACCCGCTACCAACTCTTCAATTCATCATGACATACACCGCATCCCCCCGCCCAACCTTTGAACGCGCCACTGCAATTCCATATGCATCTGTCACCCGCCATCTGTGGGGCGACGCTGAGAGCGGCGAGGTGGCGGACTGGATCTATGTGTCGAGCGATCGGGTGCACTCGCTCGTTTACGGCCTGCCGCCGCGCGGCTGGTTTCGCCACTCCGACAGCTTTCGCACGGTATTTGGCGCTGACGTGACCTATCACGTGCTGAGCGGCGTGATGGTGATCGCCAACCCTGAGACTGGCGAAGTTCACAAGGCCATGCCCGGCGAGACAGCGTTCTTTCGCCGCGGCACCTGGCATCACGTTTACAACTACAGCGACGATCCCTTGCGTGTGCTTGAGTTTTTTGCGCCGCCGCCATCGACCGGCACCAGCGGCGTGTACGCGCGCCAGCAACCGTTGCTCACCGATGTGCGCTACACACGCGACGAATTGCTAGGCCGGCTGCCGCAGCCCGTGAGTGAGCCGCAGCGGGAGGCTTCCATACGCGTGGTGCGGGAGGGCGACGTCGTCTGGCGTCTTGAGGGACAGGCCCATCCGATGCTGGTGGGATTAATTGTGGCCAGCGAGCACCTTACCGTAGGGCAGATTCACTTGCTGCCGGGCCAGCATTCCGACAAGCATGCGCATGGTGGTGACGAAGCGGTTTACATCGTGTCGGGCGTGCTCAACGTGCGCGTGCACGATGGGCAGCGCCCAAATTGGTTTGAGATGCATCCGGGCGACGCGTGCTTTATTCCCAAAGGCACGCAGCATGAGTACTACAGCATTGGCGGCGCACCGGTCAAGGCTGTTTTTGGCATTGCGCCGGCTTACCTTGACTCATGACCTACGCCATTGGCATCGATGTAGGCGGCACCAAAATTGCCGCGGGTGTGCTGGATTTGGACGCCCGAAACGGCGTGATTCTGATGCGCGCGCAACGCCCAACTGAGCCGCAACGCGGCGGCGAAGCAGTGCTTGCGGATGTGTTGGCGCTCGCGCGCGGGCTTCAAGACCATGTCGAGCAGGCTGGCGGCGAAATCGCGGCTATCGGCATGGGCGTGTGTGAGCTGGTGAACCGCTGCGGCGAAGTCACCAGCGACTTTATGATCGCGTGGAAAGGTGCTGCGGTTCAAGCAACGCTCAATGAAATTGCACCCGCAGTTGTTGAAGCCGACGTGCGCGCGCATGCGTTGGGCGAAGCCATCTATGGCGCCGGGCGCGGGTCGGATCCGTTTGTGTTTGCCACCGTCGGCACGGGCATCAGCGCCTGTCTGGTGCAGGGCGGCGTGCCGTTTGCCGGTGCGCGAGGCAACGCGCTGGTGCTCGCGACGGGGCCAATCAGCATTGCCGGGCCGGATGGCGCGCTGCAAAGTTTTGTGCTCGAAGAGCACGCCAGCGGATCGGCGCTGACGCGGCGCTATGGCGTCGACCGCACGGAGCAGATTTTTGCCGCCGCGCAACGGGGTGAAGAACGCGCGCACATGATGCTGCACGATGCGGGCTGGCTCGTGGGCGGGGCACTGGGCTGGCTGGCTAGCGTGCTGGATCCCGCTGCCATTGTCGTAGGCGGCGGGTTGGGCAGCGCGCCGGGGCCGTATTGGGATGGGCTGGTTGCGGGCGTGCGCGCGCATATCTGGAGCGACGCCACACGCGCACTGGATGTGCGCCAGGCCACACTGGGCAACGACGCTGGCATCATCGGTGCTGCTCTGTATGGTGCGCGCGGCCGAAAGTAAACCCATGAAAATCACGGAATTCGAACTTTTCGCGCTGCCCAAGCGCTCGCAGTTTCTCAAGATCAGCACGGACGAAGGCTTGTCCGGCTGGGGCGAGCCCACGGTCGAAGGCAAGCCAGCCACGGTTGCGGCCGCGGTGCGCGAGATGAGTGAGGTGTTGCTCGGCCGCGATCCCGACCATATTGAGGACATCTGGCAAACGCTCTATAGGGGCGGGTTTTATCGCGGTGGCGCGGCGTTTATGAGCGCGATGGCCGGCATCGATCAGGCGCTGTGGGATCTGAAAGGCAAACGCTATGGCCTGCCAGTGTGGCAATTGCTGGGAGGATCGGTGCGCGACAAGATGCGCATCTATGCCTGGATCGGCGGCGACACGCCCGAGCAGATGGCGGCGCAGGCGCGCGAGCGCATGGCGCAGGGTTACACCGCCATCAAGATGGGCGGGGGCGGCAATTTGCACTGGATCGACTCGCATGCGAAAGTCGACGGCATCGTCGCGCGCGTGGCGGCCGTTCGCGCGGCGATCGGCAAAGACCGTGACGTGGCGCTTGATCTGCACGGCACTGCGCACAAGGCCATGGCCAAGGTGATCTGCAGCGAGGTTGAGCCATTCGGCTTGATGTTCATCGAAGAGCCTGTGCTGCCCGAGAACAACGACGCGCTGCGCGAGATCGCCAATCACACGCGCACGCCGATTGCCACGGGTGAGCGCATGTTTTCCCGTTGGGAGTTCAAGCAGCTGCTGCAGCAGGGCGTGGTCGACATCGTTCAGCCCGATCTGTCGCATGCCGGCGGCATCAGCGAGGTCAAAAAGATCGCCGGCATGGCCGAAGCCTACGATGTGGCAGTTGCGCCGCATTGTCCGCTGGGCGCGGTGGCGTTTGCCGCGTCGCTTCATCTCGATTTCAGCACGCCCAATGCGTTTATTCAGGAGCAGGTGCACGAACTGCACGACAATGCGCGGCCGGTTGATTTTGTAAAGAATCGCGCGGTGTTTCAGTTTGCCGACGGCTTTATTAGCCGCCCGAATGGCCCAGGGCTTGGGCTGGAGATTGACGAAGAGGCTGTGCGCGAGGCTGCCGCGCGCGGCGATATCTGGCGCGTGCCACAGTGTCGACACGACGACGGCACGGTGGCGGAGTGGTAACCATGACAAACAAAACCAAACTGGCATTGATTGGCCCGGGTGATGTGGCGCAACGCGACTATCTGCCCGAGTTTCACCGCATTGCCGAACGGGCCGAGATCGTTGATGTGGCCGGCCGCACGCCGGAGCGTGCGCGCGCCACCGCCGAGCGCTTTGGCGCACACTGGCACACCGACTATCAACGCATGCTGCGCGAGACCGAGGCCGATGCGGTGCTCAATCTTACGCCGATTCAAATGCATTTGGATGTGACGCTGGCTGCGTTGGAAGCTGGCAAACACGTGTATACAGAGAAACCCGTGGCGTCGACCGGCGCGGATGTGCGGCGCATACAGGCCGCGGCCGAAACGCACGGGCGGACGGTGATCGCTGCGCCGTGCGTGATGCGCTTTCCGCAGGTGCTGCATGCCAAAGCGCTGCTGGAAGCAGGCGAGATCGGCCCGGTGCATCTTGCGCGCGGGCGCGGGTGGGGTGGCGTGCCGCCGTGGGGCGGCTATCCTTCCGATCCGGCGCCATTCTTTGCGCGTGGCGGTGGCGTCTTGCGTGATATGGGCGTGTATCCGCTGCATGCGCTTACCGGGCTGCTCGGTCCGGTCAAACAGGTGATGGCGATGCGCGCGCAGGTGCAAGAGGAGTTTGTGCCGCTTGATGGCCCGGCCGCCGGCAAGCACATCCCGATGGAGGAGCCCGATGCTTGGGTGATCCTGCTCGACTTTGGCAACAATCGCCTGGCAACGCTTGAATCCAACAATGCGGCGCAGGCGACCAAAGCGCCGGAGCTTGAATTGCTTGGGTTGCGCGGCACGATTGGACTAAGCCTGATCAATTGCGGCGCGGCGGTCGATGTGATGAAGGCCGAGGGCGATTGGTCCTTCACGCCGCAGACGTTTCCGAACACAGGCCGCGCGTCCGGCCCGGATCATCTGCTGGGTGTCGAGCATCTGCTCGACGTGTTGCAGCATAACGCCGCGCCGGTGCTAACGCTCGCGCATGCGGCGCATGTGATCGATGTGATCGACGCGGCTGTGCAAAGCGCGGAGAACGGTAAGCAGTGGGCGGTGGGCGCTGAGCGTAGGCGGTAAGCGGTGGGCGGTGGGCAGTGAGCTGAGGTTGCGTACTGCATACCGCTTACCGCCTAGCGATCTACCGCCTACCGATCTACCGCTCACCACCAAACAAAAGAGGTATTTATGCTAAAAGCAGGTCTTGTTGGTTGTGGCAGTGTGGCGTTGCGCGGTGTATTGCCGCACATGAGCGAGGCGGATGCCAGAGAAAAAGTGCAACTGGTGGCCATCGCCGACGTGGCGCTCGACCGGGCGCAAGCGGCTGCCGAAAAGTTCGGCGTGCCGCGCGCGTATGACAGCCTGGAGGCGATGCTCGCGCAGGAAGACATCGACATGGTGCTGATCACCACGCCGATCCCGTTTCACTTTGCCAATGCAATGACGGCGATTGCCGCCGGCAAGCACGTGTATGTGCAAAAGTCGATGACCGTGACGACCGCGGAGGCGGACCAACTGCTTGCCGCGCGCGACAAGGCCGGCGTCAAGCTGGTGGCCGCGCCGGGCTTCGACTTGTTTCCGCTGACGGCGCAGCTGCGCCAGGCGGTGCAGGATGGTCTGATCGGCAAGGTCGCCGCCGGCTATACCTATGCCTTTGGCTTTGGACACGAACGCGAGGGCATCCGTAGCGGCGAGGGCGCGCTGGCTACGATCAACCCGCTGTGGTACTACCGCGCCGGCGCCGGGCCGCTGCCGGATGTGACGATCTACTCGTTGCAGTTGCTGACTAGTGTGCTTGGCCCGGTGCGGCGCCTGACTGCGCTGGCCAACAAGCTGATGCCCGAGCGCGAGTGGCGCGGCGAGAAAGTCACGATTGAAGTGCCCGACAACCATGTGGTGCTGATGGAATATGCGTCTGGCGCGATCGTTACAGCCATCGGTGCGGACGCATCCGGCAGCCGCCGCTTCAACTGGGGTGCATTTGAGCTGTTTGGCACGCACGGCACGCTGACCGTGACGAAGGTCGATGGCGCGACCGGCTATCCGCTTGCGTTCGAAGTGCAGGGCGGCGGGGGCTGGGGCACGTTCGGCCACGCGGTCGGCCATCGCGTCTATGAGCAGCCGCTCACGGTGCAGCCCTACATGCATGGCGCACACCTGACGCACGAAGAGGGGCACCTCTATGCCGACATCATGGAGCTGGCCGACGCGATTCTCGAAAACCGCGCGCCGCGCGCCGGCGGTGAGCAGGCGCGGCATGTGGTCGAGATTATCGAAAAAGCGCATCTGGCCGTGCGCACCGGCATGACGCAGGAGTTGCGGACGACGATATAGACGTGATACAAGATGCCTGACAGCGCAGCGTCACACCATCTTCCGGCATCCCGGCACGCGGTCGTCTCGAGCAAAGCGAGAGATCTTTGTCCATCGCGATGAAAGATCCTTCGCTTCGCTCAGGATGACCGTTTTAAAAGCATCCGCGCTGAATCCAAATATACAGATGCACACACCATGGCAAGACTGAAAATCGCCTATATCGGCGGCGGCAGCACGCGCGGCTCCGGCACGATGGCGTACTTCCATCTTCCGGTACTCGGCACGCCGTCATCTCGAGCGAAGCGAGAGATCTTGGTCCATCGCGATGAAAGATCCTTCGCTTCGCTCAGGATGACCGTGTCAAAAGCATCCGCGCTGAATCCAAATATTC
>JANMNW010000461.1:0-2008 GCA_031368515.1 Chloroflexota bacterium
ATGCGAAGATGGTCGGCACGGTCGAGACCAGCAGCGTGCAGGAAGAAGACATCGCGCGCATGATGGTCGGTCGTGAGGTGTTTCTCAGCATCGACAAGCCGACGGTGGAGCGCGGCGGCACAGTGCTGGCGATTCGCGACCTGGAATATGCCACCGATGCCGGGGTGCTGGTCCTCAAAGGCGTGTCGTTTGATGTGCATGCGGGCGAGATTTTTGGCGTGGCCGGGGTGGAAGGCAATGGGCAAACAGAGCTGGTCGAGGTGATTTCCGGCTTGCGGCCGGCGTTGCGCGGAAACGTGAAACTGGGTGCTCTGGACGTCACCGGCGCCACGCCGCGCGATGTGCGCATGGCCGGCTGCGCGCATATTCCGGAAGACCGGCTGACCAACGGCGTGGCATTAACCGCGTCGATCAACGAAAACTTGATCGTCGATCGCTATGGCCGCGAGCCGTTTGTGAAGGGCGGTTTGATGGATCCGGCCGAGGTGCGCAGAAACGGCGATGCGCTGATCAGCGAGTATGGCATTCGCACTCCGGATGGTTCGGTGCCCGTCAGCTCGTTGTCTGGCGGCAACATGCAGAAGGTTGTGGTCGCGCGCGAATTGTCGTCGCACCCCAAGCTGCTTATCGCGGCGCAGCCCACGCGCGGTGTGGACATTGGCGCGAGCGAATTCATGTATGACAAGCTGGTCGAGGCGCGCAACGCCGGCGTGGCGATCCTGCTGGTATCGGCAGATCTGTCTGAAGTGATGTCGCTGTCCGACCGCCTGGCGGTCATCAAGGACGGCAAACTGACTGCCATCTTCCCCGACGCGCGGGCACTGGATGAAGAGGAGATCGGGCTTTATATGCTCGGCGTAAAACACCAGACCGAGGACGAGATTCGAGCGAATTGGTAATTTAAGCCTTTAGTCCCGAGTCCCGAGCGGATTGACTCGGGGCTCGGGACTACAGGCTTGCGACACGGACTCACATGCAACCCACTGCTTCCGCTTCCATTACGTTTGACCGGGCTGAGGCGCTTGCGCGCGTCACGGCCGAGCGGCGCCGATCGATGGTGATCGATTTAAGCATCACGCTCTTTACGATTTTGCTGTCGCTGGCGATCGGCTTTGTGGTCATGCTGGTCGTGGGCAAAGATCCGATCAAGGCATACACCACGCTTCTCACATGGCCCAGTGGACCCTTGTTTCGCGTCGGCCGTTGGCTGGAAGACGCCACGTCGCTGGTTCTGCTGGGGCTTTCAGTGTCGATTGCTTTTCGCGCGCGTCAGTTCAGCCTGGGCGCTGAAGGTCAGCTCTACATGGGCGTGCTGGTCGCAGGCTTGATCGCCATCTATGTGCCACTGCCGCCGGTTGTGGCCGTCATTGTGCCGGTGTTGGCGGCCATGGTGGCTGGATACCTCATCGGTCTTCTTCCGGGCCTGATGAAGGCGCATCTCAGCGCGAATGAGATTGTGTCCAGTTTGATGATCAATGCGATTGTGGTGCGCTTCTATGATTACGTTTTGACGTTCTTTCTTACGCCGGAAGGCTCGCAAACCCGCGAGTCGCTGGTTGTGATGGACAACAGCATGCTGGCCCGGCTGGGTGATATTTTTGGGTTGTCGTTTGGCCGAGTTAATTTGGGCGTCCTGATCACCGGATTGGCAGTGACCGCGGTTTGGATTTTGATGACGCGCACAAAATTTGGCTATGAAGTTCGCACCATCGGCGCCAACGAAAAGTTTGCGCGCTATGGCGGCATCGACACCAAGCGCTCGATTGTGTCGGCGTTTGCCATCGGCGGCGCAATCGCCGCGCTGGCCGGTGTGCACTTGCTGCTGGGTGTGCATCGCAAGATGATCCCGGGCATTGGCTTCGGCCTGGCCTTTGAAGGGATCACGGTGGCGCTGCTGGCGCGCAACAATCCGTTGCTGATTCCCATCACCGGGCTGTTCTACGCGTATCTGCGCACCGGTGGCGACATCATGGAGCAGCAGGCTTCCGTCGGCTCCGAGATCGTGCAG
>JANMNW010000471.1:0-4814 GCA_031368515.1 Chloroflexota bacterium
GGGGTTGGGCGCGGAGGCGAATGACAGCGGCCTGTATCCGCTTTATCACATCACCACAGCGCTGGCCGCGCTGGCTGGCTTGCGCGCAACGATCACCGGAGGACCGGCGACGGGCCTGGTGGTCATCCGCGGCGAAGGCAGGCGCGGCATCGCAGGCGTGGCCGCCAACCTTGGCCCGCTGCCGGCCGTGCTCGACAGTGCGGCGTTGGGCGGCGCGCGCATCCTCACGATCAATGCCACGGCGGCCACCAATGCAAGTTGGGTGGATCAGCCTGGACAGAGCGGCCGTGTCACGCTCGGTCCGATGGAAGCGACGATATTGAAACGCACATAGTGGCCAAGCCGCGCGCCATTTTGTCCGCCTATCCCTCCCACGCGCACACATACGCCTGCAACCACGTCCGCTCGCGCTGCTCGCGTGCGACCGCGCGCGCATGATCGGCGATCTCCGCCGCCAACGCATACGCCGGCCGGCCGCCGTCGTCCGCCAGGCTGCGCACCGCCTCCAACCCGCGCACGCGCACTGCGCCGCCCAAATAGCGCAGCCCGCCGGTAAACACGCCTTCGCCGCGCGCGATGCAGCCGTCCATCAACATCGACACGAACAAGCCCGGCGCGTCCCCCGCCAGAACATCGCAGGCCAGCGCGTGATAGTCGGCCGCGGCATTCAACGCCCGGCTGACGCCTTCGCGCACCGCGCTCATGCGCGCCTCTTGTGTGTCAAACGCGCGGCACCGCGCAATGATGCCGTTCAGATCGAGCTCGCATAACGGCGCGTTAAAGCTGGCCGACCCAAGCGCAAACGTATCCGGCCCGGTCAGCACATAGCGCTCCGCCAAGTTCATCGCCACATCAAACACATGCTCCAGCTGGGGCACAAGCACCGCATCATCAAATAGATGCGCGCGGCCGCTCACGCGCAACGCCCTCGCCCGGGCATGCAGCTCCGGATCGGCATCGGCATGCACACGCATGCTCAGCTGCGGCGCGTCGCCGCCCATGCGCTCAACCGCGTCGATCACCACATGCGCAAACGCATCAGCATTGCGCGGATTGCGCCGGCCCAGGCCGCCCACCGTCACCTGCAATGGCCGCGCGGTATCGGGAAAGCAGCGCCATAGCGCCGCCAGCAGCTGCGCCGCGCGCTCGCGGGTCACCCAGCCGGCGCGCACGTCCTCGATATAGGCGTCGCCCATCGCCACGTCTAGGCGCCCGAACTGTTCCGGGAAACCGGCGTGCGCGGCATACACCAGCAGCAATTGCATGGCTTCGTGCAGTGTGCGCGGCGGATGCTCGGTGATGGCGTCTAGCGCCGCGGCAATCTGCGCGTGCCCAGCCTGGCGCGCGCGTTCGACCAGCGTCACGATGCTTTTGTCCAGCACCCGCAAAACTTGCAGCATGCCATCCCAGGCCGCGCGTGGCGCATGCGAGATATTGCGCCGCGCATCGATGCGCACGGTCAAGCTCTGAATGCCGTGCGTCAGCAACGTGTCGTAATCGGGCACGGCGCCGGTGAAGCCATCGCGCCGCGACACGCCGTCTGCCAGCGCCGCGCGCAGCGCATCGGGCGTGGCGTGCGCTGTTTTGGCCGCGGTCGTTCTTTCGCGCCAGAATTCAGCCACATCGCCCGCATCGGCGCCCATGAGCATGTCGGTGTCGCAAAAGTAACCATGACGGCGCAGATTCACGCCAACCGCCACGTCACTCACCTGGCCGGCAAACAGATCGTCCGGCTGCAGCGACAGAAAACTTGCAGGAAACAGGGCGGCGAGGCAGCGCGCTTCGCGCATCTCGGGTGAAAGATCCAGGCTGGCCTGATAGGCGTCGGTAAATGCGCGTTCAATCGCAAAGCGCGCGGGGTTTGGCGGCATGATGATTTCGGTGAGCATCTTAGCGCCCAAACGCCCCGCGCGGGTTGGCCGCTCGGCCAGAGGCCGCCCGGCCGAGCGGTCGTTCCGCAGTCCTGTCGTCCTTACCTCACGCCTCGTCATCCCTCTCTCCGCTCAGGTTGACGCGCTTTCGCCGTCACGTCCTGCGCGACGCCAACCCGCCACGCTGTCATTCCTCGCTTGCATGCTCGGAATGACACTGTAGTGAGACATGCGCTTACCGCGTTTCTGAGCAGCAGAGCGAAAAATCTTCACGCTGCGCTGAAACTCAAGCTACTGCAGGCCATACATGATTTGCACTTCGGCGCGCACGCGGATGGATCCCGGTGCAACTGTGGTCTCATCCAGGCTGTAGCGCGCATCCTCACCCGATGCTTGCACCACGTTTTGCGCTTGTGCGCTGCCGCCTGGATTCCACCACCCGCCCTGTTCGAAGGTTTTGATTTCGTCGATCTTTAGCACGCAGCCCACTGCCGTCCCGCTGGCGGCGGCCAGCAATGCCGCCTTTTCAGCCGCAGCCTTCACCGCCAGCACGCGCGCTTCGTCGCGATGCGCGCGCAGCTTGCTGTCCTGCAGTTGCACGCTGCTCATCGTGTTGGCACCGGCTTTGAAGGCGATGTCGATCACCTCGCTCATGCGCTTGAGATCGCGCACCGTCACATCCAGCCGCCCGGATGTGGCATAGCGAAATTCGGTTGCATCGCCGCGCTGCGATGCATACTGGTCGGCAAACGGCACGATGTTAAATTCGTCAGTCGCGATGTCGCGCGAGGCAATGCCGGCCTCCTGCAGCTTTCCGCGAATCGTCAGCGTGGAAGTCTTGAGCGCGCTCAGCGCCTCTGCCGACGTTTTGGCGTTGACATTCACCCCAAAAGAAATCGTGGCGTAATCGGGCATGGCGGTAACCATGGCCGCGCCGTTGACCGTGATTGTGCGTGTGGTGTTGCACGCCACGGCCTGTGCCAGCTCGCTGGCATGCGCAGGCTCAACCCACGCCGCCGCGGCTAGCGCCACAACTGCAAACGACTGTCGCAAAGGTAAACGTGTCATGTCTGTATCCTCCAGCTGCCAAAGTGTTGGATACAGTTTGCCGATCAGGCACGGCAAAACGGCGGCGGCATTGTGTCAGATTGATGGCGGCTGGCACTCGACACGGGCCAACGACCATGAAAACCGCGTGCCGTGCGGTTGCGCGCTCGCGACGCTGATCGCGCCGCCGTGCGCCTCAACCAGCGCCCGGGCGATCGACAGCCCCAGCCCGTTTCCTCCGGTGTTGCGGGCGCGCGAACTGTCTGCGCGATAGAAGCGATCGAACACGCGCGCCATGTGCTCAGGCGCAATCCCCGGCCCATCGTCGATCACATCGCACACTGCCCGAGCGCCATCGACCCGCACATGCACGGCCACACTTCCGCCTTCCGGCGCATGCCGCAGCGCGTTGTCGATCAGGTTGTCCAGCACCTGCGCCAGCCGATGCGCATCCGCGTCGACGCAAACATCGCCCGCGCCGCCTTCACACGTCAGCGCAATGCGCTTGCGCAGCGCCAGCGGTTGAAACAGCGCCACGCGCGTCTGCGCCAGCGCGCGCAGATCGAACACCTCGCGCGTCATCTGCAATCCGCCTGAATCCGCGCGCGTGAGCACCAGCAGGTCGTTGACCAGCCCGATCAATCGATCGGTCTCCGAACTGATCGCGCCCAGGAATCGCTCGCGCGCGACACCATCGTCGGGGTTATCCTGAATCGTCTCGGCAGCGCCTTTGATCACGGTCAACGGTGTGCGCAGTTCGTGGCTGACATCGGCCACAAACGCCGTGCGCGCCTGATCGTTCTGGCGCAGGCTTGCGGTCATGTGGTTGAACGCGCGCGCCAGTGCGTCGATTTCGTGCACGGCGCTTTTGTCCGGCACGCTGCGGCTTAGGTCGCCATTTGCAACCGCATCGGCCGCGCCCACCAGCGCGCCCATCGGCCGCGCCAGCCGGCTGGCCAGCCACAGCCCGGCCGCGCCCGACAACAACAGGGCCAGCGCGCCAGCGCCGATGAGCTGGTTGCGCAACGCACCAAACAGCGCGCTGGTAGCGGGCAATGGCATGGTGATGTAGATCACCTGGCGTATGACGCCATCCGCCCCGGGCACTGGCGCAGCTGCGTAAATCACCTGACGATCGGGATCGGTGGGCGACGTTCGCACGGCAGTTTCAGCCACACCTCCCAGCGCGCTGCGAATCTCGGCGCGCTGCTGCAGCGGAATGGCCGCATCGTCGGCCGTCCGCCGAACATATGATTCCAGCCGGCTCACACCTGCTTCATCGCCAGGCAGCGGGCCATCGATCAACAGGGTGCCGTCGGCGTCCAGCACGCGCGTGTTGATGCCCGGCGTGATGTTGGCCGCCTGCGATGGCGGATCGGTGATCGGGCTGCGCGCCAGTTCGCCCTGCGCGGGCAGCGTCTTCGCCACGCGCTCGGCTTGCGCCAACAGATTGTCGCGCTGCGTCTGCAAATACAAGTGCTCAACCGCGCGCCAGGTTAATGCGGCCGCAACGGCCATGCCCAGGCCGATGGCGATCAAAAAGCTGGCAAACAAACGCGCGCGCAATGAAATCATGCGTCACCCGTGGCGCTGAACTTGTAGCCAACGCCGCGCACGGCGATCAGGCCATCGGCCGACGCCTCGACTGCCCGGATTTTGGCGCGCAGCCGCTTTATGGCGCTGTCGACCGCGCGCGCATCGCCGTAAAAAGCATAGCCCCACACCTGCTGCAACAGTTGTTCGCGCGACAACACGCGCTCAACCGGGCTCATCAGCGCCAGAAGCAAATCGAATTCAATGCGCGTCAAATCGAGCGTAGTTGCGCCAACGCGCGCTGTGCGCGAATCAGGTTCGAGCGTCACTCCTTTACAGGCGATCGTTTTCACACCGCCGCTG
>JANMNW010000208.1:0-1993 GCA_031368515.1 Chloroflexota bacterium
TCGCGTGGCAGCACGCCACTCAACGCGAAGAAGCACACTTGCATGACGGTATTGATGCGGTTGCCCATGCCGGCATCGCGCGCCACGCTGTCGGCGTCAATGACAAATAGCTTGAGCCCGCGCGCGGCCACTGTCTCTTGCACATTGCGCGGCAGCTTCGACCAGACCTGTTCAACCGGATATGGGCTGTTTAGCAACAGCGAGGCGCCGGGCGCGGCCGATTCCAGCACGTTGTAGCGCGATAGAAAGTTAAACTGATGCACCGCTATAAACGTGGCGGATTGAATGAGATAGGGGCTGTGGATGGGCCGCGGGCCAAAACGAAGATGTGAGATCGTGCGCGCGCCGGCTTTCTTGGAGTCGTAGACGAAATAACCTTGCGCGTTGTTGTCGGTTTCTTCACCGATGATCTTGATTGAATTCTTGTTTGCGCCGACTGTGCCGTCAGAGCCCAGGCCCCAGAACATCGCACGCACAGTGTCGGCGTCTTCGATCACAAAATGCGGATCGACATCCAGGCTGTTGTGGGTGACATCGTCGAAGATGCCGACCGTGAATTGATTCTTGGGCTTGGGCTGAGTCAACTCGTCAAACACGGCCTTGACCATGGCCGGCGTGAACTCCTTGGATGACAGCCCGTAGCGGCCGCCGATGATGCGGATGGCATGACCGTTGCGCGTTTGCGCCAGCGCAGTGATCACGTCCTGATAGAGCGGCTCGCCCAGCGCGCCGGGTTCTTTGGTGCGGTCGAGCACGGCGATCGACTTGACGGTGTCGGGCAGCGCGCGCACAAAGTGTTCGGCCGAGAACGGCCGGTAGAGCCGCACTTTGAGCACGCCGGTTTTCTGGCCGTGCGCGTTGAGGTGATCGACCGTCTCCTCGACCGTTTCCGCGGCCGAACCCATGATCACGATGACGCGGTCGGCGTCGAGCGCGCCGGCATAGTCGAAAAGCTGGTAGGTGCGCCCGGTTCGGGCGGCCAGCGTGTCCATGGCCGCCTGCACGATTTCCGGCACGGCCAGATAGTGGCTGTTGACCGCTTCGCGCGCCTGGAAGAAGGTGTCCGGGTTGTGCGCGGTGCCGCGGATAAACGGGTTGTTCGGCGAGAGTGCGCGCGAGCGGTGGGCGCGCACCAAGTCGTCGTTGATCAGTGCGCGGATGTCGTCGTCGCCCAACCGCTCGATCTTGTTGACCTCGTGGCTGGTGCGGAAGCCGTCAAAAATGTGAAGAAAGGGGATGCGCGATTGCAGCGTGCTGGCTTGCGCGATCAGTGCGAAATCCATGACTTCCTGCACCGAGTTGGCGAAGAGCATCGCCCAGCCCGCGCTGCGCACGGCCATCACATCGCTGTGATCGCCAAAAATCGACAAGGCCGAGGTGGCCAGCGAGCGCGCCGCAATGTGGAAGACCGTGCTGGTCAGCTCGCCGGCGATCTTGAACATGTTGGGGATCATCAGCAGCAAGCCCTGGCTGGAGGTGAAGGTGGTCGAGAGCGCTCCGGCCTGCAGCGAGCCGTGGATGGCGCCGGCCGCGCCTCCTTCGGCCTGCATTTCCTGAACCAGCGGCACCGCACCCCAAATATTGCGCTCGCCGCCGGCGCTCCATTGGTCGGACAACTCGCTCATCGGCGAGGACGGCGTGATCGGATAAATGGCGACGACTTCGTTGGTTTTGTAGGCGACATACGCAGCCGCTTCGTTGCCTTCGATGGTGCAGATTTCGCGCGAGGTGGACATAGCCGTGGGTATACGGCGAGTGCAAGTGCCCGTAACCCGTGTGAGGGACGGTACAACCCTGGTCAGTCGGCCAGTAGCGGCGCGCGGCCACTATCCCCCCGTAGCGGCGAAAGCAGCAGGCGCGCCATCCAGGGAAAGACTGCAAACAGCGCGTAACCGACCAGCCCGATCGGCAGTGTGACCAGCGCGTAGATCGTGCCTCTGAATTGCGAATGAACCATCGTGTGGGCGGCATAGCAGGAGAGCGCGCCGGTGAG
>JANMNW010000415.1:0-8135 GCA_031368515.1 Chloroflexota bacterium
GCCATTGCCAAGGCCAGCCGACAACGCCCTTCTACCCCCATTGATCCCCCAGCCAAGCTATTGCCCGACTCTTTCCTCTACAAGCCCGTCGCCGGCTGGCGCTGGGACAACGCCATCTCTACAAAATCCTGAGGTGCACCCCTGTAGTACTCGGGCACCGTCCCGCGTACTACAATAATCCCCACACATGGTTGAAATCGTCGCCAACTTACATATGCACACGCCGTATTCAGACGGCGCGGGGTATCACCGCGAGATTGCGGCGGCGGCGGCGCAGGCGGGGCTGGATGCGATCATCACCACCGACCACAACGTGCATGTGCGCGGCATCGAGGGCTATCACAGCGGCGTGCTGGTTCTGGTCGGCGAAGAGGTGCACGATGCGCGCCGCCGCCCGCAGGCCAACCATTGTTTGATCTTTGGCGCAGACGATGAGCTTGCGCCGTTTGCCGCCAAACCACAGGCGTTGATCGACGCGGCCGTTGCGCGCGGCGGCATGGCGTTTCCGGCGCATCCGGTCGAGTTTCCCTCCGGCATGAGCGTCGAGAACGAGGAGTACGGCTGGAAAGACTGGTCGATTCGCGGCTATACGGGCCTTGAGTTGTGGAACTACATGAGCGAGTTCAAAGCGCGCTTGCGCAATTGGCCGCGCGCGGCGCTGCTCGCGTTCTTTCCCTCGCTGGCGATTCGCGGGCCGTTTCGCCAGACGCTCAAGCTGTGGGACGAGCTGTTGGCGAAAGGCAAGCCGGTCGTGGCCATTGGCAACAGCGACGCGCACGCCGTGGCTTTTCACCTGGGGCCGATCACGCGGATTATCTTTCCATATGAGTATCTGTTTCGCTGCGTCAACACGCATGTGCTGATCGATACGCCGTTCAGCGGCGATGTTGCCGCAGACAAGCGCCTATTGCTGGGCGCGTTGCGCGCCGGCCGCTGTTTTGTCGGCTACGACCTGGCCGGCCCCGCGCGAGGCTTTCGTTTTGAGGCGGTCGACGCCACGCACACGTTTGTGATGGGCGACGGATTTCGCCGCAGCGGCGTGGTGCGCTACAACGTCAAGTGTCCGGTGCCGGGCCTGATTCGCTTGCTGCGCAACGGCGCGCTTGTGGCGCAGGCGAATGGCGAGGCGTTGGAGCACCAGTCGGTCGAACCCGGCGTGTATCGCGTCGAGGTGTATCGCCGATTTCGCGGCGCATCGCGGGGTTGGATTTTTTCGAACCCGATTTATGTGACGTGACGGGAATGTAGGTCGCGGGCTCCGTCCCGCGAACCCGGCCCCCGGCACGCATCGCCGGGCCCCGGGTTTGCGCGATCCGGGCGGCCGGTGTCAATGCCGGAAATGGCGCACGCCGGTTAATACCATGGCCACGCCGGCGTCGTCGGCGGCTTTGATCGATTCGGCGTCGCGCATCGAGCCGCCCGGATGGGCGATGGCCACAATGCCGGCTTTGATCGCCGCTTGCACACCGTCCGGAAACGGAAAGAACGCGTCGCTGCCCATCACTGCGCCGCGCGCGTTGGCGCCGGCGCGCTCTGTTGCAATCTTCACGCAGTCCACGCGGTTGGGCTGCCCGCCGCCGATGCCAACCGTGGCCAGCGTGCCATCCGGCAGCTCCTTGGCGAAGACGATGGCGTTGCTCTTGACGTGCTGCGTTGCCACCCAGGCGAACTTGAGCGCGCGCAGCTGCCCCTCGCTCGGCGCCACGGCGCTGACCGTCTTCCACTCGGCGTTGGCCGGGTCGCCGACATCCACGCTTTGGCGCAAGAGGCCGCCGGTGATCGATCGGTATTCGACCGCAGCAGCGGCGGCGCCGCCATTGGCATTCGCCGCGCCTTCCATGTCCAGCAAGCGGCAGTTCTTGCGCTTGGCCAGCAGGTTGAGCGCCTCCTGCGTAAACCCTGGCGCGGCGATGCATTCGACAAACAAATCGCCCATCGCCTCGACCGTGCGCGCGTCGATCGCGCGGTTGGCCGCGATCACGCCGCCAAACGCCGAAGTGGTGTCGCATGCAAACGCTGCGACGAAAGCCTTGTCGAGTGAATCCGATGAGGCGATGCCGCATGGCGACAAGTGCTTGACGATCACAAGCGTCGGCGCGTCATACTGAATGGCCGCGCGCCAGGCGGCGTCGAGATCGAGCAGGTTGTTGTATGAAAGCTCTTTGCCTTGCAGCACTTTGCCGCCGAGCGGCCCGGCGTTGGCCGACTGGGTGCTGAACAAGGTGGCGCTCTGGTGCGGGTTCTCGCCGTAGCGCAGCGTCTGCACCTTGTGCAGCGTCAGTGTCTCTTCCGGCGCGCCCTGCGGCTTGACGCCGAGCAGGTAATCGCGAATCGCGCTGTCATACGCCGCGGTGTGCGAAAACGCTTTGAGCGCCAGCACCTCGCGCGTCTCCCGGCTGACCGTGCCGCGCGCTTGCAGGTCTTTGAGCACCAGGCCGTAGTCGGCCGGATCGCACACCACCGCCACGCGCGCGTGATTCTTGGCCGCCGCGCGGATTAGCGCCACGCCACCAATGTCGATGTTCTCGATCGCATCCTCCAGCGTGACGTATTTTTGCGTCACCGTCTTTTGAAACGGATACAAGTTGACCACCACGATGTCGATCATTGCGCTGCCGATGCGGGCGAGATCGGCGTGATCGGATTCCGTGTCGCGAGCCAGAATGCCGCCGTGCACGCGCGGATGCAGCGTCTTGACGCGGCCGTCCAAAATCTCCGGCGAGCCGGTGAAGGCTTCGATTGTAGTGACCGGCAACCCGGCCTGCTCCAGCAGGCGCGCGGTGCCGCCGCTGGCGATGAGTTCGATCTTGGCGGCGTGCAACGCCTGGGCAAACGGCAGGAGGTTGTTCTTGTCCGAAACGGACAACAGGGCTTTCATGCGAAAAATGATAACAGGGCGCGCGGGCGCCCTGTCATTTTGTCGTCTGCGGCCGAAAGTACTACGGCCTGCGCATAAGCGGCAGGAAGATCAGCTTGTCGAGGCCTTCAATCGTCACGGGTGCTGACGCGATGTTGTCGCTCGGCTCAATGTCCTGCAAGCCGCTGCCCGCCACGCTGCCCACGCTGGCGTAGTTGCCGCTGACGCCGGGCGTGCGCGCGGTAATGGTGAGATAGGCGCTGCTGCCAACCACCATCGTTCCGAGTTTGCACGACAGCCGATCCAGGCCGGTCGTTGTGCAGGTGCCGCGTGATGAGCGCACCTGGATGTTTGTAAAGCCTGTCAGCGTGTTGATCACGTTGACCACCGGATCGTCCGGGCCTGTGTTTGACACCACCATGGTGAAGGTGATGGGCGCGCGCGGCTCGG
Organism: Chloroflexota bacterium; assembly: GCA_031368515.1. Classification (GTDB taxonomy): domain Bacteria; phylum Chloroflexota; class Anaerolineae; order J036; family Brachytrichaceae; genus CANJQH01. The sequence goes on from JANMNW010000415.1 coordinate 3,308, forward strand.
CGATGCGTTGCATCGTTGTCACACCGATGCTCAAGTCGGCGTTGAATAGCACCACTTCGGTTGTGTAGGTTGTCGCAGTGACGGAGCCCGACATGTCAAAGATCTCGCTCGACCACCAGGACTTGTGGCGGCGCTCTTCGGGCGGCTCTTCGGATGTGGTCTGAATCAGCACGAGTGGCGACTTGGGCATCATGATCATGAAGGGATCGGGCGGGCCCCAGATTTTCGTTTCGAGCAGCGTGCCGGATGCGTCATAGCGCTGGTTGGCGCCGCTCTTGAAGATCAGCGGCGCGGTGACATTGGCGTCGGGCGTGTAGCAATAGGTCACCGGTGTGCGGTAGGTGACGGTGATGTAGGTCGTCGACGGCTGGCAGGAGGCTGCCGTAGTGCCCAGCGTGGAGGTCAGCAGGGGTGTGGGCGACACGACCTGGCGCACCACTTCGGCTGTGTTGTTGCTTTGGTCCGAGTCGCCGCTGCCGGCGGTGATGCTGGCGCTGCCGGTGATCACATGGCCGAATTCCGGGTTGGATCGCACGGTGGCGCGCACGGGGATCGAGATGATCGCCCCGGCGCCCAAGCTTGGGCTGGAGCAGGAGATCTGCGTGGGCGTCGTCAGGCTGGCCGAGCAGGTCCAGCCGGCCGGCGCGACATGCGAAACATAGGTGACATCCTCCGGCAGCGCTCCGTTCACGGTCACGTTTGACGCGCTTGCGGCTTCATTCCGATTGCGCGCAACCAGCGTGAAGGTGATGTCCTTGCCGGCGAGCACGAGCGGGCGCAATTGCGGGAAGTGCTGGGTGGTGCCGCGCGTAGAAGCGAAGCTGACCGCTTCGATCGGGCGAATGGCGCCGCGTTGAACGGGCACCGTCCGGTAGGCGGCGAATTTTAGTGACATCGGCCCCGTTCCCGGCGGGTCCCATGTGGTGTTGTCCGGGTTGGTGGTGGCGAAGAACAACTCGGTGCCGTCCGGCGACCAATGTGCTTCTTGCGCGCTGTGGTTGCACTCATTGGTCTGGTCTTGCGCGGCCACAAACGTCAGGCGGGTGACGTCGGCGTTGGCCTGCGGCGCCGTCAGGAACAGATCGTAGCGGCGCGAGGGGCCAATCACGGGTGTCGTGCAGCGGCGATCCCAGCGTGAAAACACCAGTTTGGTGCCATCGGGCGACCAGGCGGGCTGCGAATCATCGCCGTTGGTGAACGAGGTGAGCGCGATGCGATTGGTGCCGTCGGAATCGATCATCGCCAGGTTGTGCACGCCGTCTTCGCCCGCCAGCTCTTCGGCGAACGCGATGCGCGTGCCGTCGGGCGACCAGCGCGGGTGGCGCACGCGCGTGGGTGAGTCGTACAGCTTGACCGGCGTCGGCACGGCCGTTTCGCTGAGCACGCCGCTGATGGCCACTTTGGCGATGTCGCCATCGGCATCGGAATAAATCAAGTAGCGGCCGTCGGGGCTCCATGACGGATCTTTGCCGATGAGCGGGCCGGCGCCATCCTGCGGCTGCAGAATATTGCTGGATGTGCCTTTCAGTCGATAGTATGTTTCCACGTTAAACAGCCGCAGCGTGGCGCTGCCGAGCGTGCTGTTGTGCTCGAAGAACGCCAGCCGTTTGCTGTCGGGCGACCAGGCGCCCTCTTTGATGGGATCGTATTTTGTGTCCAGCGTGCTCGATTCCAGCATGTCTCGCCGCGCAATAAACATCGGATCCACATCGATGCGAGCCCAGCTGAAGTTGCCCATGGGCAACAGGGCGAATGTGCCAAACTCAAAAAACGACACACGCCCATAATTGCCCGGCGCGTGCGTGACGGCGATGCCCGCCTGCACGTCCACAGTTTGAGGAGCAGTCGGCTCAGACACGGCTGCTGGCAGCTTGTTTGCGGCCACTGCCGGCGCGGCGATGCCGCTGCTGGCCAAGCTCAGCACGGCTGCGGTGATGACGGCCCAGTGTCGCCTGCGATGTGTCACGATGCCTCCAGAAACGAACAACAAACTCGCGGTGGCGGCGCTTGATACGGATGCAACGCTGCCCCTACGTTAGTCGGAGGGTGGTGGCATTTCCGCGACTGATGCTGCGCCCGCGAGCACTGTTGGCGTGAATGACAGCTGCCTTGCGAACGCTGGTTAGAATGACGCAGCTTTGAGCACATCAGCCCTGTCCTCCAGCTTGCCGCGCCGCCTGGTCGGAAGCGCGGTCGTTGTGCTCCCGACTGTCATCATCGCCGTGTTGGGCGATCCATTTTTTACGATCTTTATGGCGGCGATTGTGCTGGCCGGCGCGCGCGAGCTGCAGGTGTTGTTGTGCGGGGCGGGCTATCAAGCGTCGATGCGCGTGACCGGGCTCACCGCGCTGGCGGTGTTTGCCGGCGTGCGCTTTCCGGAACTGCCGCTGCTGCTGCCAGTGCTGTCGCTGGTGTTGATGGGATCGTTTGCGCTACATCTGCGGCATGCGCGCGACCAGCGCGTGGGCGATTGGGCTGTGAGCTTTGCCGGCGGCTTGTATCTGGGTTGGACGTGTGGCCATCTGGCCGAGCTGCGCGTGTTGGCCGACGGGCTGTGGTGGCTTGCGCTGGCGATTGGCGCGACGTGGGCCACCGACAGCGGCGCATACCTGATCGGCCGTACCTTCGGGCGGCACAAGCTGGCGCCCAGCATCAGCCCGGGCAAAACTTGGGAGGGCTATTTTGGCGGCTTGCTTGCAGGTGCGCTGGCTGGCGCTGTAATTGGCGCGTTGTCGCCCATCGGTGTGCCGATTGGCGCGCTGGCCGGCACGCTGGTTGGCGGGCTGAGCGTATTTGGCGATCTGATCGAATCGATGATCAAGCGCCAGGCCAATGCTAAAGATTCCGGTCATCTCATTCCCGGCCACGGCGGCGTGCTGGATCGCATCGATTCGCTGCTGTGGTCGGGCGTGATCGTGTTCTACATTGCGTTGTATGCGCGCACGCTGATCTAGATTTATTCTTTACGAATAGGCGCGCGCATATTGCGGCGGCTCCGGCGGCGGCTTAAAACCCAGCGCATGCGCGGCGCGCAACGGCCAATGCGGATCGCGCAGCATCTCGCGTGCCAGCAGCACCACGTCGGCGCGGCCATTGCGCACGATCTCATCGGCGTGCTGTGGCTGCGTAATCATGCCAACGGCGGCGGTGGCGACGCCAGCGTCGCGGCGCACGCGCTCGGCCAGCGGCACCTGATAGCCCGGCCCAACCGGAATCGGCGCCACCGGCACCGCGCCCGATGAGCTGCAATCGACCAGGTCAACGCCCGCGCTTTTGAGGCGCCTGGCCAGCAGCACGCTGTCATCGATGCTCCAGCCGCCTTCGATCCAATCGGTGGCGGAGATGCGCACCGCCAACGGTTTGCGCTCGGGCAAAGCGGCGCGCGCCGCCGCCACCACTTCGAGCAGCAGGCGCATGCGATTGTCGAGGTTGCCGCCGTAGGCGTCGTCGCGGTGATTGCTGAGCGGCGAGAAAAAGCTGTGCAGCAAATAGCCGTGCGCGGCGTGGATCTCGATCAAGTCAAAGCCGGCGGCGTCGGCGCGCACAGTGGCAGCGCGAAATGCGCCGACGATGTCGGCGATGTCTTCGCTTGTCAGCGCGCGCGGTGTTGCATAGCCTGCGTTAAACGGCAAAGCGCTGGGAGCGACGATGTCCGCCCAGCCGCCTTTATCTGCCGCGACCGGCTTGCCGCCATCCCACGGGCGGGCGGTGGAGGCTTTGCGACCGGCATGGGCGAGTTGGATGGCGGCGACGGCACCCTGGCTGGTCACAAAGCGCGCGACACGCGCGAGCGGCTCGATGTGCGCGTCGGACCAGATGCCCAGGTCTTGCGGGCTGATGCGGCCGCGCGCTTCAACCGCAGTGGCTTCGGCGATGACGAGCCCGGCGCCGCCGCTGGCGCGCGCGCCCAGGTGGACCAGGTGCCAGTCGTTGGCCAGGCCGTCGAGGGCGCTGTACTGGCACATGGGAGAGACGCCGATGCGATTGCGCAGCGTGATGTTGCGAAGCGTGAGCGGGTCGAAAAGGTGAGCCATTGCGCGCGCAAGTGTAGCCGAAGGGGTGCAGGGCATGCAGACCGGAGTGCGCACTGCCGTGCGTCTAGCGATCGGGCACGCGATAGAGCTGGTATTCGCCAAATTTGGCTTCGAGCGTTGCGCGTTGCACGAGTTCCTTTGTCCGATACAAATCGGTCCACTGTGCAAATGGACCGATCAGCACATGCGTGGGTTTCGCCTGCATGTAGTTATATGTTTCGGGCGCGAGCGATTTGGCCAATTGGCTGGCGGCAATCAGGCTCGGAAGCAACTGGGTGGGCGGATGGTGATAGCGACGTGTGGTGCTGAGGAAGGCCACTTCCCACTCCCAAGTCTCGACAATTGCGCCATCTGACACGTGCGTGTCAATGTATGCAGCCATGTCGCGGGCTGTGTAGTTGTCGTCGCCAGACACGCCGCTCACCCATGTTCTGGCTGCGCCGAATGATGCGCCGAATAGGGTCAGGCCGACTATCGTCATCCGCAGCCAGCGCGGAATGCGGCTGACATTGAAGCGCTTGCGCATCGCTGCGGCAAACGCATCAGGCAACGTCAACCTGCCGCTAGCCAGGTCGCCCAGCAATTTGGCGACCAGAATGTTGCTCACTGCCAGGCCGGGGAATGCGTAACGCGACCAGGCCACGGTTGCAACGGAGAACCATGCCATCCATGCGCCAACGAACAACGCGACAAGCAACTCCCCGGTATTCTGGGCAGATCGATTAGCCGCGCCAAGCAGGGCATAAGCGGTCGCCACCAGCGCGAGCACGGCGTACGGGCTGCGCGCGAAAAAT
>JANMNW010000656.1:0-17820 GCA_031368515.1 Chloroflexota bacterium
GGTCTGCGCTTCCAACATGGCGTCGATCGCGTCCCACTGCTTTTTGATCATCAGCGCGCGGGACGATCGCTCGGCCACATTTTCCACGCGCAACTCATGGGCCGGGGCGCTTTTCGAATAAGTCGGCTCGAACGATGCGCCGCCCGCGGGCGGGTTTGCCTGCGGCGCCGCGGAGGCGATTGGCGCCGAATCGTTGAAGGTCGTGCGCGAAGCCGGCATGTGAGCCAGCGAGACCTTGACCGGCGCGCTATCGGCAATCGGCGGATCGTCATCGTGCACTCCGTCAAACGGTATACGCACGGGCTTCTGCGGGCTCTCGACCATCCTCAATTAGTCGCGGGTGGGTGTGTGCTCCGCACAGGTCGCATCGCCATCTTGCGAGCGCGTGACATTGTGACAGTGCGCATGCGCTAAGCTGGGTGGCTTGTGCTGCACCACTACCGCAACCACATTCGCCAGTTTTCGCGCGATGCGCGCTTGTTCATTCTCGCCAGCGTGATTCTGGCCGCTGGCACTTCCGCGCCGGTGGCGTTTGGCGCGCTCTACTTTCGCGCGATTGGGTTTGACGCCGAATGGGTGGGGTGGGTCAACACGGCCAATCAAATAGGCGGAGCGCTTGGCACGCTTCCTGCTGTGTTGTTGATCGATCGGATTGGCCGGCGGCGCGCCATCGTTATCGGCGCGAGCGTGAGCCTGCTGGCCTGGGGCGCGGCGGTCACGGTGCTGCAGCGCGAATGGGTGATGGCATGGCTGGCCATCAGCGGCGCGTTCAACGTGCTGTTTGGTCTGGCCGTGGTGCCGCTGCTGGCCGAAGTGTCAACACCGCATGAGCGCACCACGCTCTTTGCCGTGCGCGACGGGCTGACCACGCTGACTGTCTTTCTCGCGTCGCTGCTGACCGGTTTTGCGCCGGGCTGGGTGGCGCAGTGGGCGGCTGTCGCGCCGGAAAGCGCTTCGGCTTATAGAGCGGTGTTGCTGGGATCGATTGGGCTGCGAATGTTCGCTCTGATACCGCTCATGCTGATTCATGATCCGCAACAGCGCGCCGCCGCCCGGCTGGCGCGCGGTGAAGGAGACGCATCCGGCGCGCCGGCGTTGCCGTTCATCCGCTATCTGGATCCTCGCGTGTTGTTGCGCTTGCGCACACCGGTGATGTGGATTGGCCTGCCCATTGTCATCGTGTATTTCGCCGGCTCGCTGGTGTTCCCGTTTCTGCCACAGTTCTTGAAAGACAAGCACGGTGCGGGCGATCCGCTGGTGAGCGCGGTGCTCGGCGCGACCTATCTTTCGATCGGCCTGGGAACGTTGGCCGCGCCGCTGCTGGTGCGCGGGCTTGGCCGCGAGCGGCGTGTTGTGGTGGCGGCGCTGGCCTCCGGGCTGGGCATCCTTGTGATGGCGCTGGCGCAGTCGCGCGAGGCGGTGATTGTGGCGGCTGTGCTGCGCGCGGGGATGTTTAACCTTGCGCTGCCGGTGTATCGCGCCATGGTCATCGACGCCGCCCCGCGCAGCGAGCACACGATCGCCGCGCTGGTGCTTTCGACAAGCGAGAACATTGGCGCAACCGCCGCGCCGCCGCTTAGCGGCAGGGCTCAGGCCGCGGGTGGATACGAGCCCATTTTCGTCTTTGCGGCCAGCCTGTATGGCGCCGGCGCGGCGGCGTTTGCCTGGGCGGCAAAACGCGTGAAAAGCGCGGAAAAACCGGGCTGAACAAGGCGTCGCAACGGTTGCGCGATAGGTGTTCTGATGGTAGAATAGATGTTCTAATTCGTCGCAAAACGCGGCTCGATTTACAAGCGAAATTATGGCAGACGCAACACAGCAAAAAGAGTACGGCGCCGGGCAGATTCAAGTTCTTGAAGGCCTTGAGGCGGTTCGAAAACGCCCCGGCATGTATGTCGGCGGCACCGACTCAAAGGCCATGCACCACCTGATTTGGGAGGTGATGGACAACAGCATTGATGAAGCCCTGGGCGGCTTCTGCAACCATATTGATATCACCATTCACGCCGATGAAAGCGTCACCGTGCGCGACAATGGCCGCGGCATCCCAACGGATACGCATCCGGACTTTCGCAACAAAGCCGGTGAAAAACTCAGCACGCTCGAAGTGGTCATGACCAACCTGCATGCGGGCGGAAAATTCGGAAGTGGCGCATATACGGTGTCCGGCGGCCTGCATGGCGTCGGCGTCAAGGCGGTCAACGCGCTATCCACCTGGCTCAAGGCCGAAGTGCGCCGCGACGGCAAGATTTTTACGCAATCCTACAAAGAGGGCAAGGCCGTCAGCAAAGTTGAAGTGACGGGCAAGGTCAAGCCGACCGAGTCTGGCACGCAGATTACTTTTCTTCGCGACATCACCATCTTTACCGAAGAGAACACATTCAAGTCTGAGGCGATCATTCAGCGGCTGCGCGAGATGGCCTATATCAACAAGGGCATCACCATCGTGTTTCGCGATGAGCGTGAAGACCGCGAGCACACGTTTTACTTTGAAGATGGAATCTCGGCGTTTGTGCGTTATCTGAATCGCAACAAAGACCGCGTGCACGATGTGGTTTCGGCCGAGAAGAAAATCGGCAACATCGGGGTGGAATTTGCGATGCAATACACCGACGCCACTGCTTCCAGCGAGTACTACTTCGCCAACACTATCAATACGCCCGATGGCGGCACGCATCAAACTGGCTTTCGCAGCGCCATCACTCGCTCGCTGAACGACTACGCGCGCAAAGCCGGCGCGCTCAAAGAGAAAGACAGCAGTCTGGACAGCCGCGACACGCTCGAAGGGTTGACGGCCATCGTCTCGATCAAGCACCCGGAGCCGCAGTTCGAAAGCCAGACCAAGGTCAAGCTGATGAACTCGGACGCCAAGACGGCGGTTGAGCAGGTGGTGCGCGAAGCGTTGATCGAGTTTTTGGAACAGAACCCGCGCGAAGGCAAGCAAATCATCGACAAGTGCCTCGTTTCGCAGCGGGCGCGCGAAGCGGCCAAGGCCGCCAGCGAATTGGTGTGCCGCAAGAGCGCGCTGGAGTCCGGCACGTTGCCGGGCAAGCTGGCTGACTGTTCCGAACGCGATCCGCTCAAGTGCGAGCTGTATATCGTCGAGGGCGACTCGGCCGGCGGCAGCGCCAAACAGGGCCGCGACAGGCACTTTCAGGCCATCCTGCCGCTGCGCGGCAAGATCATGAACACCGAGCGCGCGCGCCTGGACAAGATCCTGACCAGCGACGAAGTGCGAGCGCTGATCAGCGCGCTGGGCACGGGCATCGGCGAACAGTTCAACCTTGAAAACCGGCGCTACGACCGCATCGTGCTGATGACCGACGCCGATGTCGACGGCAGCCATATTCGCACGCTGTTGCTCACTTTTTTCTTCCGCTACATGCAGTCGCTGGTCGAAGGTGGGCACCTCTACATTGCGCAGCCGCCGTTGTTTCGCGTTGAAGTGCGCAAGGGCAAGAAGCAGGTGCACTATGTCTTTAACGAAGCCGATCGTGACACGCTGTACGCCGAGCTTAAGAAGCTTGGCCTGGATGTGAGCAAGCCGACCGAGGTCTACACCCAGCGCTACAAAGGCCTTGGCGAGATGAACCCGGAGCAGCTTTGGGACACCACCATGGACCCCAAAAACCGCACCATGCTCAAAGTGATGATCGAGGACGCAGCCGAGGCCGACCGCACATTTGACATGCTGATGGGCAACGCCGTGCCGCCGCGCAAGGCGTTTATCACCCGCCACGCCAAAGACGTGCGCAATTTGGACGTTTGAGTCGGGACTCTAATCGCCCTTCACACGTTTGACCGTCGTCTGCCAGTCAACCGTGTCAGTTTCGGCCTCGATTTTTGCCGCAATGGCCGCAGCCACTTCCTGCGGCGTGCCGGGCGCTTCAACCGGTTCGCTCCACACGAACGCATTGGTGTACTCGTCCGAGCCGATCAGGCCGCAAGCCATGGCGGCGTTGTCAATCGCCTCCTGGAATCGGTTGCTGAGCGCCACGCTGACGCGCTCGCGTCCTTCGCGCGCGCGCACCTGTGACGGGAGGTCGTGCCAATAGAGGATCTGATACGTTGTCATGATGTAGTTGCAGGCGCCGCGGCTCATAGCGTGGCGCCTGAATGTCGGCCATTAACGCGGTTAGCCGCGTCTCCAGCTCGCCGTAGCGTGTGGGCCGGACTTCGAGCGGCAACCCCAGCCGTGCAGCCACCTCGCGGGCCTTGGCCAATAGTGCGGCATCGTCGGATTGCGCGAGATAGACCAGACGCGCGTAATTGGCGAAGTAGTCGTCGCGCAGCTCCGGGTTGCGATCGAGCCCAAGCCCTTTCCACATGAGGCCGTCAAATCCACGCAACAAAAAATCGGTCAGAAAAAAAGTGCCGGGCTGCTCGGCCATCAACGCGTCGTGCGCCGCCGCGCCGGCGTACATCTCGTAGCAGTGGGGCCCGCTGATGCGCGGGACGTTGTACGCATCCAGCACCCGGTCCAGCGCGCCGGCCGTGCCGCAATCGCCGTAGACCACGATGACGCGCTCGTAGACGGGGAGCATCTCTCGCAGCTTGGCTTCGACCAGTGGCGCGATCGTCGGCGGGGTCATGTGCTCGCGCGCGCTGATGCCATGAATCGCCACATCCCAGGCATGCGTCTTGACAATCGCAATCACCTCGCGCGCCAACGCGCCGCACAGGAGGAAAGCGACTGTGGGTTGCATGGTGATGTAAGGAGTAGATAGCAGATAGTAGATAGTGGATAGTCACTATCCACTATCTACTATCTGCTATCTACTTTCAGCAGTGCGTCGAGTCCGCCGCTCGGCGGTTTTGCGCTCGGCCACGGCCACTGTCAGCTGCACAGCGCCAGGGTCAAGTGGTCCTTCGTTGACCAATGCGTCTCGCATGGCGGCGACGTGCCTGGGCGTATTGCCGCAGCAGCCGCCAATCAATGTTGCGCCGAAGGCTTTGAACCGTTTGGCGTGATGGCGCATCACTTCGGGTGTGGCGTTGTAGCTGGCTTTGCCCTCGATCAGCACCGGCATGCCGGCGTTGCTCTTGGCGATCAGGGGTATGTCCTTGTTTTCGGCGCGCATCGCGAAAATCACCGCTTCAAGCTCGTCCGGGCCGTTGCCGCAATTTCCGCCGAGGGCTGCCACGTTGAGCGCGGTCAGCTCGGCCAGCGCCTGGGAGGGGCTGACGCCCATCATGGTGAATCCGCGCGTGTCAAACGTCATCGTCGCCGCGATAGGCAGGTGCGGCGCGCCGCGGCGCGCGCCCTCGACGGCCGCGCGCACTTCCTGCAAGTCGCTCATCGTTTCGATCCACAGCACATCGGCGCCGCCAGCGGCCAAACCTTCGGCTTGCGCCGCAAAAGCGTCGGCTGTGATGGAGTGATTGAGCGCGCCCATTGGCTCGAACAGCTCGCCCGTGGGGCCCATCGAGCCAGCCACCACCTTGTCGCCCGCTTCCTCGCGGGCTATCGCAGCCGCAGCCTTGTTGATCTCAAACACATGACCTTGCAGGTTATGCATCTTCAGCCGGAATGAGGTCCCACCAAAGCTGTTGGTCAGTATGACATCCGAGCCGGCATCGAGATAGCCGCGATAGACGCTGCGCACGAGATCGCGCTTATCCGGCAGTATGTTCCACTGATCGGGCGGATCGCCAAATGTCAACCCCATGCCAAACAGCATGGTTCCCATTGCGCCATCCAACATGATCGGTTGGGCGTCTTTTTGGGCATTCTGTAGCAGTTTAAGAAACCGGTTCATTTTTTAGTGTGTCAAGCCATTCTCTCACGCCAACAATTTGCGCAAGGTGCTCGTTGTCGTGGCCGATCAAAATCTCCGCCTGCTTGCGCAGGCGTGTGACGCCAAGCGTCTCGTGCGTGCAAATCCGAAGCCATTGCGCCTGGGTTAATGCAGCCAAATAAGCCGCAGTCTTCTCGCGCTCGATTGAAAAGGCGTCAATCAATGTCGAGGCAGGTTGCGATAAATCATGAGCAGTTTCATCCGGGCCCATCCACGGCACGCTGGGATTGTCTTCGGCCACAATGCGCTCGAAGCGCGCGCGAAAACGGGGCTCGACATAGCCGAGATGCGCGATCACATCCTTGATGCACCATTGATCGGCGGCTGGCCTGGCCAGCGTGCGGGCGTCGTCCAACGGCTTGATGAGCCGGCGCAGATCCTTTGGGGTGCCGCTGAGCGCTTCGATCAGCATGGCATAGCGTTTGTCCATAAATTGGTGGAGCCTCCACTGGCTGGCTGGCCAGCCCCTGAGGCCGAGTGTATCGCGTTTGCCGTCAAAACCCTGTTATGCTCGCATTGTGGTACTGCCCCGCCGAAACCAACGCTCCCAAGCCAACGGACAGGATCTCGAGATGCTGCAGCGCATCGCTCGGAATGCCATGCACGAGAACGGCATGCTGGCCGAGTTGCGTCCGCGCGCGGCAGAGCAGCTCAACGCGATTTCCGGAGTGCCTCCGGTCGAACCGGATATTCGCGATCTGCGTCAACTGCTCTGGTGCAGCATCGACAACGATGATTCGCTCGATCTCGACCAGCTCTCGGCCGCCGAGACGCTGATCGGCGGCTCAGTCAAGCTTTGCATCGCCATCGCCGATGTCGACGCGCTGGTGCCCAAAGGCTCGCCGATCGATTTGCAGGCGCAGCACAACACGACATCGGTCTACACCGCCGCCGAGATCTTTCCGATGTTGCCTGAGCGCCTCTCAACCGACCTCACCTCGCTCAACCCGGGCGTCGATCGTTTGGCGATGGTGATCGAGATGGACATCGACGCCGGCGGCGGACTGCTGGGCAGCGCGGTGTATCGCGCTCTCGTGCACAACCGGGCCAAGCTGACCTACGATGCTGTGGCGGCGTGGCTGGACGGCGCCGGACCCATGCCCGAAGGCATCGGTCAAGTTCCCGGGCTGGAAGCGGCGATTCGCATGCAGGACGATGTGGCGCAACGCTTGCGCGCGCTGCGGCGCAAAGCCGGCGCGCTTGACTTTGAATCGATTGAAGCCAAGCCCGTGTTCGACGGCAGCGTGCTGCTCAACTTGATCGCCGAAGAGGGCAACCGCGCCAAAGAGCTGATTGAAGATTTTATGATCGCCGCCAACGGCGTGACTGCGCGCTTTCTGGCAGCGCGCAAGTTTCCATCGATTCGCCGCGTGGTGCGAATTCCCAAGCGCTGGGACCGCATCGTCGACCTGGCAGCCGAATACGATTTCAAGCTGCCGGCAGCGCCAAGCTCAAAGGCGCTGAACAAGTTTCTCTCTCAAGCCAAGAAGTCCGATCCGCTTCGCTTTCCCGATTTGTCTCTAAACGTGATCAAGCTGATGGGCGCGGGCGAATATGCCATGGAAATGGCCGGCGCGGGTGTGACCGGCCACTTTGGCCTGGCCGTGAGGGATTACGCGCACTCGACCGCGCCCAACCGCCGTTATCCCGATTTGATCACGCAGCGCTTGCTCAAGGCGGCGCTGGCCGGCCAGCCGACGCCGTATTCGAAATCGCGGCTGGAGGCGCTGGCGCAACACTGCACCGAGATGGAAGAAGCGGCGAAGAAGGTTGAAAGATTTGTCGAAAAGTGCGCCGCCGCCGCGCTGCTGCGCAATCGTGTCGGCGAGACGTTTGACGCAATCGTGACCGGCGTGGCCGACGCTGGCGTTTGGGTGCGCCTGATTGAACCGCCCGTTGAAGGCAAGTTGGTGGAAGGCCGGCGAGGCTTGCAGGCGGGCGACGCGCTGCAAGTGCGGCTGCTTAACGCCAACGTCGAGCGCGGCTTTGTCGATTTTCAGCAGGTTGAGAAAGGGCGCGGTCGCGCGCCGGCTCAGCTGAGCGACCGACGCACTGGCTTTCGGCGCAAATCCCGGCGTGGCGCTGCCGGCGCAAAGGGCCAAACCGGCCGCAAACGTCCACGCAAGATGCGCTAGCGGTTCCAGGCAGACTGCCCGTCACCAACCCACGGCATAGGCGATTTCGTTGCGCGGCGACGCGCCGCCGTGCAGCACACCGGCTTCGTCGCGCAAGATGCCCAAGCATTTGCCATTGCTCCACTCGCCGATTTCGCGCACGTCGTGGCCGCGCGCCCGCAACGCGTCGAGCGATTCTTTTGGCAGGCGGCCTTCTGCCTCCACCTGCGCGGGAAATGCCTCGCGCGGGTAAAACGACGAGGGGAAGTGCGTGCTGTGAACCGATGGCGCGTCGATCGCTTCCTGCACGTTCATGCCGAAATCGACCATGTTCAAAAATAGTTGCAGCGTCCACTGATCTTGCGCATCGCCGCCGGGGGTGCCAAAGACCATGTGCGGCTCGCCGTTGCGCGTTACCAGCGACGGCGTGAGCGTGGCGCGCGGTCGCTTGTGAGGCGCCAGTGCGTTGGGCCGGTCGGGGTTGAGATAAAACATCTGCCCGCGTGTGCCCAGGGAAAAGCCCAGGCCGCGGATGACCGGTGAGGTGCCGATCCAGCCCCCGCTGGGTGTGCACGCGACCATGTTGCCGGCGCGGTCGATAGTGTCGCAGTGGGTGGTGTCCCCTAGATGCGCATGCTTGATTGTGTAGGCGCGTGTTTTGTCGCCTGAGCCGGCAAGTGCCAGGCCGCGGCGGTTGTCGGCTTGCACGTCAAAATCGCCGGCATAGGCCGGCGCGCCCGCGCCCAGATCGCCCGGCCGCATGGCCGCAGAGGCGCGCTCGCCGATCAGGCCGCGTCGTTCGGCGGCATACTCTTTTGAGAGCAGGATGTCGAGCGGCACGCTGTCAAAGTCGGGATCGCCGTAGTAGGCTTCGCGGTCGGCAAACGCCAATTTTGCCGCCTCGATGACGGTGTGCAAATACTCCGGCGAGTTGTGGCCCATGGCGCGCAGATCGTAGCCTTCGAGCAGCGTCAGCTGCTGAAGAAAAACCGGCCCTTGCGTCCATGGCCCGCACTTGTGCACATCCAGCCCGCGATAGTTGACTGAAGCGGTTGCTTCAGCTTGCGCATGCCAGCCGGCAAAATCGGCGGTCGTCAGCAGTCCGGCATGTGCCTGTCCGCTGGCGTCGCGCACCGGGTGGGTGCGGATGAAATCGACGATGCGCGCAGCGATCTCGCCTTCATAAAATGCGTTGCGGCCGGCCTCGATGCCGGCTACGCGCGATTTGTGTTTGGCTTCGTCTTCAGCCCGGCAAATCGTGCGCAGCATGGCGCCGAAATCCGGATTGCGCCAGATCTCGCCCGTCAAGGGCGCTCGTCCATTCGGCAGATAGATCTCGCCAGTGCTGGGATACAGCTGGGTGTATTTGACCGCGTTGTTGTGCAGGTGCGCCGACAGCCCGGCATATATCGGGAATCCGTTCTCGGCCAGATCGATGGCCGGCGCAAGCACTTGCGACAAACTCATGGTGCCCCAGCGCGCCACGGCCATGGCCCAGGTGTCGAGCGTGGCGGGCACGCAGGCGGGCAGGTAACCGTCGCCGGGAATCAAATCGACCTCGTTGGCCTGACACCAATCGATTGTGAACGCCGCCGGCGACCAGCCTTGCCCGCTCAAGACATAGGCTTTTTTCTCGCCCGCCGAGTAGATCAGCGTGGGCGCTTCGCCGCCGATGCCGTTGTTATGCGGCTCAAGCAAGTTGAGGCAGATGCAAGTCGCGGCGGCGGCGTCAAATGCGTTGCCGCCTTGCTCCATGATTCGAAAACCGGCCGTTGCGGCCAGGTAGTGGCCGGCGGTTACCACACCGCGTGTGCAGCGAACGACCGGGCGGGTGGTAAATGTCGTCAACTAATCCTCCATCCACTTGGGCTTGCCAATGTGCACACACACCGTGCCGTCTTCGATTTTTGCCTGATACACGCGAATGGCTTGACCGCCAACCGGGTCGACGCATTCGCCGCTGCGCAGGTTGAAGCGCCAGCCGTGCAGCGGGCATTCGACCGTGCCGTCGTAAATGGCGCCATAGGTGAGATCGCCATTTGAGTGCGGGCAAATGGGTGTGTAGGCCAGCACCTCTTCGCCCTGGCGCAACAGCAGGATGTATCCAGAGTTGGTTTTGGTCAGGCGCGCGCGCCCGTCCTTGAGTTCGTCAAACTTGACCGTGGGAATATAAATTTCGTCGCTCATGTCAAACGCTGCGTTAGCCAGCTCGCCACGTGTGTCATCTCGCGTTTCTGCAGCACCACGGTCAGGTGGGATGCTTGCGAGGCGATGACCAGTTCGCGTTCCGGCAGCGCCGCATCGTAAAGTGTACGCGAATTTTGCGGAGGTACTGCCGAGTCGGCGCCGCCATGCACAAACAGGGTGGGGCGCGCGCCGATGGACCGAATGGTGCCCGGCATGTCGAAGGCGTCGATCATGTCATAGAGGCTTTCGCCAAACCAGGCGCCGCGCATGCTTTTCCATTCGGCCCAGATCTGCCGCCAGGATGCCTGGCGCAACAGCAGCATGTTGCGCGGCAGAGCGAGCGCCAGCGCCTCGCGCGCAATGATGGAGCGGGTAACGTGCCGTAGTTTGACAGGCGCGCTGATCGTTGCAAGCGCGGCGATGCGGTCGTCGTTGGCGGCCAGCCAGGAAGCCTGGCATGCGCCAAAGCTGATGCCCAGAGCGCCAATGCGTCCGCGCCCGCTGCGCGCGCGCGCGTGCAGCCAGTCTGCGGCGCCGCTTGCCGCCCGACGCACATTGTGCACGGTTGCCGGGGCCGACATGAAATCGCCGTGGCCGGGCGGGTCGATGGTGAGCAGGCTAATGCCGTGGTGCAGCAGCGTGCGCGTGAGCAGCCACTTGAATGCAAAGCGATTGTCCCCGGCGCCGCAGATGATCAACAGCCAGGCGCCGTTGGGCTTGGACGGCGTGAAGATGGTGCCCGGCATCGCGCGCAATGTGCTTGGATGCGGCATGGCTTCCCGATCGTGCACGCCTTCGATCTTCCAGCGCGAGCCTGCCGAATGATTGTCCGGCGCACCCTCAAGGTCCGCGATGGGGATGTCAATGTGCTTGACGGTGTAATCGGCGCCGTGCGGCGGGTGTATGAGCAGATGTGATTGGGTGACAACGGCCATGTTTCAAGCAACTCATGCTAAAGCGAGTGGGCCCACTAGGATTCGAACCTAGAACCAATCCGTTATGAGCGGACTGCTCTGCCATTGAGCTATAGGCCCCGGCGCGTGCTTGATTGTACAACCAACACCACTTGCAACTGCTGTGTGAATCGATCAAATTCGAACTAGCGGAATCGCCACGTGTTCGGCGAATGCGCAACTGCATGAGCTCGATGTCAGCGTTTGCCACTGATTACTGTCTAAGCATAGCTCAGCTACTCTCCAGCCTCAAATGGCGGCAATTCGCAGCGCAACGACTTGTCGACGCGATTGCCAAGCACGTAATCGGCCTGGATCAGCGTGTGAATCTGCGAGGTGCCTTGATAGATGAGTGCGGCCATGCTGTTGCGCAGGTGACGCGCAGCACTGTAGTCGTCGCTGTATCCGGCCGAGCCGAGCACCTGCACGGTCTCTTTGGCTGTTTGCACCGCCGCTTCGCTGCAAAACCACTTCGCGCCGCTGCATTCGCGCGTGTTGCGCACGCCGCCGTTCTTCAGTGCGCCGATGTTGCGCACCAGTAACTCGCCGGCATCGATGCGTTGTTGCATGTTTGCGAGCAACTGCTGCACCAACTGCTGCTCGGCGATGGGTTTGCCAAATGCCACGCGTGATTTTGCATATGCCACGGCCTCGTCGCGGCAGGCTTTCATGCACCCCACTACGCCGGCGGCCACAACATAGCGGCCGTTATCAAGCGCGCTCATGGCGATCTTGAACCCTTCGCCTTCGTCGCCCAGCCGATCGCGCACGGGCACGCGTACATCGCTAAAATGCAAATCGCCGGTGTCGCCAGCCCAGTCGCCAAGCTTGCCCGTGCGCGGTGTGTGGCTGACGCCCACCGCCGTCCGGTCCACCACAAACGCGCTGATACCACCCACACCTGTGTCCGTTCGCGCAAAGACCAACACGCGGTCGGCCGCGGTCGCAAGCGTGATCCAGGTTTTTTCGCCGTTAAGCACATAATCGTCGCCCGAGCGCGTGGCGCTGAGCGACATATTCGCCACGTCGCTGCCCGCGTCTTTTTCATTTAGGGCAAAGGCGCCTAGTGCTTCGCCGCGGGCCAGCGCCGGCAGCCAGCGCGTTTGCTGTTCGGGTGTACCCCACTGGTAAATGGATAGCGCGTGCAGCCCCAGGTGCACGGCCAGCACTTCGCGCAACGAGGCGTCGGCCCATTCAAGTGCCTCGGCTGCCAATCCCAGAGCGATGTAATCGAGGCCAAGCCCGCCCAGACGGCGAGGCAGGCACAGGCCCAGCATTCCGCGCGAAGCCATCGCCGCAACAAGAGCGCGTGGAAAACGCCGCTCGCGGTCGCATTGGCGGATCTCATGCAGCGCGTCGCGCGCAAACGTGGCCCACTCAGCCTGCGCCGCGACGTTTTCAGACGAAAGACGTAAGGCGGACATCGCGCGCACTGTACTACAATGCGCGCCAATGAAACACGCACTGATCACTGTGTTGGCGGTGTTGGCGGCTTGGAGCGGGGCGGGGATGTTTGAGCGCGGCGCAGCGGCGCCGCTTGCGCCCAATGCGAATTTGCTGACCAATCCAGGCTTTGAAGGCCAGCCGGTGAACTTTGTGCAGGAGTCGTGCCCATCTCAGCCTGCGTCTGGCGTCATTCCGCCCGGGTGGCAGCCGTATTACAGGTGCCGACAGCAAAGCGATCCGGAATACGCCAACCATGCGCCGGAGTTTTTCAATATCGACAAGCGCGTCAACCCGGCTTTTGCGCCGCGCGTGCGCAGCGGCGACACCGCGCTCAAATACTTCAACTTTTATGCCCGCAACGAATCGGCGGGAGTCTATCAACGCGTCAGCGTGACGAATGGGCAATGGCTCGAGTTGAGCATGCACGTGCAGATGTGGACGTCGCACTGCGATCTGCAGCCGCCGAGTTCGGTGTACGAACCTGGCAATCTGGAGGCGCGCGTGTGCATCGACACCGACGGGGGCACGCTGGACTTCGACAGCGGCACGGTATGCAGCGCGTGGATGCGCGAACGGGGCTGGGATCAGTACGGCAGAGTCGTGGTTCAGGCGCAAGCCCAGTCGAGCGAGGTTCTCGCCGTGCTCAACTCACGCGCCGACTACCCGGTGAAGCACAACGATGTTTATGCCGACGATGCCGAACTCGTGATCATCGCCCCAGTGCCAACACCCGGTCCACCGCCGGGCCCAGCGCGGGCGTTTTTGCCGATACAGTTTTTTGACGCATATCCGCCCAGCGAGGCGCCGCGCTGTCCAGCGGTTCAGCCAACCAATTATCGTGAGCTGGTGGGTGACCGCGTTAACCACGCGCCGTGACGATGGCGTTCAGCGCCATCGGCGTGCATGACCCGCAATGCCGAGGCTCGTTGAGATCGCGCCGGCAGTGAACGTGGTCTGCGCGCCGCGTTGTGCCGCTCTTGCGAGGCCGCAACCCACGACGGCTGAATTCCCTACACCCAAAATCCTTCGTGCACTTTTTTCCCCTCCGCCTCAATTGCTGGCCCTTCTACCAACACGCGTGACCCGCTCTTTGCGAATACGTCTCGGCACGGCAAGTTCAAGTGCTCCGGTGAGGGTCCAACCAGCTCGTAGAGTCCCAATTCGCTAAGCGCATACACCACCCGTCCTATTCGGCTCCAGTGTATTGCTCCCGCACACATTGCGCAGGGCTCTGTGCTTGAATAAAGCGTGCATCGCTCCAGCTTTTCTGGCGAAAGAAGCTTGGTGGCCATTCGCACCAAATTCAGTTCGGCATGCCCAGTGACATCGCTCTCAGTGACCACCGTATTTTCGGCCGTCACCACCACTTGCCCGCTTTCATCGACAAGGATAGCTCCGAATGGATGATTCCCCCTGTTTCGCGCACTCATTGCCGCTTGGATTGCTGTACGAAGATGCTGTAAGTCGGTTGTATTCATAGGCAACGATTGTATGGCGACGCTTTGTGAAAGCTGCACAACGAGCGCTTCTTCAACCCCGCAAGCCAGAGTGATTTGCGAACGCGCACCGCGCAATGATGATTGCCGGTCATGCGCGCATTACTGAAGCCGTGTCTAGACGTGACCCAGAACTACGACTAAACCACTAGGGGTTGACAAAATGCAATAAATTACTAAAATATTTAGTAATTGACGTAAATAGTGGTCAGTGGGAAGGGGTTATTGCCATGAAACATCGATTTTCACGCACCGTTGGCGTTCTCTGCTCAATTGGCATGGTCGCGCTTCAGGTGTATGGCGCGTTTCAAACGGCCGATCCGATTTCAACGTTGCTTCAGCCAACCCGACTGAGCTTTCTCATGGTCGCCATGTTGAGCGTGGTGCTGGCGCATTTGGGCTCGTCGCACACCATGGTTGTTGCCGGGCTGGCGATGTTGCTTCCCAGCGGCATCGACTTTCTGTTTGTCAAAGGCCTGGGGCAGTATGTGGGTGCGCTAAATGTGTTTTATATCGGCGTGGCCATTTGGCTTGGCTTTAGCAATGTAACACTGGGCGCGGCCAGTTCTTATCAGGAGCAGCCGTAAATGCGGCACTGCACGCGTGCAGTAGACTGGGGAACCGCGCTGCTGAGCGCGTTTCCACTATGCGCAACTATCTCGACATCAATCTTGCCTCGCGTGAAATCGACACACGATTCTTAACAGGCGAGGACATCGCAAAGGGCGGCCGTTGGTTTATCGCGCGAGAATTGATCGCCGCCGGCGCGGCGACGGTTGACCCGCTCTCACCGGCCAACCCCCTCATCTTTCGCGCTGGGCCTTGGGCCGGCAGCAGCTTTTCGAACGCCAACCGTTGCAGCGTGGGCTGCAAAAGCCCATTGACTGGCGGCATCAAAGAAGCAAATGGCGGCGGCACGTTTGGCTACGGCCTGGGCCAGTTAAAGATGGCCGGCTTTACGCTGAATGGCGCGAGCCCGGAATGGGTGGTGCTGCACTTCAAGAAAGATGGCACCCTTTCGTGGGACGACGCATCGGCCTATCTCGGCAAAGGCAACTTTGAGGCGGCCGAACTGCTTTATGAGCGGTATGGCCGCAAAGTGGCGATAGCGCTGTGCGGACCGGTCGGCGAGTATCAGGGCCTGCTGGCGGGCATCGCATTCTCTGACACCGATCTTCGACCGTCGCGCTTGGCCGCGCGCGGCGGCGTGGGCGCAGTGCTTGGCAGCAAGCGCGTCAAAGCCATTGTGCTGGACCTGGACAAGACGCCTGCCTTTCACGACTCCAAAGGCGTGCGCGATGCCGTGAAGGACTATGCCAAGCTGCTGCTTGCCGACAGCATTGTCACCGGCTTCTACAAAGCCGTTGGCACGATGGGCATGGCAGATTTCCAAAACCATCTGGGCGGCCTGCCCGTGCGCAACTTCACCAGCGGCACGTTTGCGGACACCGCCAAAGGCGAGACATTCAAAATGGGCGGCGACTACATCGGCCCGCTTAACAAGAGCCGCGGCGGCGAGCAGTCGCACGCCTGCATGCCGGGCTGCACCATTCAGTGCAGCAACGTCTATCACGACGCGGATGGCAAAGAAGTGGTTTCGCCCGTTGAATATGAGACGCTGGGGCTGCTCGGCACAAATTGCGGCATCGGCGATCCCGACGAGCTGGCGCAACTGAACTACATCGCCAACGATCTTGGCATCGACACCATCGAGACCGGCGCAATGCTGGCTGTGCTGATGGATGCCGGGCAGGCAGAGTTTGGCGATACGAAGTTCATGACCCGCTGCCTGGTTGAAATTCGCAAGGGAAGCGCGACGGGCAAGCTCTACGCACAGGGCACGGCGCGCGTCGGCGCGCACTTTGGCGTGCACCGCGTGCCGGTCATCAAGAAACAGGCTATCAGCGCCTACGATCCGCGGGTGGTGGAAGTCACGGGCCTTTCAATGATGGCGACTGCGCAGGGCGCTGACCACACGGTGGGCAACTTGCCGCGGCTAAAGACGCGCGAAATGGGGCTGGAGCAGATGCGAGAGCTGAGCTTGCAGGACCAGATCAAGACGGCCACGACCGATTCGCTCGGGCTGTGCATTTTTGGCCGCTCAGTGACGACCGCGCAGATTCCGTTCATGATCAATGCGATCAACGCGGCGACGGGCAGCGCGCTCGATGAGACTTTTTTTATGCGCCTGGGCCGCGAGGCGCTCGTGATGGAACGCGAGTTCAACATTGCCGCCGGGTTTACCGAGGCCGATGACGAGCTGCCCAAGTTCTTTTATGACGAGCCGCTCGCGCCGACCAATCAGACCGCGCGCTTTCACGGCGCCGATGTGCATGGCATGTATGAAGGCTTGATAATCGCATCATGAGTGTGCTTGAAATCGGTGTCATTGGCGTTGGCGGGATGGGCGCGCGCCACGCGCATAACTTGAGCGAACGGGTGGCCCATGCGCGTGTTGCAGCTGTCTATGACCTGGACACGTCGCGCGCCGAATCGGTCGCTCGCGCATGCGCCGCGACAGTCGCCCGCGATCCGCGCGAGATCATCGCGGATCCGTCGATTGCCGCGGTGCTGATCGCCACGCCCGATCACACGCACGCGGCATTGGCCCTGGCCTGTGTCGAGCATCGCAAGCCGGTATTGTGCGAAAAGCCGCTGGCTGTGAATTCCAACGATGCGCTTTCGATCGTGCATGCCGAGGCGGCCTATGGCCAGCGTCTGGTGTCGCTTGGGTTCATGCGCCGATTTGATCCCCAGCACGTCGGCGTCAAGCAGGCGATCAACGGGGGCCAGATCGGCCGTCCAGTTCTGTTCAAGGGCAGCAGCCGCGATTTCAATCTGCCGGACAACCACGCGATCGACACGCTGATGACCAATTCGGTCATCCACGACCTTGATTCGTTGCGCTGGCTGATGGGCGCGGATGTCGAGGAAATTTACATGCGCGGCACAAAGTCTCGGGCGAACTTTGCCGCAAATGCATACGACGTGTTGTTAATCACAGCCAGCCTTGCCGGTGGCGCGCTGGGGCTGATTGAGATTGCCGCTTCGGCCGGCTATGGCTATGACATCGGCGCAGAGGTGATCGGCGATCACGGTGCGGCTGAAACTGCGCATCCCGATGGCGCGCTCGTTCGCCAGAGTCATCAGCGCGCGTTGGCGGTGCCGACCGACTGGCTTGACCGGTTTCAAGCCGCTTATGTGGCTGAGGCTCAGGCGTGGATCGAGTCGCTCTATTCGCAAACGCTTTTTCCCGGGGCAAGCGCCTGGGACGGTTATCTGGCTACGCTGAACGCGGAAGCGTGCTTGCGCTCGATCCGCAGTGGCGCGACCGAACGAGTTGCGCCAGCCCCGCGTCCGGCGTTTTACGCATAAAAGCCGTTATTTCGGACCGATGTAAACGACCTCGAACAAAATCCGGTCGGGCGATTCAAACATGACTTGATAGTAGTTGTCCTGCTCGCTGGACGCAAAGTCCGGCCGGTGGCGCGGAGTTTGAAACAAAGCGGCCACGCCTTTAGATTTTAGATACGCCATTGTCGCATCGACATCGGCGATGCTGGCCGCGCCGATGCCAAAATGGTTCATGCCCGGGCCGTCGTAGTCGTTCTTGAGCGGTTTTGCGCCGCCGGCGAACCAGATGCTCGCGCCGCCGGCGTTGCCCACGCCGAGCATCGGCACGTTCCCCTGCTACCTTTAATGTGCGCGAATGTGCGCGCACATCGCTGTGCTCACTTCAACCTGTGTTGCGGTCGAAACCGTCTTACATACAGTCCGTGAGCGTTTAAAGCCCGACCTAGCCAGCGCCGGGGCTAATGCTTTCAAA
>JANMNW010000038.1:0-9539 GCA_031368515.1 Chloroflexota bacterium
CGCTATCGCAGGTTGGCACGAGACTACGAGCACACGGTCCGCTCCAGCCGATCAATGGTCTATATCGCGTCGTCAAGGCGCATGCTTCGGCATGTCGCCAAGTGAATTGAAAAACAGTCTCTAACAGTTTTCATCTCTTTAAGAGATGAAAACTGTTAGAGTTTTCTCCCGGCATGCAAATTCGTCAGCCTCTGTCAGCTTCGCCGTTTACCGCACGATGCCCAGCGGCGCAAACCCGGCGTAGCCCGGAAATACTTTCGCCAAGTTGGGATTGCCCAGCCGGCGCGTCACAATCTCGCCCAGCACGCGCCGGAAATCTGTGGTGACCGCGAGATCGGTGCGCTCAAACAGTTGCTCGTTGGCGAGGCCGGGCCATGTGCCATACAGCTTGCCGCCGTTGACGTTGCCGCCCAGCACAAACATCGCGCTGCCATGGCCGTGATCGGTGCCGCGGCTCTCATTTTCGTTCAAGCGCCGGCCAAATTCGCTCATCGTCACCACGGTTACCCGCTTGTCCAGCCCGGCGCCGGCCAGATCGGCATAAAGGGCCGCCAGCCCGCTGCCTAGCGCGCCAAGCAGATCGGGCATATGGCCTTCGTGGTCATACGACTGTGACTCGTGCGTGTCCCAGCCGCCAAAATCGACCGACACCGCCTGCACGCCCAGCCCGCTCTTGAGCATGAGCGCGATTGACTTGAGGCTGTTGCCCAACTCATTTTCGGGATAGCGGGCGCCAGACGCGGGTTTGTACTCCGCGGGCTTCAGGCCTTGAATCGCATCGATGGCCGCCAGCGTGTTTGCGCCAGCTCGCCGCACCCAGGCGTCACCACGATACATGTCGCGCAAGACCGCTTGCTGCGCCTGCCACGACTCGCCATCGCTCGGCAAGTTCATGTACTCCAGGCTATTGACCGACACGGCGCGGCCGTGCGCGAGCAGCGATGTCGGCGCGTTGCCGCCGATGCCGACAGCCGGCAAGATCGCCGCTGGCGCGTTGGGCTTTGAATTTAGGTGGCGCGTAATCCAGCCGCTGGTCGTGCCCTTGTCGCCGGGCGTGCCCAGCTCGATGTATTCCATGGCGTCAAAGTGGCTGCGCGTGTCGTGCGACAGACCCGCCGCCTGCACGATGGCCAGGTTGCCGGAACGATACAGATCCATCAACGGCGCGAGCCGCGCGTTCAATCCAAGCTGATCGTTCAGCGGCAGGGCCGCGGCTTTGCCTTTGAGCGGAACTTTCAACTGCGGGCGCGCGCGTTCGTATATTTTTCGGTCGTCGCCGCTGATCGGCGGCAGCGCGCTGAGCACATCCCAGCCGCCGCGCAGAAAAACAACCACCAGCACATCGCCTGTCGCCGTCTCCGGCGATTGCGCCAAAGCGACATGTCCGAGCCGCGCGCCGGCCATGCCGGCGATTGCCGCCGAGCAACCCACCAGAAATCCGCGTCGTGACATTTTTGCGTGAAACATGCTTGCTCCTTGTTGTTGCCTATCGCAGTTGAAAATCCGGGCTCATGAAGATCAACTGCACGGCGCGGTTAAGATATTCGCCATAGCCTTCGTTGCCGCCGCGTTTGACCAAGTCTGTCAACGCGGCGCGCTGATCCTGTGGAAGCGGGCGCATCAATATCCGGTCGCTCCAGTAGTCGATGGCCGCCTCCGGCGCGCGCTTGCCTTCTGGCGTCTGCGCCACAATATCGACGTCGACACGGGTGACATCGTCATTCATCCAGTTGTCGGTCAACGCGATGGCAAAGCGCCAGCGAAACAGCATCGACACCGTGCCAGCCCAGGCTTCGCGCGTGTCCGGAAAACCATCCGGCGCGCGGTGGCCAAAGAGTTGCTGGCCCATGGGTTCAAAGTACCAGCCGATGTGACCGAGTTTGCGCACATCCGCATCGGCCGAACGCATCATGGCCAGCGCGGCTTCAAAGGGGCGACGGATCTTTTCGCCAAACGTCGCGGCGAACTCGGGCGACAGCGCGATGGCGCGCACGACCTGGCGCAGCTGATCCGGCGCCTTGGACGCATCCAGAAAAACCTTTGCGGCCAGATCTATCACGCGCTTGGGCGGTTGATCGCTCAACAAACGGCGGCACAGCTTCAACGCGATGTGCCGGGCTGTGCCAGGGTGGGTGGCCAGCAGGTCGAGCACATCCAGGCCGTCTTTGAGATCGGGCTGATCGTTGGGGATGTTGCGGCCCAGCACGCGTTTGTTGAAGCGGTCGTGCCAATCGCGTTTGTAAAGAAAGGCGCCGGTGTTGGTCATGTTCCACCACTCGGCGTTGAAGTCATAGGTCCACCCCGTGAAGCAGCGCGCCACCTCGTATACGTCGTTGTCGACATAGCCGGTAGCCAATCCGCCCGGGCCGCGGGGCACACTGTCCGGGTAATTCACGCCGAGGTAATGCTGCGCGCCCAGCGTGTGCAGCTCGAGCAGCTCGCGCGCAAAGTTCTCGTTCGGGCCTTCGTCTCGGCTGGTGGCGTTGTTGAGATATTGCTGCATGGCCAGGCTGCGCGCCACGGCTTCAAGCATGACTCGGAAATTGCCCAGCGCATTGGCTCGAATTACCCCAGTGTCATAGGCCGGCCAGGTGGCGAAAATCTCCTCGGTTTCGTGGGGATATACATGAAAGTGATTGTGCCAAAAGTCGACCATCACCTCGAACAACTGGCGTTTGCTGTAGCGCGCGCGCAGGTAGGTGGCGGCGACCGCCTGCTCCGTGGGCAGATACTTGAGCTGATACTCGCGGTCGTTGTCGCCTTTGTATTTGTTGTTGGCGATCATCTCGTCCCACAACGATTCCTGTGAGCGGGTGAGCAGGTTCAGCCCAGCCGCGCGCAGCCGCTTGTCGCAGGACGTGTCGTCGATGGATGCTGGCGCGAGCTGGACATCCAGCCACCGCTCGAAGCGCGCCTGCGCCGTGGCGCCCGGCAGTTCCCGGTAGGCGGCCACATCGGCCGGAGACGGGCCAAACGCAAGCCGGGTGAAAGCGAGCGTTTCCAGCGGCGGGGTGCCGGGCGCGTCCGCGCGCGAGGGCGGTGTGAGAGGAGTTGCGCTCATGCCGACAGCCTAACGCGGCGCGTCCACAAGGGCTGGTCGCGTGACAGGCGGTTCGGGGGCGCTTCGGGGGCGCTATGGCGCGTAGGCGCGGATGCTGTTGCCGACTTGCACAAACACCCAACCCGGCGCATATGCGGGCGGGTTCGATTCTGTGCCCACGCCGTCGATGCGGTAGTTGTAATTGGCCAGCTCCAGCCCGGTGTCGGCTTCAAACGCGCGCGATTCGCCCTCTCGATTCATAACGAGCACCTGCTCAGCGTCGGTCAGCGGCGGCAACGCAATGCCACCCCGCATGTTGACCTGCCACAGCACCTTGCCGGTGTTGAGCTGCCATGAATAGAGGCTGCCGTCGTAGCAGGTTGCGATCACCCGGCCCCAGTCGAGGGCAATGCCGGCCACGCCCTCGTTGACGGTGGTTTCCCAAAGCAACTTGCCCGACAAAGACGAAAGCGCTAGCACCCGGCGGTCTTCCAGAGCCACGACAACGGCGCTGCCGTCGCCGCTTACAGCCGGCGGCAGCTCAGAGGGCCCCGGGATTTCCGCGCGCCAAACCACTTCGTGCTTGACGCGGTCGACGGCGATGACCGCATTGTTGCGGCTGATCACATAGATGCCGGCGTTGGTCAACGCGGGCTGCGTGGTGAGTTCCTCGCCTTCCAGCTTCAACGACCAAAGCAGCTTCCCTTCGCGGCCGTCGAATGCGATGACATGCGCCGCGCCGGTGATGGCATATACCAGGCCGTCGTCGCCCAGCGTCATGCCGCGTCTGACGCCGCCCTTCAGCGCCTCGGCATCCATGCGCCACAACTCGGCGCCATCTTGCAGGTTTAGCCCGACCAGCTGCCCGTCTTCCATCGGCACCATCAGCGCGGCGTTGTCCCATTGACAGCATAGCGTTGGCCAGGCGCCCATCGTTTCGGTCAGTTGTTTGCTCCAGATCACAGCGCCAGTGTCGGCCTTGAGCGCGACCACGCGCGAGTTCTCGTAGGTTGCGATCAGCAGGCCGCGCGCCATGACCAGGGCGCGCGTTTCGCCCAGCTCGCCCTCAAGTTCGGTGTGCCAGCGCGGCGCATTGACTTGTGATGGCGTCAGTTTGCCTGTGTAGCGATTGCGCGCGCTGTTGTAGCCGTCGTGCAGCCAAGCGGCGTCGGCATCCAGCGCGGCGGTTGGCGCCGCGGCGATGGTGGCCGTGGCCTGGATGCGTTCGGCCGTCGGCGCGATTGTTGTCGGGGCCATAGCCGTGGCTGCGGGTGTTTGCGTGGCTGATGGGTCAATCACGCGGTTGGCCGGCGCCGCCTGACGCGTGAGCACAAACGTCGTGGCGGCCACGGCCAGAGCTCCACCGCCAAGCGCGGCAAGCGACAGCCAGCGTGGCCGGCTAGACGCCGGTGCGCCAGGTTGCGCGCCTTCCAGTGCGGCGTGAACGGCTTTCTGAAAGCTGGGCACATCCGGATAGCGCGCGCTTGGCGATTTGGCGGTAGCGCGCGCAAACACGGCATCGATCGCGGCCGGCAGCGCTGGATTCACTTCCGAGAGCGCGTCCGGCGTCACGTTGAGATGCCGGTTGAGCAGGGCAGGCGTGTTGGAAGCGTCAAACGGCGGCCGGCCGGCGAGCATTTCATACAGCACGAAGGCCAGGCTGTAGAGATCGGTGCGTTGATCCAGCGCCAGGCCTTGAATTTGTTCGGGCGCCATGTATAGCGGCGTGCCAAAAAACGTTCCGGTGCTGGTGACGCGCGGCAGATCGGCCATCCAGGCCAGGCCAAAGTCGACCAGTGTGGCCGCATCGGCGGCGCTGGCACCGGTCGTGCCTGGCGCGATGGTATTGACGATGAGGTTGGCCGGTTTGACATCGCGGTGGATCACGCCGCGCTCGTGCGCATAGGCCAGCGCCGCCGCCACCTGGTCAAAAATTCGCAGAGTGCGCGGGATGCCCAGGCGCCCCTCGCGATCCAGCAGCGCGCGCAGGTTTTCTCCGTCGATCCACTCGAACGCGATGAACGGCTGGCCCTCGTGCTCGCCAAACTCGTAGACCAGCGCGATGGATGGGTGCTTCAAGCTGGCCACGGACGTCGCTTCGCGACGGAAGCGTTCGAGCGCCTGTGCGTCGCCGCTCAGAGCAGGCGCCAATAGCTTTAGCGCAACATCCCGTCGCAAGGCTGGATCGTGCGCGCGGTAGACAACGCTCATGCCGCCGCGGCCGACTTCGACCAGGTTGCGATAACGGCCCAGGGTGCGCTGACCCGGCACACTCGATTTAGCAGGGTCGCTGTCGGGTAGCTGCATCGTGTTGCTCACGTTTGGTGGACTTTGGCCTCTCTAACGACTATCTCACACGCTTGAGACAGAATGACGACAACGTTAATATTACAGATGTTGCATGAAGTGGTAATGCGGTGGATGGGTTGCGCCGTTGACGTAGGAGACCTATACTGCCTGCCTTAACATTCAATTCGGTACTTTTACAGTTAACTGCGAATA
The DNA here is from genome assembly GCA_031368515.1 of Chloroflexota bacterium. Lineage (GTDB taxonomy): Bacteria > Chloroflexota > Anaerolineae > J036 > Brachytrichaceae > CANJQH01. Next base: position 5,543 of record JANMNW010000038.1, read on the forward strand.
CTATCTGCCGCAGGAGAAGTAGACGGGCGCCACGGGGCGAATTCGTTTTGGCGTGGTGCGATTTTAATGCGGCCGTTAGCCGGCATCGTCGAATAACACAACAACGGTCCAAGAGGTGACAGCATGCACGAACAAGAATATCTAACCGCCGAAGGCTTGAAGAAGCTGGAGGATGAGATCGAGCACCTGAAAGTGGTGCGCCGGGCTGAAGTTGCGCAGCGATTGCACGAAGCCATGGCGGAAGGCGAAGTGCTCGAGAACCCCGAGTATGACGAAGCCAAAAACGAGCAAGCTTTTGTGGAAGGGCGCATCATGGAGATCGAGCAGATTCTGGCCAATGCCATTCTGATCGAAAACAAAGGCCCGTCGAACGAAGTGCGGCTTGGCAGCAAGGTGACCATCTCCGAAGTCGGCACACGCAGCCCGGAACATTTTGTGATTGTGGGCTCGGCCGAGGCCGACCCGCTCAATGGCAAAATCAGCAATGAATCGCCCCTGGGCAAGGCGCTGCTTGGCAAAAAACTAAACGAACAATTTCAGATTCAGGCGCCGGACGGCCCCATAAAGTTCAAGGTGACGCACATCGGCAACAAGTAACCGATCTGTGCGCACCTATCTTGTCGGCCACGCCGGCACCGGAAAGACGAGCCGGCTTACAGCCCGGCTCGTCGCTTTGATCGAGTCTGGCATCCGCCCGGATCGCATTCTCTGCCTGCTGCCCCAGCGCGATGCCATCGCGTGGGCCAACGCGGTGCTTGCCACGGCCAGGACCAACACGCGCGGCCAGCCGTTTGTCAGCACCCTGGGCGGCCTGGCCCAACAGCATGTCGCGCTCTTCTTTCCATTGATCGCCGCTTCGGCCGGCTTTGCCCAACCCGCGCGCGAACCCGTTTTTATCAACGTCGAAGCCGCGCAGTACTTTGTCAATCAGTTGCTTGAACCGCACACGCCGGCGTTCGAGGACCTGAAGTTGTTTCGAGCGCGCATCGTGAGCCAGGTGCTCGACAACTTGAACAAAGCGGCAACCAGCGGCTTTGGGTTGGACCAGATCGCCGCGCGCCTGACGTCGGCTTGGGCGGGTGAGTCGCGCCGCTTGCTGGCTTATCGGGCGGTTGAGGCGACTGCACGCGAATTTCGCGAGCTTTGCCTGCGCGAGGGCCTGCTCGATTTTTCGCTGACGCTGGAATTGTTTGGCCGCCACCTGTTGAATGCGCAGTCATATCGTGACTACGCCGCCGCGCGCTTTCGGCATGTCCTGATCGACAATGTCGAGGAGGGCGCGCCGCCGCTGCATGATCTTGCGGCGTTTTTGCTAACCACGTGTGATAGCGCGCTCATCGTTGAAGACGATCCCGGCGGCTATCGATTGTTTCTTGGCGCCGATGTGGCGTCGGCTCGGCGCCTGCGTGGGCAGTGCGTGGTGGAAGCGGTGGAAGATGCGCGCGCAACGGGTCCGGCGCGCCTGGCGCGCGCGCTCGACGCGGCGCTCGCTGAAACAGCATCCGATGCGCCGGCCGTTGCCGAGCGCGCGCCCGAGCATGCGCCGGCCGCGGTGACCGTTCTCGAGACGCCCAAGTACTGGACCGTGATGGTGCAAGGCGTGGTCGAGCGCATCCGTGATCTGGTGGCCGAGGGTGTGCCTGCGGCGCAGATTGCGGTGATTGCGCCGTTTGTGCAGGACGTATTGCGCTTTGAACTTCAGGAGAGGCTGCGCAGCCATCAAATTGGTCTGACGTCGTTACGTCCATCTCGACCCTTGTTCGACCATCCGGTGACTCGCGCGCTGGTGGCACTTGCGCGGCTGGCGCATCCGGATTGGGAGAGCGCGCCGACGGTGGCGGAGCTGGCGCGCGCGTTGAGCGTGGCAATTGACGAATTGGACATCGTGCGCGCGCAGCTGCTGGCCGATCAAGCCGCTCGCGTTGGGTTGCGCAGCGGGCTGCCAGATTTGGCGGACGCGGCGTTGTGGACGCGCGTGGGGATGCGATTTCGCGAGCGCTATGTGACCTTGCAGCGTTGGCTGGCGGAGTGGGCAAGCCGGCGGATGGCCGATGTCGGCGCCGCGCAGCCGCTGGATCTTTTCTGGCAATTGTTGTTTACCGACGTGCTGTCGCAGCCCGGCTTTGGCTTGAGCAGCGATCGCGACAGCGCCGGCACCGCCGATCGTTTGATTCGCTCGGCGCGCGCCTTTTGCGAGGTGTTTGAGCAGCGCGGGCTGCGCCCAAGCACGGTTCGACATGCGGCGCTGCTGCCCTTGGCGCCTTCCGAGGGTGCGCCGCGAATTATTTCAGACGACATCGGCCTGGCGTATGCAACATCGCTGTCGGACGGCATGCTGGCGGCCCAATTTGTGCGTGAAAGCACTGTGGAAGACGGCGTCCTGCTCGCCCCTGTGTACGCCTATTTGACCAACGACTGCCGGTCGCGCGTTCAGTTCTGGCTGGATGTGCAGTCGGGCGGCTGGCATGAGCGCATTTATCAGCCGTTGACGCATCCGTATGTGCTGAGGCGCGCTTGGTCGCGCGAAGAGAAGTGGACGGATGCCGACGAGGTGCGCGAAACTCGCGACATGCTCAGGCGCGTTGTTACGGGGCTGGCCTACCGCTGTGACGAGCGCGTGGTGCTGGCGGCGAGCCAGCTGTCGATTTCAGGCCAGGAAGAGAGCGGCATGCTGGCGCGGGCGCTGCAGCGCGTGGCCCGCAGTGAACGTTAGCCGGTCCTGCCGCTATAGCCCCGAGCTGCGCCCGCGCGGTGCAACGGCCATCATGATCGTGCCCAACAGCACCATGAAGGCTGACCCAACAAGCTGATAATCGCTAAATTCGCTCAGCAAGTTGAAGCCCGGACCCACGAGGGCGAGCAAAAACAGGCCGCCGCCAAAAATGATCAATGAAATTCCGAGGTTTCGCATAAAGTTTCCCCTGATGCCGAGCGTGCACTCATCCGAATTGCTTACGTTGATCACGAGTTTAGCAAGCAATACTATTTATAACAATAAGTAGAAGTTTAATTTGCAATGATAAATTAATTAGAATGCGTGTAAAAAACTCGCCGGGCACGAGCGTTACCAAGCACTTGTTTCGCGGGAGCGAACGAACACTGACAAATGGTGCTTAGCGCAGACGACTTCGCGAGTTTCGCAGTTGCAATCGGCGCGCTGCGGCAAAAATTGATAGCCTCTCGCTGCTGCGTGAGAGAGTGCGCACCTTCTTGGCTGATAGTGTTTTGGTCATCCAGTTTCGGAGAACCAAACACATCATGTTGAACACACACACACCTCCTGTCACGCCCCCTTGGTTGGCCGCTGCCAAGCGCGCCTGTTTCGCTCTCGTAGCCGGCGCGTTGCTCGCGGCTTGCGGCGGCGCGGCCAAGCTCGCCGACCTGCCGGTCTACTCCAATGCCGTTGAACTCAAGGCTGGTGAAAGCGCCATTGGCGACACGCTGAACAAAAACATGGAGCAGGATAAAGCAGTGCGCGATGCTGTCGGGGTCGGCGGCAAGACCGAACAGCGCGGCTTCAAGCTGCCCCCCGATGCGACTTGGGAACAGGTCAAGGCCTTTTACACCGAGAAGCTCAAAGCCGACGGCTGGAGCGAGGGCATGGGCGGCATCGGCGGCAATCTGGTCAGCAATGTAATGAGCGAAGTCAACAAATCGAATGACATGGTGCAAACCGCCTTGTTTTCGAAAGGCAACCAGACGCTTACCGTGCTGCGCGCCGTCAACCCAACCAATGCCAGCGAAGTTGAATTGATTCTGTCGTTGTCGACGCGCTAGCGCTGGTCAGACCATTGACCGTTGCGCGCCCACGCGGTTGAATTCACCATATCCGCCGTCATGAATCACACGTTCAAGTGCCCACACTGCACCGCGCCGCTCAACTATGACGCCGCCAGCGCCAGACTTGCAATCAAATGCGATCATTGCGGCATGAGCACCGCCGTGCCCGAGGCGTTGCGCTCGCCAACGACTCGCGGCGTGCATGGCCTGAACGATG
>JANMNW010000089.1:0-7784 GCA_031368515.1 Chloroflexota bacterium
GGCGGCGATCACGAAAGTGCTTGCGATGAAGGGCAAGGCGCAGTACATGGCGTATGACCAGATCGACAAGGCGCCGGAAGAGCGTGAGCGCGGCATCACGATTGCGATTGCGCACGTGGAATACGAGACGGACAAGCGGCACTACGCGCACGTGGACATGCCGGGACATCGCGACTACATCAAGAACATGATCACGGGAGCGGCGCAGGTCGACGGGGCGATTTTGGTGGTGGCGGCGCCGGATGGGCCGATGCCGCAGACACGCGAGCACGTGCTGCTGGCGCGGCAGGTGGAAGTGCCGGCGATCGTGGTGTTTCTGAACAAGATCGACATGATGGACGATCCGGAGCTGATCGAGCTGGTGGAGATGGAGCTGCGGGAGTTGCTGAGCAAATACAACTTTCCTGGCGACACCACGCCGATCGTGCGGGGCAGCGCGTTGAAGGCGCTGGAGAGCACGTCAACGGATCCGAACGCGCCGGAGTATGCGCCGATCTTGGAACTGATGAACGTGGTGGATGAATACATTCCGACGCCGGTGCGCGAGACGGACAAGCCGTTCATGATGCCGGTGGAAGATGTGTTTTCGATCAAGGGACGCGGCACAGTGGTGACGGGGAAGGTCGATCGTGGAGTGGTGAAAGTGGGCGACACGATTGAGATCGTGGGACTGCGGGAGACGCGAACGACGACGGTGACGGGGTTGGAGATGTTCCACAAGCAGCTGGACGAAGCGCAAGCGGGAGACAACTGCGGAGCGCTGTTGCGAGGCATCGAGCGGGAAGACGTGGGACGCGGGATGGTGCTGGCGAAGCCGGGGTCGATCAAGCCGCACGACCAGTTCGAAGCGCAGGTGTATATCTTGCGCAAGGACGAAGGCGGAAGGCACAAGTCGTTCTTCACGGGCTACCGGCCGCAGTTCTACATCCGGACGATGGATGTGACAGGGGAGTGCCAGCTGCCGGAAGGGGTGGAGATGGTGCTGCCGGGCGACAACGTGACGATGAAGGTGAAGCTGATATCGCCGGTGGGTCTTGAGAACGGCTCACGCTTTGCGATTCGCGAAGGCGGCCTGACCGTGGGCGCCGGCACCATCGTCAAGGTGATAGAGTAAAACAGTCCCGAGCCCCGAGACAACATCTTGGGACTCGGGACTTAATAGGGCATTAGCTCAATTGGTAGAGCAATCGTCTCCAAAACGATAGGTTGTGGGTTCGATTCCTGCATGCCCTGCTGGAAGTCCAATGAGGGCGCGATGTTAGCTCATTGCGCCCTCGTTGATCGTAGGTAACGTATGGCAAATACAGAAGTCGCCGAAAAAAAGCCATCGATGGTTTCCGAATTTTTTGCGCCCGTTCGCAACTATCTGCGCGAGACGATAGGCGAGCTGCGCAAAGTGCACTGGCCCACCTGGCCTGAAGCGCGCAATCTCACCGCCGTTGTGCTTGCCGTGATGGTGGTGATGGCGCTCTTTCTCGGCTTTTTCGATCTTGTCTTTGGCGAGTTGATGATCCGGGTGTTGAAGCAGGAGATCATTTTCATCGGCGTTGCCGTGTTTCTTGCGCTTGTCATCATCGTGCTCGTTCTCTTCGCCGGCAAGGAACGCCGATAAATCAACGTTATGAACATCGAAGAGACACCGCAGGACACCCTGCCCGAGGATGCGGCCGCGTCAGCCCCGATGGCCGGACAAGACGCGCCACCGTCGACGCCGGTTGAACCCGCGAGCGAGCCGGTCGTTGACGCCGACTTGGCCGACGCCGCCTCTGAGGCCGCGGCTGAGGTCGCGCCTGAACCGGTGATGCAGGCCAAGGATTTTCGGGAATGGCTGACCGAAACAGCGGAAACGCCGCCTGCCGCTGCCAGCGCGGACGATGCAACCCCGGAGCCTGCCGCCGATGAGGCGGAGAGTGCGCAGGCGGAAACGCCCGCGCCGGCGGAAGCGGCGCCGTCCGAGGACGAGGAAATCATCATCCCGCGCACGCGCCGCAAAGCGGCAGCCAAGCCCAAGAGCGATGCCGTCAAGGCGCCGCGCAAGCCGGCCAAAAAGAAGCTCAAGCTGCCGGATCTGGGCGATGGCAGCGGCTATATCGCTCCGGATGAAGTCGAAAATGCGAGCGAAGAAGTGCCGTGGTTTGCGGTGCACTGCTATTCCGGCCAGGAAAACAAGGTCAAGACCAATCTTGAGCAGCGCATCGAGACGATGGGCATGGCCGGCAAGATCCTTAAGATCATCGTGCCGACCGAGGACGAGATCGAGGTGCGCGACGGCAAACGCAAAACCGTCAAGCGTCAGGTCTTTCCGGGCTATGTGCTGGTGCAGATGCACATGAGCGAAGAGTCGTGGTTTGTCGTGCGCAACACGCCGGGCGTCACACGCTTTGTGGGCATGGGCAATCGTCCGCAACCGCTCAGCCAGCAGGAAGTCAATGTGCTGCTGGGCCGCATGGAAGCGGAAGCGCCCAAGATCAAAGTCAATTTCCGGGCTGGACAGAAGGTGCGCATCACCGACGGTCCGTTCGCCGATTTCATCGGTGTGGTCGACAAAATCGACACCGAGCGCGCCAAGGTGGTTGCGCTGGTGTCGTTCTTCGGCCGTGAAACGCCGGTGGAGCTCGACTTTTTGCAGGTGGAGAAAACTTAGTGTGTATAAGTCCCCCGTCCCAAGTCCCGAGCGAACGTCGCTCAGGACAGTTGACTCGGGACTAAGTTGTGGGAGAGCGCGTCCTTAAGACGGCGCGTTCGCTGACCACAAGGAGCAATGAATGGCAAAGAAAATCAAGTCAACCGTCAAGATTCAAATCGAAGCTGGCAAAGCCACTCCGGCGCCGCCAATCGGCCCCTCGCTCGCCCCGCACGGCATCAACCTGATGATGTTCTGCAAAGAGTACAACGCGCGCACGTCACAGCAGGCAGGCTACATCATCCCGGCCACCATCACTGTTTTTAGCGACAACTCGTTCACGTTTTCGCTGGGCACGCCTCCCACCGCGCAGCTGATCCGCAAAGCCGCCGGTGTTGAGAAAGGTTCGGGCACGCCCAACCGCAACAAGGTGGGCAAGATCACGCGCAAGCAGGTCAAAGAGATCGCCGATCTGAAAATGAAAGACCTGAACGCCATCGACGCGGAAGGCGCGATGAAGCAGATCGAAGGCACCGCGCGGACGCTCGGTATCGAAATCGTTGAGTGATTTGGATGTGGGAGAACCGGCGCAAGCCGGTTCGCTGACCACAAGGAGACAGACATGCCAAAAGTGGGTAAGAAATACAAGGCCGCAGCGGCCAAAGTGGATCGCAACAAGCTTTACAACGTGGCCGACGCCGTGGCGTTGGTTAAAGAAACCAGCATCACCAAGTTTGACGGCACCGTTGAGTGCCACGTGCGCTTGGGCGTCGATCCGCGCCAGAACGACCAGCAGGTTCGCGGCGTGGTGGTGCTGCCAAACGGCCTCGGCAAGACCGTGCGCGTGCTGGTGTTTGCGCAGGGCGAAGGCGCCCGCATTGCGCAGGAAGCCGGCGCTGACATCGTCGCCGACAACGACGAGTGGGTGGCAAAGATTAACGGCGGCTTTACGGATTTCGACGTGGCCATTGCCACGCCGGACATGATGGGCCGCGTCGGCCGACTCGGCAAAGTGCTTGGCCCGCGCGGGTTGATGCCCAATCCGAAGACCGGCACCGTTGTTCCGCCGGCCGAGATTCCGCGCGTGATCAAAGAGTCGCGCGCCGGCCGCATTGAGTTCCGCCTGGACAAGAGCGGCAACCTGCATGTGCCGGTCGGCAAAGTGAGCTTTTCGGCCCAGGCGCTGGCTGAAAATCTGGATCGCTTCTTGTCAGAAGTCAACCGCGCCCGGCCGTCGTCGGTGAAAGGCGTGTATATGAAGCGCATCACCGTGACAGCCACAATGGGCCCCGGCATCCGTGTGGATTCGGGCCTGAACACGGCCGACAGCGCCGTCTAGTCGTTTGTCGAATCGGCGGCGCGGGTGCACGCATGTATAATCCGCGCCGTTCGAAGAGTTCGTTCGCTCGCCAGTGACAACGGGTTCGCCGGAAATTTCTGATTTTCAGCGTGAAAGTTGCCCGTCTAGGTGGGAGGCAGTTGAATTTCGCCGCACGCTGTGCGGGATCTTTTCGCCTCGGCCCGTCACTGGGCCGAGGCTTTTTTGTTTCGCGTGCGCGGGTCGATGAGGCCCGTGACAATCCTAAAAGGAGGTAATTGCATTGGCAATCACAAAAGCTAAGAAAACCGAATCGCTGAGCCAGTACGACGCGCTGCTGGCCAAGTCCTCGGCGTTGATCATCACGCACTACGCAGGCATGAACATGAAAGAGCTGGACAAGGTGCGCCGCTCGATGCGCGAAGCGCAGGCGGAGTTTCACATCACCAAGAACACGCTCGCCATTCGCGCGCTCAAGGCCCGAGGCTTTGTCGTGCCGGATCAGTGGCTGACCGGGTCGACCGCGCTGGCGTTCTGCTTCAAGGACCCGGCTGCCGTGGCCAAGAGCCTGGGCGATTTGGGCAAGGAAATCGACAAGCTCAAGATCGTGGGCGGCGTCGTTGAAGGCAAGGCTGTGGACGGCGCGGCTGTGCAGGCGATCGCATCGCTGCCGCCGCTCGACACGCTGCGCGCGCAGATTCTGGGCGCCATCGCTGGCCCGGCCAGCAACCTGGTCGGCGTGCTGAACGCCGCCGTGGGCAGTGTGATGTACGCGCTGCAGGCGCGCATCGACAAGGAGCAGCCGGCTGAGGCTGCATAAGCAGGCAATTACGTTTGCCGAAAGACAAAATTCGGCGCTTTCATGACACGCTTTTTGGGCGGGTGACGAAAGCGCCGGTGACTGATCAAAGATCAGACAGGAGAAATTGAAATGGCCGATTTGAACGCAATTGTTGATCAACTCAACAGCCTGACGCTGCTCGAGGCAGCCGAGCTCAAGAAGATGCTTGAAGAGAAGTGGGGCGTGACCGCCGCCGCCGCTCCCGTGATGATGGCCGGTGGTGGCGCCGCCGCTGCAGCCGCCGCGCCGGTCGAAGAGAAGACCGAGTTTGACGTGATCCTCAAGGATGCGGGTCCGAAGAAGATCGAAGTCATCAAGGTCGTTCGCGCAATCACCAACCTGGGCTTGAAAGAAGCCAAGGATCTGGTCGAAACCGTCGGCGCCACGGTGCAGACTGCGGTGAGCAAAGCCACCGCCGAAGACACCAAGAAGAAGCTCGAAGAGGCCGGCGCGCAGATTACTGTCAAGTAGTTTGCCTTGGCCCTTCGGCAACGCCCTCTTTCGCTTTGCGCGGAAGAGGGCTTTTTTTGTCTCCAAGCCTCGGCGACATACGTTAAGATCAAACCATGAGCAAACTGCAAGACCTGCAACTGCGCTACGCCGATCTGGTGGCGCGCTTTGGCGTCAACCTGCAACCTGGCCAGAACGTGTTGATCAGTGCCGAGGTCGTCACGCGCGATTTCGTCGCGTTGTTGGTAGAGTCGTGTTATCGCGCCGGCGCCGGGCTGGTGCAGATTCAGTGGGAAGAACCGTGCACCAAACGCGCGCACATGCTGCACGCGCCCGACACGGCCATTGACTCGATCCCGGAGTTTGAAAAAGCGCGCTATCAGCAACTGACTCGCGAAAAGTGGGCGCGCATCGCATTGTCGAGCGAAGAGATTCCCACCTATCTCGATGATGTCAATCCCAACCGGCTGAGCCGCCAGCGGCGCGCCCGCGCTCGCGCGTTCAAAGGCTATATCGAAGCGCAGATGTCGCTGCAGTTTCAATGGTGCGTGATCGCCGTTCCAACGCTGGCAAAAGCCAAACAGGTATTTCCGGATTTGACGCCGGAAGAAGGCTTGGGAAAGTTGTGGGATCTGGTGCTGCAAATGGTTCGCGCCGATCGGGAGGATCCGGTTGCCGCCTGGCGCGCGCATGATGCGCAGTTGAAAAAAGTGGCGGCCTACCTGGCCAAGCACAGCGTGCGTGCCATTCGCTATTTCGACCCTGCGCCTGCCGAGGACGGCAAACCCAGCACGGACTTGACTGTCGGATTGACCGATGAGCCGTTGTGGGTGGGCGGCTCCGGCTTTACCCCGGAGGGCGTCGAGTTCATGGCGAACATGCCGACGGAGGAAGTCTTCTGCACACCTCATCGCATGAAAGCGCACGGGTGGACGCGCACGTCCAAGCCGATCTACCCGCTGCAGCGCGAAGTGCTGGGCGCGTATTTCCGCTTTGAGAACGGTGAATGCGTGGAGGCGCGCGCGAAGCAGGGCGAAGCCGTGCTCCAGCAGTTTCTTGAGATTGACGGCGCGCGGCGTCTGGGCGAAGTGTCGCTGGTTGATGTGCGCTCGCCGGTGAACCAGACCGGATTGGTTTTCTTTGACACGCTGTTTGACGAGAACGCCTCGTGTCACATCGCCTTTGGCAAAGCCTATTCCGAATGCGTCGAAGGCGCGGAGAAAATGAGCGAGGACGAGCGGGTGGCGTTTGGCCTGAATCACTCGGACGCGCACGAGGACTTCATGATCGGCACGCCGACGATGGATGTGCTGGGCGTCAGCGCCGATGGCCGCACGATCGACATCATGCGCGCCGGCCGCTTTGTGGATGCTATTTTTGCCTGAGTGGTGATGGTGGCGACGCATCCCACGCGCCTGATCGTCGATCTTGACGCCATTCGCCACAACACCCGGTTGATCGGGCGCATCGTTGGCGCGCGCACTGCGATCATGGCTGTGGTCAAGGCCAATGCCTATGGCCACGGCGCCGTGCCGGTGGCGCGTGCGGCGCTGGGCGCCGGCGCGCGCTGGTGCGGTGTGGCGACGCTGCCCGAAGGCGTGGCGCTGCGTGAAGCCGGCGTGCGCGCGCCGATATTGGTGCTTGGCTACACGCCGCCGGCGCTGGCCGAAGCGGCCCTGACGCATGACCTGACGGTCACGCTGTTTGACTTGGAGGTGGCGCGCGGATTTGCCGCGGCTGCGCGGGCAGCCGGTGCAGTGTGTCGGGCGCATGTCAAGATTGACACTGGCATGGGTCGCCTGGGTGTGATGCCCGATGCCGCGCCGGCGTTTATTGACACGCTTCAGGGGTTGCCCGGGCTTGAGATCGACGGCGTGTTTACGCACTTCAGCAGCTCAGACACCGACGCTGCGGTCACGCGCGCGCAGATTCAGCGCTTTGAGCAGGCCACAGCCGGTCGCGCGGCGCGTTGGCGGCATGCCTGCAACTCTGCGGGCGTGTTTGGCTTTGCCGAAGCGCACTATGACATGGTTCGGCCGGGGCTGGCGCTATATGGCTTGTCGCCTTATGCGCCTGGGCCGCCCGGCTCGGTTTGGGTCAGCGAGCTTAAGCCTGCGCTGCGCTGGCGGACCGAGGTGGCGCAGGTGAAGACCCTGCCCGATGGCGCGCCCGTGGGCTATGGCGCGCGCTATCGTTGTGTGGGAGAGCGGCGCATCGCGGTGCTCCCGGTTGGCTATGGCGACGGGCTTCGGCGCACGCCGCACAACATGGGCTATGTGCTGGTGCGCGGCCGGCAGGCGCCGATCTGCGGCACGGTATGCATGGATCAATGCATGGTGGATGTGACTGCGGTTCCGGATGTGCGGATCGGCGATGAGGCCGTGCTGATCGGCGCGCAAGGTGCTGAGCGCATCAGCGTCGACGAGGCGGCGGCGCGCATGGGCACGATTAACTACGAATTTACGACGGCGCTGCTGGCGCGGCCGGCGCGCGAGTATGAGGAATCTGCAGCAGATGCGCCCGGGTGAAAACTCTAACAGTTTTCATCTCTT
>JANMNW010000090.1:0-3110 GCA_031368515.1 Chloroflexota bacterium
TTGTGATGTCCAGCCAGATGCACGGCGTGGTGCTGATGAACGAGCGCGGCGCGCCTTTGAACAACGCCATTACCTGGCGCGACGAACGCGGCTTGATGCCGCATCCTGCCGGCGGCGCGTACTTCGACGCAGCGCTGGCGCGATTGCCCATCGGCGCGATGGCCGAACTGGGCGGCGAGCTAAAGCCCGGCCGTCCGGCGACGGCGCTTTTCTACATGCGTGAGCGCGGCACTTTGCCAGCGCGCGCCACTGTTGCTGCGCTGCCGGATTTTGTCATTTCGCAGTTGACGGGCGCACCGCCGCAGACCGAAGCGACGCATGCCTCGGCGCACGGGCTGTTCAACGTGTGGACGGGCGGCTGGCATGCCGGCGCAATTGAGTCGTTGGGGCTTGGCCATCTGTCATTTCCGCCCGTGGCGGCGACTGGCGCACCCGTTGGCGAAATGTCGCTGGGTTCGCGCCGCGTGCCGGTCTATGCCGCTATCGGCGATCACCAGGCGGCGTTGTTGGGCGCCGGCCTGGGCGAAGGCGAACTATCGCTGAACATTTCCACCGGCTCGCAGTGCAGCGTGCTGTTTCGCCCGGCACGCGATGGCGCCGATCCTGGTGTTGGCGATGTGCAAGTGCGCCCCTTTTTTGACGGGCTGTTGCTAAAGACGATCACCCACATCCCGGCCGGCCGCGCATTGAACGTGCTGGTGACGCTTTTGAGTCAATTGGCCGAGTGCGCCGGCACGCCGTTGACCGATCCGTGGAGGCTGATCGCGGAAGAAGTCGACCGCGCTGCCAATGCCGGGGGAGATGGGCTCGTGCTGGACTTGTCATTTTTTGGCGGTGCCGGCGATGGCGCGCGCGCCGGCGCCATTCACAACATTCGCGAAGACAACTTGAGCGTCGGCGGGCTGTTTCATGCGGCGTTCGACGACATGGCCCGGCGTTATGCCGCGGCTGCGGCGCGGCTGCGCCCGACCGAACCGGTGCACATCGCTTTTTCGGGCGGGCTGGCCTTGAAGTTTGCGCCGTTGCGGGAGCGCATTGCGAGCAGCCTGCGCGCCGAACAACGCCTGTGCGATGTGCCGGAGGATGCGCTGAGCGGCTTGCTGGTGCTGGCGCGGCGGTGCCGGCAAGCGTGAGCGCCGAACCGAATTCTCCGTTGCGGGTGGCTGTATATGGCGCAGGCAACTTTGCGCGCAAGACGCATTTGCCCAACCTGACGTCGCTGACAGACGCGCGGGTTGTGGCTGTTTGCGACGCCGATGCTTCGGTCGCCGAAGCGGCGGCGCGCGAGTTCGGCATTGCGGCGGCCTACACCGATGGCGCCGGCATGCTGGCGCGCGAGCGCATCGATGTCCTGTATTCGGTGGTGCCGCCGTTTGCGCGCGGACCGGTCGAAATCGCCGCGCTCGCGGGCGGCATTCATCTCTTTTGCGAGAAGCCGCAGTCGCTGCGGCTGGAGACCGCGTTGGCGATTGGCGCCGCTGTGCGCGCGTCAGGTGTGGTTTCAACAGTAGGTTTTCGCGAGCGCTATCGGCCGATCTGGCAACACGCGCGGCGCCTTCTCCTAGGCCGGCGCATTGCGCATGTCGACTTTGCAATCTCGGAAGATCATGTCGGCAGCGCAGGCGGCCGCAGCACCTGGTATGCGGCATTCTCGCGCTCCGGCGGTCGCGGGCTGGACTGGGGCGTGCATGCGCTGGATCTGGCGCGCTACATGACCGGGCAGGATGTGGCGCGCGCGCAGTCGTTTTTCTTGCAGGAAGGCGACGATGTGCCGTGGTCGTGGCAGTTTAGCTTTGTGCTCAACGGCGGCGCGACGATGCGCATGTCGATGGTGTCGCTTTCGGCCGGCGCGCCGGGGTTTGCGGAGCAGCAGCCGTGGTTTACGGTGTATTCCGAAGGCGCATGCGTGAAGGTGTTTGGCTATGAGCGCATCGAAGTCAACGGCGAGACTGTGCATCGCGAGGCACCCAGCGACCCGTGGCTTGAGCAGACACGCTGTTTTTTGCATGCGGTGCGCAGCGGCGATCGCAGCGTGCTGTTAAGCGACTATGCCGACGGGTTGCACACGCTTGCGCCCATTCTTGCGGCCTGGCGATCGGCGCGCGAGGGCGGCGCGGTGATGGATGTGCCGGCGCTGCTGGCGGGCGCTTAGCCCAACGCCTCGTCCACGAGATAGGCGTCCGAAATCTGGATTAGATTTTTTGCAGGGTCGCGCGCGTTGCAGTATTGGTAGTTCGGCCCGCGGCTGATCGGGCCGAACTTTAGGCCGAGGCGCGCTTGATGTTCTTTGTAAGCCGGAACATCGGCGACATCGAAAATGAGCTTGACGACCGACTGGCCGATGATGTGGCCTTTGCTGGCCTGCAGAAGCACGATGCGCAAGCCGTTGCCGGGCTGCGTCAGGATGGTTTTGTCGCCGGTGTTTGAAAATACCGCGACAAAGCCAAAATGTTTGGCGTAAAACGAGGCGATTTTGGGCATGTCGCGGACATACATCGCGACTCGGCTGATGGGTGGCACACGGCTCTCGGTCTTTTTCTTCATGCGGGTTTTCAAAGCCGCGCCCCGTGATCGTGTTCAATGATTCGCGCGATGGCCAGCGCGTCGGCACCGCACTCGCCATCTTCGACCGACCAGCACGCCGAAAGCATGCAATGCACAAACGCCCATTGAATTACGCGCGTGTAGTCGAGTGCCAACAGATCCGACAGAATTTCAACGCGTTTTGCGATCACCGTACCAATATGCTGCGGTGCGTTCATCAGGCCTTCGGGATTCACCAGAAAGGAAGCGGGCTCATAAGCGCGTTCGCCGGCCACGCCTTTGGGGTCGATCAGCAGCCAGCCGGCGCGCTTCGACGACAGAATATTCAAGTGATGCAAGTCGCCGTGCAACAAGACCATTTCCGGCGCACTGTCCAGCAATTCACGGCGAATGTCACGGGCCCGTTGCAGCAGCCGCAGATCGAGCGACTGGGCGCGTACAGGATCCTGAGCCGCGCGTTCCAGCGCGAACGACCATCGGTCCAGCGTAGGGAAGGGATGTGCGGGGTGCAGTGGCCGCCACAATGTGCGCATAACGCCGGCGGCAATGCGCGTGGCCTCTTCATC
>JANMNW010000435.1:0-3274 GCA_031368515.1 Chloroflexota bacterium
CCCCTGCCCGCGCATCGCAAACCCATGCCCGCCGCGTTCGTACATATGCAGCTCGGCCGATTTGCCGGCGTCGATCCAGTCCGTGTACAGCCGCACGCTGTGCGGGCCAAGCCATAGCTCGTCATCGGATGCCGCGGCCAAAAACAACGGCGCGGCATCTCCCGGCACCGTAGCCTTCAACACCCAGTCGTATTGCAGATAGATCGGCGCGACAAAATCCGGCCGGCTTTCGGCATCATGCACAAACGCCACCGACGCCGCAAGCGTGCCGCCGGCGGAAAACCCCATGATGCCGATCTGTGCCGGATCGATGCCATGCTCAGCCGCGCGCGAGCGCACATAGCGCATCGCGTTTAACGCATCGGCGTGCGCAAGCGCCAGCACCCGCGCCACCCGTGCGGCGACTTCCTCGCGCGCCAGCCCGGCGTAGGTCGCTTCCGGATCGTCGGGCGGGCTGGCGAGCACGCGATACTTCAACATGAAACACGTGACGCCGCGCGCGGCCAGCCAGCGCGCCACATCAACGCCCTCGTTGTCGATCGACAAGCCGACAAACCCGCCGCCGGGGCAGATCAACATCGCCATGCCGTTGGCTTTTCCCGGCTCCGGCGCAAACACCGTCAGCGTCGGATCGGTCACGTTGAACGCCGCGCGGCCATACCAGCTCGGCATCGATTTCACATATTCGCGTTGCGTCCAGTCTTCCGAGCCCGGCGCGCGGCCAGGGTAAAGACGAATCACCGAGTGGTTTGACGTCATTGCGCTGACATTGTAGGTCCGCGAACGCCGTTCAGCACCGTACAATCAGCGCGCATTGGCTTCACCACAACGATTCCGCGTGGGCGTCGATATCGGCGGCACGTTTACCGATCTGATTCTGATCGACGACAACACCGGCGCGTTTCTGCTCGGCAAGGAGCTCACCACCCCTGACGATCCCTCGCGCGCGGTCGAAACCGTGCTGGCCGAAGCGCTCGCCCGCGCCGGTGTTGCCGCTTCCGACATCAAACACCTGGTGCACGGCACCACGCTTGTCACCAACGCGGTGATCGAGCGCAAAGGCGCCAAGACCGCACTGCTCACCACCGCCGGTTTTCGCGATTCGGTTGAAATCGGCCGCGAAAATCGCTACGAGCTCTACGACCTGATGCTCGAAAATCCGAGGCCGCTGGTGCCGCGCCATCTGCGCTTCGATGTGCCGCAGCGCACGTTGTCCGACGGCAGCAATGCGCAAGCGCTTGATGAAGCGCATGTCGAGCAACTGGCGCGCGAGCTGTCCGGCGCCGGCGTCGAAGCGGTGGCGATTTGTTTTCTGCACAGCTTCACCAACCCGGAACATGAGCGGCGCGCCCGCGCGGCCGTGCTGCGCGCAGCGCCGGGCCTGCGCGTGTCGATTTCATCCGATGTCAATCCGGAAATTCGCGAGTTCGAACGCGCCTCGACCACCATCGCCAACGTGTATGTGCAGGCGCGCGTCGAACGCTATCTGCGCGAGCTCGAAGCGCGCCTGCGGCGGCTGGGTTTCGGCGGCAGCTTTTTCTTGATGCTGTCCAGCGGCGGCATCGCCACGGTTGACACCGCCGTTGCCTATCCGGTGCGGCTGCTGGAATCCGGCCCGGCCGCCGGCGCGCTCGCCGCCACGCAGTATGGCAACGCCGCCGGGCAGAAAAACTTAATCTCGTTCGACATGGGCGGCACCACCGCGAAAATCTCCGTGATCGATCAGGGCCGCCCGCTGATCGCGCACGACTTTGAAGTCGACCGGCGCTATCGCTTCAAAAAAGGCTCCGGCCTGCCGGTGAAAATTCCGGTGATCGAGATGATCGAGATCGGCACGGGCGGCGGCTCCATCGCGCGCGTCGATGCGATGGGTTTGCTCAAGGTCGGCCCGGATTCCGCCGGCTCGGTGCCCGGCCCGGTGTGCTATGGGCGAGGCGGCAGCGAGCCCACGGTCACCGACGCCGATCTGGTGCTGGGGTATCTCGACCCGCGCTACTTTCTGGGCGGGCGCATGGAGCTTAATCTGGAAGCCACACGCGCGGCCATCGACACAAAAATCGCGCGGCCGCTCGGCCTCAGCGTCGAAGCCGCGGCGTGGGGCCTTCACCAGATCGCCAACGAGAGCATGGCCAACGCTGCGCGGGTGCATACGCTGGAACGCGGCAAAGATCCGCGCCGGTTGCCGCTCTTCGCGTTCGGCGGCGCCGGGCCGGTGCACGCCTATCGCATCGCCAAGGCGCTCGGCTCGCCGTTGCTGCTCGCGCCGCTCGGCGCCGGTGTGATGAGCACGGTCGGATTTCTCTCCGCGCCGCTGGCCTTCGACTTCGTGCGCTCCTGGCGCGCGCTGCTCGATGGCCTGGACTGGCCGCGCGCCAACGCGCTGCTGGCTGACATGGAAGCCGAAGGCGTGGCGCTGCTGGAACGCTCTGGCGTGCGTTCCGCTGATGTCGTCCACCGCCGCGAGGCCGACATGCGCTACGTGGGCCAAGGCCACGAGATCCGAGTGCCATTGCCCACCGGCGTGCTTGACGCCAGCCATGCCGCCACCCTGGCCGAGCGCTTTCGCGACGTCTACCGCGAACTCTATGAGCGCCTTGGCCCGCCGGTGGCGATTGAAGTGTTGAACTGGCGCGTGGTGTCGTCCGGTCCCAGCCCGGAAATCAAGCTGCGCATGGACAGCGCCGGCAGCGCCAACGCCAACGACGCGGTCAAGGGCCGCCGTCCGGCTTTCTTTCCCGAAAGCGCTGGTTATGTCGACACACCGATCTATGACCGCTATGCGCTCGCTCCGGGCGCGGCGTTCAGCGGCCCGGCCATCGTCGAAGAGCGCGAATCGACGGTCATCGTCGGCCCCGGCGCGGCATGTGAAGTTGATCAGCAGTGGAATCTTCTCGTAAAGACTTGAGTCCCGAGATATGAGGCCCGAGTACCGATCTCTGAGTGCTGTGCTCGGGACTCAAATCTCGGGACTGCGGACTCAACACTCCCATGACCCTCACCCCCATCCAAATCGAAGTGCTCTGGAACCGGCTGTTGTCGGTGGCCAACGAGCAGCAGGTGGCGCTGATGCGCACCGCCTTCAGCACCATCGTGCGGGAATCGCTCGATCTGGCTTGCGGTGTGTTCGACAGCCGCGGCTTGATGATCGCACAATCGAACACCGGCACACCGGGCCACATCAACCCGATGGCCACCGGCGTGCCGCACCTGCTCAAGGTCTACCCGCCCGAAACGTTGCGGCCGGGTGACGTGATCGTGACCAACGACCCGTGGC
>JANMNW010000102.1:0-3285 GCA_031368515.1 Chloroflexota bacterium
CAAACCCTCGCTAAAACTCGACCCACGTTCGATGTTGGCCATTGCTCACACAGAACTGACGTTATGCCGGTCCCGCCGCAGGATACTTTTATGCTTGCGGATCACGTTGAAACAGCCCTCGCCTTTTTGTTTTCCAGATTACGTAGTTGACCAGTTGACCACCGAGTAATTACCGTCTAAACAATAGCCAATTTACGCCAACGTTCAATCGCGTCAGGTACACCTTGCTCGAGTGTTGGGTAATCGAGTGCGAAGCCCGTGGCTTTCAGCCGTGCATTGGACAGGCGCGCTTCAGTCAGCATCGACTCTGCAATGACGGGTCCAGCTGCCAAGCGCATGAAAAACATCGGTAGCGACAGAGTCTTCATTCGCACGCCAAGTATCTGTGCAGCAATTTCGCCGATCTGCAAACGCTTGCGCGGTTGATCGTCGGTAATGAAATATCGTTGTCCTGTTTCGCCGTGATCGATCAGATGCAAGATGGCACGCGCCACATCTTCTACGTGGACAAATGATATTGTTCGCACGGGCCCCCAAAGCTTAATGATGGGTTTCCCCTGTGACAGCGGCTCCAATGTGTATTCTACGAACCATGAACCAGGGCCATAAACCCAGGAAGGAAATGCAACCATGAGGGGCAAACCGCGTGTAATATGGTTGGTCAGGGCTTCAATGGCGGGGGCAATGTAAGGTCCCCATCCCTTAGGCTGGGGAGTGGCCGACTCATCAACCAAACTGCTTCCCTGAAAGCCATAATAGCTAGTGCCGCCGACATAGATCACACGCTGCACCTCACCAGGCTTTAGCACACTCAGTAGATTTTCATCCATCCTGAGCCGTTCTTGACGAAAAATGAGCGCCCGCTCACGCGTAACTCGTGCCCCAAAGGTTTCTGGCTGCGCAAGATGCACCACTATCTGCGCTTTGGCAGCAGCCGCTTGCCATGGGCCTGTGTGCAACATGTCTCCAAGAACCGGTGTCGCGCCAGAGGCGCGCACGCGCTCGGCCGAATTCTCGGAACGTGTCAAGACCTGCAGCTGCTTCCCTGCGTCAAGGGCCTGCCGGACAAAAGAACTGCCAATGAAACCCGTGCCGCCTGTTACAAAGAGGGTCGTCATTCGATCATCTTCTCCATTTTATTGCTAGGCGCAAAACACGACAATTCAATGCCGATCGCCATCCCGATAGTCTACCGCCGACGCAGACAAGGGCTCATCCTCACTCTTTGTCCAAATCAACAGTTGAGAACGGCCATGCGGGTCTCCAAAAACTGCATTGTGGTAAACATTCGGTCTTGGTAGAGCAGATCCCTAAACTGTTTCAGCTTTCGGTCGGCGCGACTCCATGAACAGATAACAGGCAATGATGGCAATGAGCAGCAACGCCAGTCCGCCGACGAACAGAAATGTAACCGGGTTGGATTGATTGAACTCACCCCAGGCGCGCCCGGCACTGATCAAGATGAGCAAAATAGAGAAAGCTTGTGATTGCAGGATCAGCCGGGCATTGCTCCAACGGGAATCACGGGCGATCCCAAGCCCGACCAGGCCAGGCAGTGCGAACATCGCACTGGCAACCCGCGCCGTAAGCGGAGTCAGCGGCCACGGCCAAACCGAAATCATCAGGGCTGGTTGTATGAACAACAGCAAACTAACACCGATGGTTATCACACCCACCAGTCCCATCCCCGAGCGCCACGATGCTGGAATCAACACGTCGTCGGGATCAGCCGTTCCTGGATCAGTGACGCGATTTCGCAGCCAGGTCGCAATCACCAAAAACGGCGTCGTGAAATACAGCGTCGTCCAAGTGACAAATGAGATGTGGACGTGATTGAAGCGATCCCAATGCAAAATCGTAGCGATGCCCAAGATAGAGGCAAACGCCGTTACGGGCAATAGCCCAACTTTAATGTGGTGCCAGCGATTGGCCGTAATGACGCGCAAAAAATAATAAGCCCCGCCGATATAGGCCGAAGCCAGCATCATTGACGTCATAGTGGGATTTATCTTCCACGCAAAAAGCTCTCCGGTTTCAGTCGGCCTCAGGAAGAGAATATAGAACGCAGCAATCAGGAACGGAATGATGATGGCTGCGAGCCACTTAGTTTCGCGAAAAATCTTATCATGGCGGACAGTAGAGCTCTGAAAAGTCGTTGGCTGGCTAGACATGTTTTCACCTGCTCATCTGGCAACTCGTCACACTAGGTGACATGATTGGGTGTATGAGGTCCTGACCAGGATAGCCTCGGTTAGTTTCACATTTAACAACCGCATTAAGATTAAACACACGATCAGGTCGTTTGTCAATTATTGGACTGTTGGGGGGTGCATTCGCAAAAAGTGGCAAACTACGGGGATGGTGTTAGCGTCTTAAATAACGTCAGTTCTGGATAAGGAAGCCTACTTCGACTAAGCTATGGTGTGCTTAAAACCAGGCTCACGAAGGAGGCTTCATCATGAGTGTAGTCGAATTATTCTGTCATGTCGACGACTTTTGCAAAGAATTTGAGTTGAACTATCACTGTGGTGGCTACGAACGTCATTCGCGCCGAGGTCTTTGTGCCAGACGCGGCGGACAATTCGTGGATGACGAACTCATCTGTCCTTACGGCCGTCGCAACCTCGCTCGCCCTCGCCCTGCTCGTGTTCGTCATCCTGCAGCTGCTCCCACTCTTGTGGCCGCGCTCTGTGGCGGCCAAGATCAGTCAGATCGCCAAGGCCCGGCGGCAATGGCATCCCAGATCACCCGAGGATTGTCCCCAGTGTTCAGCCTGGATCCCACCTGCACCCGCCACCCTCGTTGAAGTCGTGCCTTGGACCGCCTGCCGTAGCCCCCGCGGCGCCAAGAAACTGTGATGGCTACGCACGTCATCCGCGCCGTTTTCAGGCCGCTAATCGATAGTCATGATGCAGTCCGTTGAGCACCGACGTGGCAACTACCCTGCCCTTTGCCGGTGACGCCCTGGCTGCACCGCCGCAGGGAATCCGCTGCTGGATGCCTTGGTGCGGTCGCGCGCGGTTGAAGTAGGTGACATAAGCCTGCGCCACCCGCAGCAGCTGACGTTCGTTCAGGATTAGCAAGTGATCCAGACACTCCCGCCGCACACTTTTCAGAAACCGCTCGCACACTGCATTCGCCCGAGGTGCTCGGACCGGCGTGCGGATGACCTTCGTGCCCGAGGCCTTCACGGCCTGATCGAACTCATGACCGTACTTGCTGTCGTTGTCACGGATGATGAACCTTGTAACTTGCCCATTTGGCGTTGCCTCCCGCCATTGTTGC
>JANMNW010000113.1:0-27954 GCA_031368515.1 Chloroflexota bacterium
TTCATGTCTACATCAACCCGCTGATCAACTGGGTCTGGGTGGGCAGCATCGTCATGATCGCCGGCTTCGTGATGTCGTTTTGGAAGTTCGGCACAGAACGCGCGTCGCGCACTGTGCGGCGGCCGTCAATGGCTGGAGCAGCCGGGAAATGAAACGCCTGGCTCTTGCGATCACCGCGTGGGTTGCGGCGTTTCTCTTCTCAGCCGCATCGGTTCAAGCGCAAACACCGCCGCCAGACACCGACGATGCCGTGCGTGTCGTCGCAAAAAAACTGAACTGCCCGACCTGCGCCGGCCGCAACCTGGCGGACTGTCCGACTGAAACGTGCCTGCAGTGGAAAGCTGAGATCAAAGCGCAGCTTAATCAAGGCAAGAGCACATCCGAAGTGCTGCAGTACTTCGAGGACCGCTTTGGCACCACCGTGCTGCAAGAGCCGCCAAAGTCGGGCAACACGCTGGCGTTGTGGGCGGTGCCGGTTGGCGCTGCGCTGATGCTCTTGGGCGGCGGCGCGCTGGTCGTGCGGCGCATCTCGCGCGGCGCCCTGCCCGCCGGCCCACCGTCGCCGGCCAACGAGGATCCGTATGTGTCCGAGCTTGAGCGCCAGGTAAAGGACTCCGCCTGATCGCTCCATTTCACCATGAAATCTCGCGTAGTGCTCACCCTCGGCGCGGCCGTCGCCATCCTCGCAGCCATCGGCTTGATGGCGCTTGGGTTGAATCTGGCCGGTCAAAAAGGCAAACGCCCGCTGGTTGGATCGCCCGCGCCGGACTTTTCAATTGGCCTGTATGCGCGGTATACCGGCGGCCTGGGCAACAGCACCCGCTTGTCCGAATTGCGCGGACGCGTGGTGGTGATCAACTTCTGGGGTTCATGGTGTCCGGAGTGTCACGTCGAAGCCGAAGCACTGCAGCGCGTCTATGAAAAGTATCGCGATCGCGGCGTGGTCTTTCTCGGCGTGGATTTTCTGGATACCGAATCCAAGGCCTACGATTACCTGGCGCAGTATGCCATCACCTATGCCAATGGCCTCGACGTCGGTCAGCGCATTGGTGCACTCTATCGCATTACCGCCGCGCCCGAGACCTTCGTCATCACGCCCGACGGCCTGGTCAGCGCCGTGATCATCGGCGGCACGACCGAAGACGACCTGAGCCGCAAAATAGACGCCGCCCTGGCCCCATGACCATGCCGTTTCCCATCAGCACGCTCCTCCTCGCCCTGGCGCTGTTTTTGATCGCCATAGCGGCCGTCGTCCTGCCCTTATTTGACCGCAAACAGCCGGTGCTGCGTCCGACCACGCCCTTGGAAACGCTGGAAGCCGAGCGGGCTGACATCGTGCGCGCCATCCGCGAGCTCGACTTCGACCACCGCATGCACAAGATCGCCGATGCCGACTACGCCACCTTGCGCGCAAGCTTGTCTCAGCGCGGCGCGGCGGTGCTGCGCGAGATAGAGGCGGCGCGGGCAGGCATGCCCGGCGACGCCATGGATGCGGAAATTGAACGAGCTATCGCCGCCAAGCGCGCCACGCCGGATGCGGCGGTCCGCCCATGCGCCAGTTGCGGCGCCGAGTTGCGGGAGAGGGACAAGTTTTGTGCGGTGTGCGGCGCGGCGGTGGCCTCATGAGGCGCATCTTTGCAATGGCGCTTCTGTTATTCGCGGCTGCGCTGGCGTTGGCCGGATGCAGCATGGCCACCGGCCCGCGCACGCGCAACATCGATCTCGACGCGCCGGCGGTGTTGCCAACTTTGAGCGCCGATGGCGAAACAGCGCCGTCGCGCGCGCCCGACGCCGCGCGTGGCGCCGAAATATACGAGCAAAAGTGCGTCGCCTGCCACGGTGTAAACGGCGAGGGCGACGGCGCGCGCGCGGCGCAGATACGCGAGCAAGGCCGCACCGTGGCCAACCTGGTCTTGCCGGCCCGCGTGCGCGCCGCCCGCCCCAGCGACTGGCACACCATCATCAGCAACGGCCGCATCGAAGCCCTAATGCCAGGGTTCAGCGGCTCGCTCAACGCGCAGGACCGCTGGGACGTGCAAGCCTATGTCTGGTCGCTTGGCGCGCAGGCACAATCACTGGCGACCGGCCGCGCGATGTATGCCGCCCAATGCGCCGGCTGTCATGGCGGACCTGGCGCGGCGCCTGCAAACGGCGCCACAGTGTTGGGCGACGCCATCGGTTTGGCCGAACGCACGCTGACGGACATCGCCGGAAAAATGACGCTGGGCGAGGCGCATCGCTCCATCACGTTAAGCGAAGCCGAGCGCTTCCAGGTTGCCGATGCCGTGCGCGCGCTGGGCTACAGCTACGCCGATCCCGCGCAGCTGCGCCAGGCGCGCGTGCAGGGCGACGGCACGCTGGTGCTTCGCGCGCTCAACGGCACCGTCAATGCACAAACGCCGCCGGCCGACGCGCCTGTGTTGCTTCGCGCGCTTGACCGCAACGGCGAAGTGTTTTCCAGGACGGCTGCACTGGACAGCGGCGGCGTGGTCACTTTTGCCAACCTGCCGCAGCGCGACGATTTCTTTTATCAAGCCGAATTCGACTATCAAGGCGGGCGATTTTATGGCTCACCGGCACAACTGACGCCCAGCGTCGCCGTGGTAAGCGATGTGCTCGCCTACTACGAGACCACGACCGACCCCGCAACCCTCGGCATCGACAGTTTGCTGATCGCGGTGCAGGACATGAGCGAAGGCGAGATCACAGTGGTCGAAGTTTACGAATTCGCTCAAAACAGCGACCGTGCATTTGTCGGCAACAATGGCCGCACGCTGCGAATCACGACCCCGGCCGATGCAACGAATGTGCGCTTCGACGGCCTGGGGCTTGGCCGCCGCTTCATTCAGGATGGCGAAACCATTTACGACACCGAAGTGGTGGTGCCGGGCACGCCCGCCCAGCGCATTACGCTGATTTACGAAGTTCCCTACCGCAGAAGGCTCGCATTTGAGCGGACTGTGTTCTATCCAGTGTCACGCTGGACGGTGCTGGTGCCGGACACCGAAACGCTCGGCGGCACACCGCTGCGCGTCAGCGGCGCGGTGAAAGACGAAGGCGTGCGCGAAGCCGATGGCACGCGGGTGCGGTTGTATTCGGGACAAACTCCCGCCGACGCCAAGTTGCGCTTCGACTTGAGCGGCCAACCCAGTAGCGCCGCCCGGCCGGGCGATGACATGCGCGGCATTGGCATCGGGCTGATCGCGCTTGCGCTTGCGCTGGGGCTCGGCGCATTTTTGTTCGTGCGCGTGCGGGCGCTGCGCAGTGAGATGCTCGATCCTGACGCCGAGCGGCGCGACTTGGTATTGGAGATCGCCCGGCTCGACGACGCGCGCGCGCGCGGCGCCATCGGCGAGGCCGACTATGCACGCGAGCGCGCGCACCTTAAGTCGGCGCTGACCGAGATCTGGCGATGACGCGGCGCTCGCCTCGGCCACAGAAGCGATGGGCTAGATGCCTGATGCCGCCGGGATGCCTGTTGCGCCCAGCATCAGGTTGACATCGGCGCGAATCTTGTCGATAGCCGCGCGCTGCCGCGACAATTTGGCGTCCTGAAGATCGCTCAAGCGGCGAATGTGGCGTTCAACCTTGCCCGCCGCCGCCGGGTTGCCCGCCAGTGTGTAGGCCTTTACCAGGCGCTCATGCACCGTGCGCTGATCGCTGTAGGCGTTCAAATCCGTGGCCAGTTTTAGCGCCTGCTTGAGCGCAAGGATGGCTGACGCCACGTCCCCTTCGGCCATTTTTAGGTCGCCTGTGCTGGTCAGGACATACACCTTGAACAGCGCCGGCATCATGCGTGTGTCAATGGCGGCTTCGCATTCGGCCAGGCAGCCGCGCGCCGCATCCAGTTCGCCGCGCTTCAAATGCATATCTGTCTTTGTGTGAACAAAGTTCGCGCGCAGGACGGGCACCGCATCGCCCGCTTCGCTGATCGTCTGCTCGGACAAGGCCAGAGCCCGATCGTGATCGCCGATGGCGCTGTACGCCAGGGCGAGGTTGTTAAGGGCAAACGGGGTGTTGGCATCCCGCATGGAGGTGTACGCTGCATGGGCCTCCCACAGCAAGGTAATAGCTTCACGCGGGCGACCCTGCGTCCGGCGAATTTCGGCCAGAGACAAGCGATAGTCCGCGCCGCGAATGACATCGCCGTGTTGCGCGGCGCTGTCGATCAAGTGCTGAAACCAGCGGTCGGCCTCGGCATAGTCGCCGATCTGCGAGTTGATCATCGCAACAACGTATTCCGCCGCCGCCTGTAATGGCCAGGCATCCAGAACGCGCGCGTAGACTTTGGCGTTGGTGGCGCGTTGAAGACCGCTTGCAAGGTGGCCGTCGGTGACGTCCAGCCAGGCAAGTTGCGTCAGGCAGCGAGAAAGCGCGGCCAGGTGATTCAACCGGGTGGCATGATGCTCGGCGACAAGCAGCATTCCTCTTGCCTTGGCAGGGTGCCGGTGTAACAGCGCAATTGCATCCTGGACCAGCTTCTCCACGCGATCCCGTTCCGCGCCGCCCATCCGCCCAAACCGTTGCCGGGCTTCCAGCTGCGCATGTAAGACTTGAAGTCGAACTGGTGGTTGCATTACTCCCTATTAGTCGCAATCAAACGTACGTTTCTTTGCTTAACAGCATCGGCATTTGTCTGTATGTCCAGCGCACAAGGATGGAGCCAATGAAAGAGTGACGCCCTTTGCAACGATGAAGTTGCAGGGGTCACTGGCTGGCAAGCGCGCGCGCAGCAGCATCGACCACGGGGTCGGGTTGCCCGTCGGCAAACGCATCCCACCCCGCGGCCACCGGCACATCCGGCGCGAGCCCGGCGCCTTCCCAGGTTTGCCCATCCGGCCAGTGAAATACGGCGGTGGCCAGCCACAGCGTCGAACCATCATCAAATTCAAACGGATCCACGCGCTCAACATTGCCCATGGATCGCGCGCCGACCAGCACGACGCGACCGGGGTGCCTGCGGCGCAACACTGCCGCAAGAATTTCCGAGGCCGAATTGGTGTCCGGCCCGATCAGCACCGCAATCTTCATCTGTTGCGAGTTGCCCAACGCGCGGCTATTTGCGGCATCCAGATTGAGCGTTTGCGACGTGCCTGCGCGGTCGATATTGCGTCCGATCTCACCCGGACCGCTCAACGTGCCGAGCATGCGCTGCAACACGCGCTCATCGCCGCCGGGGTTGATGCGCAGATCGAGAATCAGGCCGTCCAGCGAGCCACCGGCGGCACTCATCAGCGATTCCAACTCCGCGCCAAAACTAGCCGACGCCCAGCTTGACGCCATGGTCGGCACAAACAGGTAGCCGATCTTGCGTCCGCCAGTCTGATCCGGGCTCAACAACCGTGAGACCATCGGCTCGTAGCCGCGCGCGAAGCGCGTTTGCCGCAGGCGCACTTCGCGCGTTTGCGTTTCGCCGGGCGTGCGCACGACCAGCACCGTTTCCGCGTCATTTCGATAATTCAGCCACGGCCGCACCTGCACGCCCGTATCGTCCACGGCAGCGCGGCCATTCACCGACAGAATATGCATGTGCGGAAGAATGCCGGCGGCGGCTGCGGGCGATGCAGTCAACACCTTGCGCACATACAGACGCCGCTCGCGGGCGTTTATCCCGGCGATGATGCCGGTGCCCACAAACACAGGCTTGCCTTCGCCGCCGGAAACCAATGCGTTGTACTTTGGATCGAAAAAATCTGAATGTTCGTCACCCAGTTGAATGGTGACGCGCAGCACCGTTTCATAGAAGGTGTCGCGGCTCATGCCGCTGTCAATCCGCGCGCGCATGCGCTCGCGCTCGCCGGCCCAGTCAAAACCGCGAAAGTCGGCATACGCGTAGTTGTCGTTCACCGTGGTCCAGATCTTTTCCCACAAGTCGCGCTGAAACGCTTTCTCGCTTTCGCCAACGCTGGCATCGGGCGTGGCGGTGGGGTCCTCAATGCGGCGAATGCTTGCCGTGCCGGCTGCTGGCGCGCCGGGTTCGACGGGCGCAGGATCGACCCGCGTCGGTGGCGCATCGCTCGGCAGCGCCTGCGTTGCTGCGGCAGTCGGCTCCGGAAGCTCTGGCAGCGGCGCATCGAATTCGCTCGGCGTAACGCCGGCCGCAGGGGCATCGACTTGAACGCTTTCTGCCGCCGGCCGCAACACGCTGCTCGCCAGGAATCCACCGGAAATCAGCACGCCGCAAGCCGCGGGCGCGACGCACAGCATGCCAACGGCTACCAGCGCAATCCATACCCAGCGCGTCCGGCTCTTTGCCTGCATGGTTAAGGTTTGGATTCGAGAAAGGCCACGGCGGCGTCAATCACCGCATCCTTTTCGGGCGTAACGGCATCCCATTCCGCGTCGACGGCGATATCCGGCTTCAAACCGGTCCCCTCCCAGCCGCTGCCGTCCGGCAGCCGAAAAGTCTGCGTGGCAATCCAGGCCATCGATCCGTCGCTTAAGTCTTTGGCGTTCAGCACTTCGATGTTGCCGGCGCTGGGTGACCCGATGAGCGCCACCCGGTCGGGCGCCGATGCGCGCAATGCGCCGGCAAATACTTCGCCAAACGATGCGGTGGATGGCCCGATCAGAACAGCAATCGGCATCTGTTGCGAATTGCCAATGCCTTTGTCAAACGCCTCAAGCGGCTCCTTGACGCCGGAGCGATTGACAAACGCGCCCATCTCGCCGGTTGTAAAAAAGCTCAGGTGAAAATAAAGCGCGTTGACAAAGCCTCCACTGTTGACCCGCATGTCCAGCACCAATCCATCCAGATCCCCGCCGGCTTCGTCCATCAGCCGCGCCAGCGCCTCGCGCGTGCGGTCTTCGATGTGGTCGTCTGAGAACCCCGGCACCAGAACGTAGCCGATCTTGCGCTTGCCGGGCAACAAGCGCGCCTGCACAGACGCAAAGTAGCGCACTTCTCCGCGGGTCACGCTGACATCTCGCGGTTGTTCGCCGGGCGCGCGCAACCGCAGCGTCACGCTGCTGCCATCGTCGCCACGCAACAGATCAAAGCGCGGCTGTCCATCGGCGTCGAGAATCGGCGTGCCGTCGACCGCCAGGATGGTGTCGTGTATCTTGACGCCGGCGCAATCGGCGGGCGAATCGGGTTGCACCCACTCGACCACCGCCTGCTTTGACCGCAGCGTGACGTCCACCGTGACGCCAATGCCCGTTGCCGTGCTGCTCAGCCGCTCACGCACCGCGAGCCGGTCTTCGAAATTGGAGTGCCGATCGCCCAGGCTTTCAACCAGCTCGGCCATGGCGGCAAAGAACGCATTTTCACCAAGCCCGCCGTCGATGCGCGCCTGCAATGCCGCGCGGCGCTTGTCGAACGCG
Source organism: Chloroflexota bacterium (assembly GCA_031368515.1). GTDB lineage: Bacteria > Chloroflexota > Anaerolineae > J036 > Brachytrichaceae > CANJQH01. The sequence goes on from JANMNW010000113.1 coordinate 7,324, forward strand.
TCGCGGTCAAAATCGGCATACACATATTCGTCATTGACATACTTGAAGACTTCGTTCAGCACGCGCGTTTGCGCCTCGGCGTCACCGGGCGGGCCTTCATCGGCCGCCACTGGTTCGCTCGATTGTTCGGCGACTGAATCAGCAATCGATGCACCGACGGTGGGTGTCGGCGGGCGTTTCAAACCCTCGATTTCCTGGCTCTCAATCCCGTCGACAGCGGGCGCGTCTGCGACTGTCGGCTGCGCGGTTGCGTCGGCCGCGGGGGCCTCGGCGGTCGCGACGACGACGGTCGCCTGCGCCGTCGCTGCTGTGCGGCTGTACTGCAACACGCCAATTGCGGCGGCGATGACGCACAGTACCGCCAGGCAGGTCGCCATCACCGTTGCGCCAGCCGCAAAAAACACGCAGCCTTTGCCTTTTTTGCTTACCGTTGGCGTTTGAAATTCGTTCACGTGCGGCATTATGACATCCTCAAAAAATGTGATGCGCGCTCGCTAAGTCTGTGCACCAAAACCCAAAGTAGAGTGCGGGGCATGATGTTGTTTGAATCGCCTCCACATACGCGCTACGACCTGAGCTTCAGCATTGCTGGCATCCCCGTGCGCGTGCACCCGCTGTTTTGGCTCATCGCGCTAATCTTTGGCGTGTCCGGCGGCGTGCTAGGTGCATTGATTTGGGTGGTGGTGCTGTTTGTGTCGCTATTAGTGCACGAATTGGGGCACGCGTTTGCCATGCGCTATTTCGGGCTCGATGCCAGCATCGTGCTGTATGCCGGCGGCGGGCTGGCGCAGCGCGAAACGGTGCGTTTTGGCTCGCGCTCGTTTGGTGTCGCGCTGGGTCCGGCGCAGGATGTGGCGATTTCACTGGCGGGACCGCTCGCCGGCTTTGCCCTGGCGCTGCTTGTAATGCTCGGCGTGACCGCGGCCGGAGGAAGCATTCTGATGCCCACATCACTGCTCAACCCCGCCCCCAACGCAATTCTGCCGTTTGGCATTGGCATCCTGGACTCGGTTGTGAACGCCTTGCTGTGGGCCAACATTTTTTGGGGGCTGGTCAACCTTGCACCGGTCTTGCCTCTCGACGGCGGCCAGGTGGCGCGGCGTCTATGGTCGTGGTCCGATCCGGTCGGCGGCGCGCAGCGCGCAATGTGGCTGTCGGTGATCGCCGGCGCAGTCATGGCTGCCGCAGGCTTGCTGATATGGCGCAGCACCTACATGGCCGTGCTGTTTGGCTTGCTGGCATTTCAAAGCTATCAGGCGATGAAAATGCGCTATTGAGCCTGCAACCCATCACTGTACGCCGAGGCCTGGCCGCTATGCGTCAACGACGCGCGCTTCGAGCTGCCGCCGGCCGTGCGCGCGTTTGGCGCTACGCTGATCGGCCGTGGCACGCGCATTGTCGAGCTCGACCAGGACTGCCCTCAGACCTTGATTCACGGCGACTTCCGCGTTGACGACCGGGTATCCGATCGATGCGTGCATCGCCGACAATCGCCGCAGCATGGTGGCGTTTTTTGTGCAAGGCGTGCTGTCTGGAACGATCTGGGACCCTTCAGGCATTCATGACAATGATGCGACGTTTGCCACCGCAATCGGCGCGCGCTTTGCGGCTGCGGCGGAACGGCTGGCGCTTTGGCAACTACTGTAGCTCTGCGAATTTACGGCGGCGACGCTATCATTTGCAGCTATGTCCCAGCGCATTGCCGTCGTCGGCAGCTCCAACGTCGACCTCATCATGAAAATGGACCGCCTGCCCAAGGTGGGTGAGAGCGTGTCCGATGCCGAATTCCGGCAAACTTTTGGCGGCAAAGGCGCCAACCAAGCCTACGCCGCTGCGTTGGCCGGCGGCGAGGTGACCTTTGTATCTTGTGTCGGGGACGACAGCTATGGCGCGCAGGTGATCGAGAATATGCGCGGCTGCGGCGCCAACGTCGAGCACGTCTACACCGAGCCCGGCGTGGCTACAGGCACCGCGCTGATCATGATCGGCGAAGCAGGGCGCAATTACATTTCGGTTGCGCCCGGCGCGAATTACAAACTGTTGCCGGCGCATGTCGCCAGGGCCGGCGCGGCCATCGATGCCGCAGACATGCTGGTGCTGCAATACGAGGTGCCGGTGGCGACCGTTACGGCCGCGGCTGAGCGGGCTTCGGCGCTGGGCAAGTCGGTGATGCTGAACCTGGCCCCGCCCCGCCCGATCACCGATGCGTTGCTGCGGCACGTCACCTATTTTGTGGTCAACGAAACCGAAGCTGCTTTCGCCTGCGGCATTGAAGTGAACTCCGATGCCAATGTGCGCCGCGCGGCCGACGCATTGCGCGCCAAGGGCGCGGCCAATGTGATCATCACACTGGGCGAGCAAGGCGCTTTTGCGGCGGGTGCAGACGGGGCGGCTTACGCGCCAAGCTTCAAAGTCGAAGCCATCGACAGCACAGCCGCAGGCGACACGTTCTGCGGCGCGTTTGCCGTGGGCTTGCTGGAGGGCCGGGCGCCGATGGACGCGGCGCGATTTGCCAACGCCGCCGCCGCCCTCAGCGTCACGCGCATCGGCGCCCAGATTTCAATCCCCACCCGCGCCGAAATCGACACATTCATGCGCGCCCGCGAACGTCCGTAACCTGCGGGGTGCGCGGGTCGGCGCTACAGCTCGCCTTTTTCGCGCATCCCGCGCATCCATTCCAGCGCGCTGGCCAGCTTCGTTTCGTGCTTGGCTGCGGCGCGGTTGGCGCGGCATGCGTCCAGCATCGGCTCCAGCACGCCGGGGTCCACGCCGCCGTTGCTGCCGATAAACACCAGGCGTGACGCCCGCGGCTGCTCGCCCCAGGGCTCGCTCACGGTCAACATGGCGCGCCGGCCAACCACGTGCAGGATGCATTTGTTCTTCGGATACTCTTTTAGATCAAGAAAACCTTTGGCGCGGTAGATCGTCTCGGGGAGTTCCTGGATCACATCGCGCAACGTGCGAAACGACAACGGCTCGGCCACCGAATACATCCAAGTGTTGAACACCGTGGCATGATCGTGGGAGTGCTCGTGAGAGTCAGAAGTCCCGAGTCCCGAGTCCTGAGCATCCGCATCATGATCGTGATCGTGGGACTCATTCGCCGCATGCACATGAATATCGCGCTTGTCGCGGGAGGCCAGGCGCTCGGGCGTATATTCGCCGATCGAGAGAATCAGCTCCAACGGCACGTTGCCATGCGTCGTCTCCAGGATGCGCGCCTTTGGCACAATCGCGCGAATCCACGACTTGACTTCGCCCATCTGCTCAGCCGAAATCAGATCGGCCTTGTTCAGCACCAGAATATCGGCGGCGCTGATCTGGTCCATCGCCAGCACTTCCTGCTCATCCTTCAGATCGCGCACCTGCTCAGCATCAACCACAGTGATGATGCCATCCACCTGCACGTAAGGCTTCAGCTCCGGGATCAGAAAGGTCTGCGCCACCGCAAACGGGTCCGACACGCCGCTGGTCTCGATCACGACATACTCCGGGCTGTTGTCGGCCAAGATCAAGCGAAACACCGCATCCAGCAAATCATCGCGGATGGTGCAGCAGATGCAACCGTTCGACAGGCTGATCGTCTCGCCGTCCACGCCGACGATCAGCTCGGAATCGATGTTGACCGAGCCAAAGTCATTGACCAGCACAGCCACGCGCAATCCGTGGTTGCCATTCAAGATTCTGTTCAGCAACGTGGTCTTGCCGGCGCCCAGAAAGCCGGTGATGATGGTGATCGGCAAGGGTTTGGGTTCGGTGCGCTTTATTGACATAATGGGCTCCATCAGGCCGCCTTCTTGACCGGTTTGCGCGGCACGCAGCAAGGGCAGCCGGCCATGTGTGTGCGCTTCTTTTTCAGTTCGTTCTGAAGCGCGCGCGCATTTTGCTCTGAATTTGAGTTGCCTTTGAAAAAGCCAAACAGCGTCGGCTTGCGGTCGGCCAGGCCGCCGCAGTCCGGGCAGTCGACCGGCAGGTCGCACTCAGCCATCGAGCGTTTGATCTCGAATTCGGCCTCGCAAGTGGGGCACGCGTAAAGATAGGTAGCCATAATTTAGTGAACAGGTTTCAATCGCCGCTGCATCGCCGCGACCGCCCAGGCCGCCAGGAAACACGCGATGCACGTGAGAACAATCGCCGCACCCGATGATACGTCGAAGTGATACGACAGCAACAGGCCGGCGATGGTCGAAAACACAGACACCCCGCTGGCCAGCACCATCATGCGCGGCAGCCGGTTGGTGAGCATCGACGCCGCGGCCGCCGGCACCACCAGCAGGGCGCTGGTCAGCACCACCCCAACCGCCTGAATCGCGCTGACCACCGCCAACGCCATCAGCACCAGCAGCACCAAGCGCATGCGGTCGGCGCTCAATCCAATCACCTGGGCGTGCGTCGGGTCGAACGATGTCAGCTCCAGCTCTTTGTGCAAGATCAGCAGCGCGCCGATCACAATCGCCGCGATGACCGCGATGATCACCAGCTGATCGCTGGTCACACCCAGGATATAGCCGAAAAGCATGTGCGTAAAGTCTTTGAAGCTGCGCACCGTGCTGATCATCAGAATGCCCAGCGCAAACATGCCGGTGAACAGGATGCCAATGGCCGTGTCCTCGCGGATTTCACGCCTCCGGCTCAGCCAGCCGATGCCGAGCGCGGTCAGCACGCCGGCGCCGATGGCGCCGACAAACAAGTTGGCCTGCTGAAAATAGGCGATCACCAGCCCGGGCAGTATCGTGTGCGAGAGCGCATCGCCAATAAACGCCATGCGCCGCAGCACCACATACACGCCCAAAGTGGCGCAGGTGACGCCGACCAGAACGCCGGCCAGCGCCGCGGTCTGCATAAACGAGTAGCGGAACGGATCAATGAGCCAGCTCATGGGTGAATCGTGGTGACCGGCATGCGGTAAGAGGTCGGAGCCGTGCACGGGTCTTCCATATCACCGCCTACCGCCCCCTGCCTGCCGTCCAGGACCCGGCCATCGACCAGGTGCAGCACATGATCGTACTCGTGCGCCAGGTGATCGACATCATGCGTGGCGATCACCGCAGTCTTGCCAAGCGACTGCAGGTCGTGCAAGGTGTGCGCCACAATATCGCGGGTTGCGGCATCCACGGCATTCAGCGGCTCGTCCAGCAGCAGCAGGTCGGCGTCCTGCGCCAGCGCGCGCGCCAACAGCGCGCGTTGCTGCTGCCCGCCCGAAAGTTCGCCGATCTGTCGTTCGGCCAGATCGCTCAACCCCATGCGCGCGATGGCCGCGTCAGCGGCGGCCCAATCGTCCGGGCGCGGGCGGCGCAACCAGCCTAAGTGAGCATAGCGGCCGGTCAACACCAGCTTGCGCAAGGTGACCGGAAAGCGCCAGTCAATTTCTCCGCGCTGCGCAAGATAAGCCACGCGGTGATCGCTTGCGGCGGCGGCATTGCCATACACGGACAACATGCCGCTCACGATCTTCAACAAGCCGGCCGCCGCCTTAAGCAGCGTGCTTTTGCCGGCGCCGTTCGGCCCCACCAGCGCCACCCGCTGGCCCGGCTGCACAATCAAGCTGACGCAATCCAGCGCCAGTTGATCGGCGCCGTCATAGCGCGCGCTGACGCAACGCGCTTCAAGCGCCGGCGCGCTGGGGATGGCCGTGATGCAGCGGCGGCCGCCATAGCTGAGCATAGGTGCGGCTACTTTAGCGCATCCAACAACGTTTTGACGTTGGCGCGCATCGCGTCAATGTATGTCGCGCCATTCGAGCCGGGCTCGCCGAGCGCGTCGCTGTACAGCTCGCCGCCGACTTTTACGCCCGCTTCCACTGCCACGCGCTCCACAAGCTTGGGATTTGTGACGCTCTCCGGGAAGATGGCTTTGACGCCCTGAGCCTTGATCGCATCGACCAGCTTGACGACTTCCTGGGCCGAAGGCTCGCCCGCCTCGGTGGACAAGCCGTTGATCACTTCGCCCACGATGTCGAAGCCGTAGCGCTCGCCAAAGTAGCCCAGCGCGTCGTGCGAGGTCACGATCTTGCGGCTGGCGCGCGGCAGCGCCTCCGCCGCCTGAGCGATTTCGGCATCCAGCGCTTCCAGCTTGGCAATGTAAGCGGCGGCGTTGGCCTTGTATGTTGCGGCGTTGGGCGCGTCGGCGTTTGCCAGCGCGCTTTCAATGTTGCGCACCATGCGAATGGCGTTCTTCACATCCTGCCAGACATGCGGGTCGTGTCCGCCCTGTTCGCGTCCGGCCTCTTTGGCTTCGGGCGTGGCATCGCTAGCGGCTTTTTCTACATGGTGCCCCCCACCCTCATGCAACTCAATGCCGTCTGAAACGATCACGCGCCCGGCTTTGGAGCCCGATGACTTGTAAAGCGTGTCCAGCCAACTTTCAAACTCCACGCCATTTTCGAACACGAGCGCGGCATCGGCAATGCGCGCGGCGTCGGACGGCGCAGGCTCAAAGTCGTGCGCATCACCGCCCGCCGGCACCAGCACGCTCAGGTCAAGCTTGTCGCCTCCGACATTGGCCACAAAGTCGCCAAGAATGCTGAACGTCGCCACCACCTTGAGCCTGGCAGGCGCGGTTGTCGCGACTGGCGCGCGCGTGGGCGCCGCCGCCGCCCCACACGCGGTCAGCAACATGCTGATGCCGAGCGCCGCCCCGGCCCGTCGCAACCGAAATAGCGTCATGGTCTTTTGCCTCTCCCTGCAAAAATCCTTTTTGAGAATAATTCTCAATTATAAACCATGCAAACACAGTGTTAGTGTTTTGCGCGGCCGTGCGTGCCGCCACGCCGAGCGCCGACACACGGTCCTGAGAGAGCGTTCTTCAATCCCCCACGCGCCGGCATCCAGCCTGTCACGTAGAATCACGCGCAATGAGCGAGCTTCATGTTGTGGTGGGCGCCACCGGCGCCTTGGGATCTGCAATTGTGCATCACCTGCAGGCAGAGGGGCTGACGGTGCGCGCGCTTGCGCGCAACATGGAGCTGGCGCAGAGCATGCTGCCGGACGAGACGGAGATCGCCGAAGTTGACGCTTTGGACCTGCCCGCATTAAAGACCGCCTGCGCCGGCGCCACTCATATCTACAACTGCCTGTATATCGGCGGGCAATTGAGCGAAATCACCGCCGTCATGCTGGAAGCGGCCGTGAGCACCGGCGCGCTGCTTATATTTCCGAGCAACACCGATGTGTATGGCATCCCGCAGCAGCTGCCCATCCCGGAAACCCACCCGCACACCGCCAGCGGCGAGCGCGCGTCCAAGCGCATCGAAACCGAGCGCACGCTGCTGGATGCGCACGAGCGCGGCGAAGTGCCGGTGATCATTCCGCGTTTGGCGGCCCTGCACGGCGCGCACATTCGCGGCAGCTTCATGGCCAATATCTTCGAAAGCGCGCTGCGCGGCAAAAAAGCCTTCTGGCTGGGCAGTCTGGAAGCGCCGCATAACATCCTGTATGTGCCCGACGCCGCCGCCGCTTGCGTGCTGCTGGCCACCAGCCCGGACACGGCCGGCCAGGTCTGGCACGTCAATGGCGGCGAGGCGCTCACCGGCGGCGACTTTCTAGATCGCATTTTTCGGGCATTTGGCAAAACACCCAACATTGGCCTGCGCACCCGCATGACCTTTCGCATGCTGGGCACGCTGCTGCCCGACGCAAAACGCCTGCTGGACGTGATGCATCAGTTCGAAAAGCCCTACGTTTTGGATGGCGCAAAACTCGCCCAACGGTTTCCAGGATTCGAGTTTACGCCGCATGACACGGCCATCGCCGACACGGCCGAGTGGTTTACAGCCGAGTTTGGCGACAGCGCGGCCGGATCCGAAGCCGACTCCGGGCGAACAGATGCGACAGACGCCGCTGCCCGGGCGGAATAACGCGGCAAATAGCGCCAAATCTCGATTCCCGGGCCGGGAAATGGCCATTTTCAGACCAAAGATGTAGGCCGACTCCGGCGTTCGACGCATGCGGCCGGTGGCGGTTGCCGATATGATGATTCACAACAAAGGCAGAGAAATCCTCTTTCTCCTCCTCTCCTCTCGCAGAACCCGCGTGTGAGCAGCGCGGGTTCAAGTTTTTTCCGGCACCTTCACGCGCTCTCATGCGCCTCATACACTCCACCGTTACGATACTGCGCAATATTGCTAACGGTGTATTAGGAGGCATGTAGTGTTTTTCGATCCAATGTATCTGCTCTTCGCGTTGCCCGGCTTTTTGCTGGCCATGTGGGCGCAATTCAAAGTGAAGGGCACGTTTGCCAAATTTGCGCGTGTGCCCACCCGCTCTGGCGTCAGCGGCCAGGATGCCGCGCGCGTGCTTATCCACGCCAATCGGCTCAACGTCGGCGTTGAAGCCATCCCCGGCGAACTGACCGACCATTACGATCCGCGCAGCAAGACGGTGGCGCTGTCGCAGAGTTCGGTGGTGAATTCGGTCGCCTCGGTCGCCGTGGTGGCCCATGAGCTGGGTCATGCCATGCAAGACAAGGAAAGCTATGCGTTGCTCAAGTTGCGCGGCGCCATCGTGCCGATCGTCAATATTGGCAGCACCATTGGCCCGTGGCTGTTTATGGGCGGCGTGCTGCTGGGCTTGGGCAGCACGCTCGGCTCTGGCCTGGCCTGGCTGGGCGTGATCGGGTTTGGCCTGGCCGCGCTCTTTGCGCTGGTCACCCTGCCCGTCGAGTTTGACGCCAGCCGCCGCGCGCTGGCCATGATCCAGGACAACCGCCTGCTCTCGGACGAGGAGATGGTCGGCGCCAAACAGGTGCTGGATGCGGCGGCGCTGACCTATGTCGCAGCCGCGGCGTCGTCGCTGCTGACGCTGCTGTATTTCGTGCTGCGCCTGACCGGTTCCAGCCGCCGCGATGAATAATCGCTGTTACACGCCGCCCATGCGGTAGGCTTTTTCGCCTGCCGTCGCGCGGGTGGCAAAGTACCGCAAATGGTAGCTTGAATTGCGTTCGGGATGATCGACCCAGCGCAATTCAAGCGTCAGCCGGTCGCTGGGCGCATCGGCCAACAAAACACGTAGCGCTGGGCCTTGCACATTTGTGTTGGCCGCCGCGCCTGAGTGCTCCCACGTCAACGCCTGCGTCCGTGTGTCGCCTACGTGAATCCAGGCTTCCACCCTTCCGGCAGGCAACGCCTCGGTGCTGTCGTTCAACAGCCACATTTCCGATGTAAACGCCTCACCCGCGTGCCATGCGAATTTTGGAACGCGCGCGCTGGCGAGAATGTTGCGGCATGAGTCGGCAACCGCGCTCATGGCCGGCTTGGGGGCCGCTGGCCAATTGACCAGCGAGTTGTTGGCCGCCGTCGGCCAGGGCTCATTCAACACCCAGTTCAGCGCCATTGCGCAGGTCGGCTTTTGGCGGCGCGCTTCTTCAAAGATAGCTTTGTAGCCTTCGGCTTGAAGCCACTGCGACCATTCAACCATCTGTTCCAGGGTCGCAGGCTCGCCAAAGTAATGCGCGATCGTGTGCAGATCCAGCCAGGAATTGTGCTGCCATGCGCCAAATGCGTGGCGTGTGGTCCATTGCGTCCCTGGACGCGGCGGCCACAATTCTGCAGCTGGAATAATCGCGCGAAGCGTCTCGACCCCGGCTGAGCCCGGCACGCCGTATTCGGTGTAGGCGGTGTTCTTGGACTGGGCAAAATACTGATACACCTCGGCGCCATCATCACGGCGGAAGAAGTAGCCGCCGTGCGCCATGCCAGGCATTGGCGAAGTCATCAGAAATGGCCGCTCGCGATCCAGATCGTAGCAATTGCGATTCAGCAAGCGCAGCGCCAGATCCTGATCGGTCATCTTCGACCAGTTGTTGAACAGCTCGTTTCCGCCGCACCACAGCGCGAGCGACGCGTGACCGCGCAGCCGGCGAATGATCGAAGCCGACTCACGGTCCAGCACGGCCAGATACTCCGGCGTTCCTTCATAGCGATTGCAGGCCAGCGGAAACTCCTGCCACACCATCAGGCCGAGTTCGTCGCACAGATCGAAGAACGATTCCTTTTGCACAATCGCCCCGCCCCAGCAGCGCGGCATGTTGAAGTGGCTGTCGTGCGCGAGCGCAAGCAATGGCTCATATGTCGCGCGCGAAATTCGGCCGGGAAAGATATCCGGGCTGACCCAGTTGGCGCCTTTGGCGAACACGCGCCGGCCATTGACTTCCACAGTGATCGGTGAGGTATGCCGCCCTTTGGGAAAGACCTGTATCTCCGGCTCATCCCACTGCGTCGGGTGCATCACCAACCGCACGCGCTTGAAACCAACGCGTTGCGTTTTGCTGTCGATCACGGCGCCCGCAGCGTCCATCAGCTCAAGTGTCGATGTGTAGAGCGCCTGATCGCCCTGCCCATTGGGCCACCACAGGCGCGGTCGATGGACGTTGGCCGTCATGGCCACCACAGGCGCGTCAGGCGTGCAGGTGTGATCGATCACCACCGCGCCGTCGGGGCCGGCCAGCCGCCATTGCAGCACGCCGGCGCGCGCGTGAGACACAAACACGTCACAGCGCACATGTGCAACGCTCAAATCCTCATCCAGCTCGTAGCGCACCTCGGACCGGCGCACATGCGCTGGCGGCCGCTGTTCCAAATAAGCGTCTTCCCAGATGCCAAGCGGAACCAAGCGCGGGTGAAAATCCCATTCGTAGCTGACGGCGGGTTTGACGCTTTGATTGGCCTCCACGCGGTCGCCGCTCTCGCATGATTTGGGGGCAGGAAAAACCTCAACCTCAAGCACATCGCCGGCTTGGGCGATGCCGGTCAGCTCAATATCCAGCGGCGTGAACATGCCTTCTTGCGCATGCAGCACATGGCCGTTGAGCGAAACTTGATATCGATAATCAACACCGCCGCACACAAAGAAAAGCCGCGTGTTGGCACTGGCCGCCATATCGGGGAGAACGGCGCGATAACGCCAGAAGACATCCTCCATCCAGCGGTACTTACCGATGTCGGGATCGTAAGCCGGTTCCGGCCAGCCCTGGGCGCGCGCCCAATCCAGTTGCACTGCGCCGGGCACGGTCGCAGGGACAAATAATGCGGGCGGGGTGCCGAGTTGCGGCGCGTGCCCGACCTGCCATTCGAGAGCGTGGCGAGTACGAGTCATTATGTGGAACAACGCCGGCATCGCTGGACGATGCCATGCATAAATATGAATGGATAAATAACGCTGGGCTTACCGATGGGCGACGCCGGCGGGTTCCTCGGCTTGTGCAGAAGCGGCCGGGGCTTTTGGACCGCGAGGTGCGGGCTCGCTCACCGCAGCGGCGGCTTTGCCAGAGTCCTCGGCATCGTCCTCGCCGTCCTCCCAGCTGATGATCCAGGCGCACAAACCGGCCAGGCCAATCGTGGCGAGGATTAGAAACGCCCAGTTGCCGGGCGTCAGCGTGCCGTCCTTTGGAGCGGCGATGATCAAAATGACCACCATGCCCACGGCCAGAAAGAGCCAGGACGCAAGCTTTGGCCGGGCGTTGGCAAATGACTTGAGCTTGGAAAGCATGGCAATATTGTAATGGCGGCGGCGTCACGGTGTCACTGCCTACCGCTCCACCGCTCACCCTCACCCGGCATCCGTGCTGGTCGAACCCTGAACGGGCGCGACGCCGCTGGTTGAACTGAGCGCAAACTCTTCACCGTAAATCAGTTCGCAACCTGCCAGCGAGATGACATCGCCCGCTTCCAGCGTGCATTGCTTGATGGCATGGCCGTTGAGCTTGGTGCCGCCGCTGCTGCCCATGTCCACCGCCAGAAATTTGCCGGAAGCATCGAGCCAGCGCAATTCGACATGCTTGCGCGAGACCCGCCGGTCGTCGATGATCACGTCGCTCTCGCGCGAGCGGCCAACCGTCACCAGGCGGCTGCTTAAGTCGATCTGGCGGCGGCCATCCACGATCAAAAACGGCCGGCGGGGTAAATACGCCGGGGCCGCAACCGGCGCGCCGACCTGGGTGTCGCTGCGCGGAGCGTCGGCCGGAATCCATCGTGCGATGACGCGGATCTGATGCGTGGGCACCTCCAGCGCGCCGTGCACCAGCACGCGCGGCGGCGCGTCCAGCCGCAAGCCCATCTGCAGCATGATCTGGCGCACTTGTTCGGCCAGGTCGTCGGCCAGGCGCGGTTGCACCTCACGCAATTTGGCCAGATCGGCATCATGCAGCGTCACCCAAAAGTGATTGGGCGGCGGCGTGTCGCGCACTTGTAGCGCCGCCTGCGCGTCTTCGATGGCGCGCACCAACGAGCGCAGAACTTCGCCCGCCTGCAAACGCTCGCGCAATAGCCGTGAGAGCGATGTTTCAATGAGTTGTTGGGCCAAGTCTTCGAAGCGATGCATGGGTGTGAGTGCCGAGGATATAGCGGCATACGACAGGTTGTCAACCAGCGACAACGCGACCTTTGGCTAATGACCAGCCTATGTACGCAACCCAGCCCGCAAACTCCGGAGTTTTCTGGCGCTCACCAATGACATCACGCGCACCGATCAACGTGGCTATGCTCGTGCAATTGGCGGCCCGCGCACCGATATCGGCGCTTACGAGCTGATCGATTTTGCGCGGTTGAAAAGCGTCTGGCTGCCGGTATTAAGCCGTTGAATCCATTCGCTCAGTTATGATGGCTGCATGAGCTCGGGCAGCGCATCATCATCACGGACCACGCCGGGCCGCCTGATCGGCGGGCTTTTCAAGAGCATGCGGCCCAAGCAGTGGACCAAAAATGCGTTTGTCTTTGCCGCGCTGGTCTTTGACCTAAAGCTGACGCAACCCGAGTATGTGCTGCGCAGTCTGATCGGGTTCGCCGTGCTGTGCGCGCTGTCTTCAGCGGTATATCTGATCAACGACTGCGCCGACATCGCCGCCGACCGCGCGCACCCGCGCAAGAGCAAGCGGCCCATCGCGCGGGGCGATGTGCCGGTGCCGGTCGCCATCGTGTTTGCGCTGGTGCTGGCGCTCGGCGCCCTGGCTGTGGCGTTTATCACCGACACGGTTTTTGGCGGGATCGCGGTAGCCTATTTCGCGCTCACCTCGGTATACAGTTTTAGCCTGAAGCACGTGGTCATTCTGGATGTGCTCATCCTTGCCATCGGCTTTGTGCTGCGCGTGGCATCAGGCACCGCGCTGGTGCGCGCCGACAACTTTTCGCCCTGGCTGTATTTGTGCATGTCGCTGCTGGCACTGTTGCTGGGCTTTGGCAAGCGCCGTCACGAACTGATCGAATTGGGCGACCGCGCCGGCACGCGCCGCATCCTGCGCGAATACAACCTGCCGCTGCTGGATCAGATCATTTCCATCGTCACCGGCGCGCTGCTGGTCAGCTACATGTTCTATTCGTTCTCCGGCGCCAAGCTGCCGGCCAACCACGCCTTCATGCTGACCGTGCCGTTCGTGCTGTACGGCGTGTTCCGGTATCTGTATCTCGTGCACGTCAAAGGTGAAGGCGGCGCGCCGGACGAACTGGTGCTGCGAGACCGGGCGCTGCAGATCGCGGTGGCGCTCTGGGTCGCAACCGCCATCGCGGTGATGTACTTCGCGCCACGCGCGGGCTGATCGACACGCGCCGTAGAATGCCGCGCATGAGCAACGCCCTCCGCCCCGAACGCGCCATCGCAGATTTGCAAGAGCTGCGCGCGTTGACCGCCGACGACAACGGCGCGCAACGCGTGGCCTGGACGCCGATGTGGACGCGCGCGCGCGACTGGTATCGCGCCAAGCTGGCCGAGCTTCCCGTGCAAGTGGAGACCGACGAAGCGGGCAACATTTGGGCCACTTTGCGCGGCGCGAGCGAGCAGGCAGTGGTGATGGGCAGTCACCTGGACAGCGTGCCCAACGGCGGCTGGCTGGACGGCTGCTTTGGCGTCATCGGCGGTCTTGAAGTGCTGCGCCGTTTTGCGGCCGAAGGCACGCCGCCGATGACAATTCGGCTGGTCGATTGGGCCGACGAAGAGGGCGCGCGCTTTGGCCGCAGTCTTTTCGGCAGCAGCGCCGTGTCCGGTCGCTTGAATCCCGAGTGGGTCAACCGGCTGGTCGATGCCAACGGCGTCACCCTGCCCGAAGCGGTGGGCGCATTTGGGGTCACGGTGGAAACGGCTGAACGCGCCGGGCGGCAGCGCGCCAACGCAAAGGCCTATCTGGAAATGCACATCGAGCAGGGCCCGGTGCTTGAATCGATGGGCCTTCCGCTGGGCGCGGTGATTGGCTGCTTCGGCATCGAGCGCCACGCGCTCACGTTCATCGGGCAGGCGGCCCACGCCGGCGCCACCCCGATGGCTTTGCGGCATGATGCATTTGTGGCCGCCGCGCGTTTTGCAGTGGAGGCGCGCGAGATCGGCCGCAACAGCAATGGCGGCGTTTGCACCACCGGCCGCGTGCAAAACACACCCGGCATTCCCACAGCCGTGGCCGGCGAGACGTTGATCACGCTGGATCAACGCCATCTTGACGCCACCCGGCTTGCGTCGATGCTGGCGCAGGCGCGCGCCGCCAGCGAGCGCATCGCGGCCGAGGAAGGCGTTGGCCTGCGCTGGAGCACGATCTATCAATCGCCGGTGCAGCCGTTCAATGCCGATCTGGTGGGGTTGTGCGAGCTGGCGATCCAGGAAGTCAACAACGGCGTCTCACACCGGCTGCCCAGCGGGCCTGGCCACGATGCGATTGAAATGGCCTGGGCTGGCGTGCCGACATGCATGTTGTTCACACAAAGCCTGCTTGGGCTGTCGCATTGCAAAGAAGAAGACACGCGCATCGAGCATCTTGAGCTGGCCGTGCGCGCGTTTGACCGGCTGGCGGACAAGGCGGTGCAGTGGACGGTGGGCCAGTAAGCAGTAAGCGTTAATCGTCCACTGCCTACCGCTCACCGCCCGACTGGCTTACTGCTCCACCGTCCCAGCACCCACAGCCACCGGCACGCCAACGGGCATATTCACAGTGATGCGTGTGCCGTGGCCGACTGCGCTGTCGATATCGAGCGTGCCGCCGAATTTTTCGGCGCGTTCGCGCATGGTGATCAACCCAAGATGCCCGGGGTAGCGGGCATTGGGGTCAAAACCTTTGCCGTTGTCGTGAATGACGACGGTGACAAAGCGATCGTCGCAGCTCATTTCCAGATCAATGTTGGTCGCGCGCGCATGCTTGCCGGCGTTTTGCAGCGCTTCCAAGCTGATCCGGTAGACCGCCTCCTTGGCCGCCAGGGATATCGCCGGCTCAACTTCGCACAACTGCAAATTTAGCCGGCTGCCATGTTCTGCTTTGTAGCGGGCGACCACGGCAGCGGCCTGGCGCTTGAGGGCGGGCACCAATCCATCCAGTTCCAACGATTCCGGGCGCAGTTCAAAAATCAGCGCGCGCATTTCGGTTAGGGCGGTTTCAACAAGATCGAGCGCATAGCTGATGGGTTGCTGCGCGCGGTCGGAACCGGCCGGCAATAGCTCAAGCCCGGTGCGCACGCCGAGCGACGCGCCAAACAGCGCCTGGCTGACCGAGTCGTGCAGCTCGCGCGCCAGGTGCGCACGTTCGTTGAGCGCCGCGGCGCTCACGGCTTGATCTTTCAATTGCATGCTCGAGATCACGGCGGCGACCTGATTGGCAAAAGCCAGTGCCATTTGGGCGTGCTGCGCGCGAAAGTGCCAGCGCTTGGTGTGCGCCAGCGAAAGCAGGCCGATGGTGCGTCCCTGCGCATTGAGCGGCACGCCAATCCAGGAATTGACATCGGCGTCGTCGGCTCCGCGGCCGCCTTTAAGCGCCTCGCGCACCATGCGAGTGTCTGGCGATTTGTCGAAGATGTCTGAGACGATGGTCGTCAGCCCGGTTTGCAGCACGCGCAAGTGATGCGCAGGCGGGCGGCGCAGCTGATAGGAGTGGGCTTCCAGCGGAACGTTTCCGCCAAAGAAACGCGAGTGGGTGATGCGATGGTCAGCATCTACGAGAAAGATCGCCGCGGAATCGCATTCAACCGTGATCGACAACTGGTCCAGCACGACTTTTGTGAGGGTGTTCAGATCGGACGGCGTGCTGATTGCGCGAGAGACTTCGAGCAGGTGCGAGAGCTGATCGCGCGTGCGATGCAGCGCCACATTGGCGTCGCGCGTGCGGCGCAGCGTGGCGTCGATCTGTTGGCGATAGCGGGCGATCATTTGCACCAAACCCAATGCGCCGGCGGGAATGCCGATGAACAGATGAATGTCGCTGATGCTGCGCGGCAGATCGCCCGAATTCCCGGCGGCCCAAAAAGAGGCGAGCAGCAATCCATACATGGCGCCGCCGGCGATCATGAGCGTGCGAACACGAAAGACCTGCGGTTGCATCAGCACGTAGCCAACCGCCAGGCCCGGCAGGAGCACTGCGGCGGGAAAGAGTGATGGCGCCGCAAGCACGCTGAGAGGCGTTCGCACCAGCGTGGCGGTCAGGATGATAAGCATCGCATCGCGCACACGCGCTTGGCGCAGCAACATGACGTGGGTGAGCACGGTGACGGCCCACAATGCATCGAGAGACACCAAGACGATGGCCGATCGCGATTGGAAGACCACCGCCCCCACCAGGCTTACCATAATCTGGGCGGTCAGAACCAAGGTCGACCAGTGGCCCAACGGCCAGGTTTCGGTGGAGAGCTCAGGGGTTTTGCGCATCACGTCCTCTCGAAATAAACTTGCAGAAGTCTTATAGTTCTCTAGGCCGATAGTCTCCTCAGCCTAAAGTCTGATTTGGGCAATACAGAGCAATCAGGTTGCGGTTAGGGATGCCGGTCCTGGCCAATCCGGCATCTGTAACCCGGCGGAAAGGTCATGACCTTTCAGGTCTTGACTTGAAAGGTCTAGAATTCCGGCTATGGCCCCCGTCACCCTCAACCCCAAGCGCACAATTGCCGAACTCAAGGAACTGCGCGCGCTCACGTCCGCTCCCGCGCCGGGCGGCGCGATGCGCGTGGCCTGGACCGACACCTGGCTCACGGCCCGAACTTGGTTGCGGGAACGCGTCGCGGATCTCAACCTGGAGATTCATAACGACGAAGCGGGCAACACGTGGTACACCCTGCCCGGAGCCAGCAAACGCGCCTTGCTCATCGGCGGACACATGGACAGCGTGCCAAATGGCGGATGGCTGGATGGCTGCCTCAATGTCCTGGCAGGTGTTGAAGTGCTGCGCCGCATTCACGCGCAGTACAACGGCAAACCGCCCATTACCATTCGCGTGGTGGATTGGGCCGACGAGGAAGGCGCGCGCTTTGGCCGCAGCCTGCTGGGCAGCAGCGCCTGCGCCGGCACCATGGACCCAAAGGTTGAACGCAACCGCACCGACAAAGACGGCATCACCATCGAACAAGCGCTCAAACGCTGCGGCGTCGACATCGACAAAGCGCACAAGAGCGGCAAAGAGCTCAAAAACGCAGCAGCCTATCTTGAGCTGCACATCGAGCAAGGGCCGGTGCTCGAAAGCAAAAAACTGCCGCTCGGAACAGTGCTCGGAACCTGTGGCGTCGAGCGCTGGGCGATCAAGTTTACCGGCCAGGCCGCCCACTCCGGCAGCACGCCGATGAACGCGCGCCGCGACGCATTGGCCTGCGCCGCGCGCTTGGAGCTTGAAATCCGCGAGATCGCCAAGCGCCACAACGGCGTGTGCACCATCGGCAGCGTCATCACCAAACCTGGCATCGTCACCGCCGTGGTGGGCGAGTGCGATGTCACCCTTGACCAGCGCCACATCAACGCCAAGTCGCTGCGCGCCATGTTCAAAGAGGCTCAAGCCGCCAGCAAGCGCTTCGCCCGTGAGGAAAAGTGCGGCGTGGCGTGGAACCGCATCTGGCAGATCGAACCGATCCCGTTTCACAAAACGTTAATCGAGTTCTGCGACCAGTCCAACATCGAAACCTGCGGCACCACCCACCGCATGCCGTCCGGTCCGCTGCATGACGCAGCCGAAGTCTCGCGCGCCGGCGTGCCCACCGTGATGATGTTTGTGCAAAGCCTGCGCGGCATCTCGCACAACCCGATCGAAGACACCAAAGAGCGCCACATCGAACTCTGCGTGCACTCGCTTGATCGGCTGGCCTCAAAGACCATGGCCTGGATCGCCCAATCCAAAAACGCATGACCTACCCCATCGTCACCAATGCCGCGCGCCTGCCCGATGGCGTGGAAGAGGCGCTGGCCAGCCACTGCCGCATTCATCGATGGCAGGCCATTGAGCATGACGCGCAAACGCTGGCACAAATCCAAGGCTATCTCATCTACGGCCACCCGCGCATCGACGCCGCTCTGATGGACCAATTGCCCGCACTGCGCGTAATCAGCAACATCGGCGTGGGCGTCGATCACATCAGCGTGCCCGACGCGCGCGCGCGCGGCATCGCCGTCGGCAACACACCTGACTTGCTGAACGGTGCGGTGGCTGACATGGCTTTTGCGCTCATGCTCGCCGCCGCCCGCAATGTTGTCACGGGCGACCGCTTTGCGCGCAGCGCGGCGTTCACCTATTACGACCCCAGCCTCAATCACGGCCTGGATGTGCACGGCCGCATGCTGGGCATCGTCGGCATGGGCCGCATCGGCCGCCAGATCGCCCGGCGCGCGCAAGCCTTCGACATGTCCGTGGTCTATCACAACCGCAATCGCGATCTGGATGCCGAAGCGGCGCTGAATGCGCAATACGCCACGCTGCCCGATCTTCTGCAGCAGTCCGATTTCGTGGTGCTGGTGACGCCGCTCAGCCCGGCAACCCGCAACCTGATCGGTGCGCCGCAGTTGCGCCAGATGAAACCCTCCGCCATCCTGGTCAACGTCGCGCGCGGCGGGGTGGTCGATCATGATGCGTTGCTCATCGCCCTGCGCGAAGGCTGGATCCACGCCGCCGCGCTCGACGTGACCGAGCCCGAGCCGCTGCCCCGGGATTACCCGCTGCTTGCGCTTGACAATCTGGTCATCACGCCGCATCTGGGCAGCGCGACCAGGCAAACACGCGCAAAAATGGCTCAGCGCGGCGTCGACAATCTGTTGCGCGGGCTGCGCGGCGAAGCGCTTCTAAGCGCCGTTGGTTAGCGACTACGCATGGAAAAACGACTGTGCCGACCCTTGCGGGCCGGCACAGTCGCACGCCGTGGCAACTTCTCTAGCGAAGAGCCAGAGGTGATGCCACGGCGCTAAGTTTCGGACTACTCATAGTGCCATCACCTCCATTTTTAAGATGGTGTATCAGAGGCAACTGGATTTGCATCCAATTGCGACAGCGCGACTATAGCACAATCCGCTTGGCGGCGCATTCATGGGGTGCATCCGAAGTTTGGGGTGAAAATGGATGAATGAGAAAAGACGAGCTGAAGGAATGTCTGGCAACAGATATGGAAGAGCTGATCGCGGAAGTGATAGCGGGGACGGCCGGGCGGGAATTAACGCTGACGGAGATCGAGGATGTGGTGCTGAAAGCGCGGCAAGAGTTTGGGCGGCGAATGGCGCAACGGCTGATGGATCAGCAGGTAGAACGACAGGCGCATGAACTGCCAATCGGCAGCGATGGCAAGAGCCAACAGCCAAAGGGTAAAAAAAGAAAGCGGTCGTAACGCGTGTAGGGTGCTTGGAGTATGAGCGGCCATACTTCTACGATGGACAGACGCGTCGAGGCAGTAGCCCGATGGACAAGCGGCTGGTGATCAGTGGTGGATACAGCCAGGGAGTCAGGCGGGTGCTGACACGGCTGGTGGTGTTGCTGCCGTATGCGAAAGCAAGCGAGTTGGCAGATGAGTTGGCCGGGATACAGGTATCGGATTCAAGCCTGTGGGAATTGGTGCAGGAGGCCGGGGCGACGATGCAGACGCAATCGGCGTGGCACCCAGTGACGAGTCAGAAACAGACCCGTGTCGATTGCGAACGCATGGGAATGGCGCTGGACGGGTGCATGATGAACATCCGCCAAGAGGGCTGGAAGGAAGCCAAGCTGGGGACGGTGTTCGAGGTGGAAAGTGGCAAAATGCCCAGCAAATCGCGCATTCCGGTCGAGCAAATTTGCGAACCACTGGACGACCCGACAAACTACGTCGACTGC
The DNA here is from genome assembly GCA_031368515.1 of Chloroflexota bacterium. Classification (GTDB taxonomy): domain Bacteria; phylum Chloroflexota; class Anaerolineae; order J036; family Brachytrichaceae; genus CANJQH01. The sequence goes on from JANMNW010000113.1 coordinate 27,331, forward strand.
GTGCAACAGTCATGTGTCATCCATTTGGGCGGGCCGGAAGGTCTGAGCAATCAGCTGTTCGCCGAGGCACGCGCCAGACGTTTTTCGCAAGCCCTTCAGCACTGCGTGATTGGCGATGGCGCCGACTGGATTTGGAATATCGCCGCAGCCGATTACCCGGCCGCCGCCCAAATCAACGACTGGTATCACGCCGGCCAGCATTTGCATGCAGCCGCCAGCTTGCTCTTCCCAGCCGCACCTGAACAGAGTGCCATCTGGGTGGATTACCACAAGCAGGTTTTGTTTGGCGGTGGGGCGGATTTGGTGGCCGATGCCATTCACACCGCAGCGTCACTTACCCGTCAGGACGCACAACGCGCAGCGCTGGAAACCCAGGCCGGCTACTTCAGCAATCGGCAGGACCGCATGCAGTATGCCGATTTCCGCGACGCCGGCTTACCTATCGGTAGCGGCGTGGTCGAGGCGCTGGCCAAACAAGTCAAACACAGAATGTCCGCCGCCGGCATGCGCTGGTCACGCTCCGGCGCCACCAACCTCTTGCCCTTTCTCGCCGCCGAGATCAGCGACACCTTTACCCCCTACTGGCACCGCCTTCACTTTCACCCCTAATTCCGGATGCACCCC
>JANMNW010000210.1:0-17442 GCA_031368515.1 Chloroflexota bacterium
CAAAGAACGAAAACCGGGACACGATCTACAAGCTCGCGCAGGCGCAGGCCGAGCTGGTGCGGGTAGTGGATGCCGGCAGCGCATACGAGACATTGATGCGCAAGATGTGGAAAACCCATGGCGTCGAAAAATCGACCGGTGGTCAGATCGGATATGCGCTTGAAACAGAGGAAGGCACTAAGGCGTTCCACAAGGATGAAGCCGAGCTGCGCGAGCGTGTTGTTACGGTCAATATTCCTATCTTCTCCATGCAGGAACTGATATCGCACCGCATGGCCCCGCCGTTCACGCACGCCGAGGCTCTTGTTCTGGAAGCTCTGACTCAGGACTACGATTCCGAACAAGTGGAGTAGCCCCGTGCGATTCATTCGGTCGGCTCTGGGCCGGCCGAGATCATCGGCCAATACAGCCGGTGCGACAGGGCAGGGTTCTGTAGCCACGCCCTGTCGAGCTCGTGGCCGTGCTGCACGATCGCCAGCACTTGCGCCCAGACTTCTTTTGTTGACCACACGGCAATCGTGAGTTCGCTTGCGGCGTGCGGCGCATAGCACTGCGATTCATACCAACCGCGCGGGCAGGCGTGGCCATCCACGGTCAGGCGCACGTCGTCGGCGTGATAGAACACGAGCTTGCGGCCGGCCGGGATCTCGCGCTCAAGCCGCCATGTGAATGTGGCCACGGTCGGAGTCAGAGGGGATTGCAGCGGCGCGATGGCGTCGGCGCGCGAAGCGAACAATGAAGCGATGACAATGGCGAGAATGGTGACTTTCAGCATGTAGAATCATTGAAACTCCAACGCTTTTACACACTTGGTATCACATGCTCTCTACTGGCATCGTCGGTCTGCCCAATGTCGGCAAATCCACCATCTTCAACGCGCTGACGTCCGCCGGCGCGCTTGCGGCGAACTATCCCTTCGCCACCATCGAACCGAACACCGGCATCGTGGCGGTGCCTGATCCGCGCTTGAAGGAAATCGAATCGTTCATCAAGACCGAGAAGATCATCCCAGCGGTCGTCGAGGTTGTCGATATTGCGGGCCTGGTCAAAGGCGCGTCGCAGGGGCAGGGCCTGGGCAACACTTTTCTTGGCCACATCCGCAGCGTGGATGCAATTCTGCATGTGGTCCGTTGCTTTGAGAACGACGATGTCGTGCATGTCGATGGCTCGGTTGATCCGATCCGCGACGTGGAGACGATCGAACTGGAGCTGGTTCTAGCCGATCTGGACAGCGCCGAACGCCAGCTTGAAAAGAGCAAGCGCGCGGCATCGCAAAAGGATGCCGAGTCGGCGCAGCGCGCGGAAGTGCTGGAACCCATGGTCGCGCTGCTGCGCGACGGCAAGCCTTCACGCCGCGCAGTCGAGCAAATGGACCCGGCCTCGCAGCGCCTGGCGCGCACATTGGGCTTTATCACAAGCAAGCCGGTGCTGTATGTGGCTAATGTCGACGAGAGCGACCCGCTTGGCGAGAACAACCCGCATGTGTCCAAGCTGCGCGAGTGGGTCAACACGAACGGCGGCTCGTTGATCGCCATTTCCGGCGCAATCGAAGCGGAAATCGCCACGCTTGAGAGCGACGCCGAGCGCGCCGAGTTTCTCGAAAGCGCCGGGTTGAAAGAGTCGGGCTTGGCGCGTCTGGGGCGCGCGGCCTACACAATGCTGGGACTGCAATCGTATTTTACGGCCGGTCCAAAAGAGATCCGGGCCTGGACGATTCCCATCGGAGCCAAAGCGCCCCAGGCAGCGGGCGTGATTCACACCGATTTTGAGCGCGGCTTTATTCGCGCCGAGGTGTACACGCTGGCGGATCTGCGGCAGCACAAAACCGAAGCGGCGATCCGATCAGCCGGACGGTTGCGTGTGGAAGGCAAGGAGTATGTCGTGCAAGATGGCGACATCATGCACTTTTTGTTCAATGTGTAGCGCGGGAAAGGTCAAGACCTTTCAAGGTCTTGACCTTTCAGGTCTCAGGTTATTCCGGCTTCTGCTCGGTGGCGGCGCCAGCGGCAGAAGCTTCGGGTGCCGGATGGGCGCGCTGGGCCAAGTCGTCGTTGATCTTGCGCAGCGTGTCCAGAATGCCCTGCCGCACTTCGGTCACGATCGTCGGGCCGTGGGCCGTCTCCCATACGTCTTTGACGGCGCGTTTGGCATTGCCGACGTAGGCGTCGGTCTTCACCTTTTCGGTGGCCTCGTTGAGCTTCTTGTTCATCTGCTCCAGACCGGCGGCGATTTCGCGCTCGACGCTCTTGCGCTCCTCGCTTTCCCAGGCCGAACGCAGCAGCGCGCCGAGGTTCTCGCCTAGTTTGTTGAGCTCATTGATTAGGTCGGACTGGGGTTGTTTGTTCTCGTTTGCCATGATTTACCTCGCTACCGCCGGGCGCGCGACCGATGGAATCCATTGCTGCCCGTCCAGGCGCGGGGATTCCGTCAACTGCCGCATCGGGGGCTTGTCACTAATATCTGTTTATACGCAGGAAGAATCATAACGTTGCATCTTGCCGAAGGCTGACATAAGCCCGACAGGCCGCTGCCAATGCTTATGGTATGGTTTTAAACGTGTCACTTTCGCGCGCAAGGCGGCCTGGCGCGTTGCGGGCCGTTTTCTCCGCATTTTTTTTCGCCGCTGCGCCGCTGATTTGCCTTCATTTTTGCCATTTGCGTCATCGCATTGATTTGCCGGCACCTGCTGTGGCTGCGTCGATGCCTGCCGCCCCAGCCAATGCGGTCGCTGCAATGCCTGTTTCGCACCATGGCGATGCCAGCCAAGCTGCTGCCAAGCAATCGTCACAGCATACGGCCCACGACCCATTTCTGGCCGAGATGCAGCGCCTGTTGCAGGCGCTGGTGGAAAGCGAATTTGCGGCGGCTCTGGTGTTTTGGCCGTTGACATCGCGTTCATCACACCTCAGCCCGCTGCCCACTCTCTTGCGCGCAGCCCTCAAAGTGCGGCAACCTCCTCCGCGCACCTGCTTTGGCATTTAGACTGTTTACTTTGCGCATCGCTACCCATGCGCTGCTGCGCATTGCCACTACGCTAGTCGTCCGGAGCATTCTATGGACATGTCAATCAACGCCTATGAACCGCCTGTGCGCGCACTGTTCTTTGTCTGCCTAATGGGCATGTTGGGGTTGCCGCTGGCCAATCTGCTGCTATCGCGCCCTATCCTTTCGCCGGGGTTGCGCACCCGGGTGGATGGCCAGGTGCTCAAGCTCCAGCGCTACTCCGGGGTGGGCTTGGCCGTCGCTTCGCTTGGGTTGTTCGCCGCGCAGCTTGCGCCCCGGGGGCTTGATCTGACCCTGGCTGACGAATGGCGCGCGATCTTTGAATCGGCCTTGTTCGGCCAAATCGCGCTGCTGCGCGTCGGCCTCGCGTTGCTCTATGTTCTCGCCGTGGTCGTCGTCAAGCACGAACGCGCCCGCGCTATGTTGGGCCTTGCGCTGGCGCTGATCGGCGCGGCTACGGTGACCCGCACCAGCCATAGCTACGCTATGGAGGCGGGCGTTCAGGCGCTTTTGGCCGACTTTGTTCACGTCCTGTCCGGCGCGCTTTGGGCGGGCGGGCTTGTGGTCATGGTGTTGTGCGGCGACGCCCTGGGCGAGCACGCTGACGCGGTGGAACCCATGCAGCGCCTCATCGTCCGATTTTCTCCGCTGGCCATGGCGGCGGTGGCGCTGGTGTGCGGCAGCGGCATGCTGTTGACCGGCGTTCATGTGTTGGAGCCGGAGACGCTGCGAAGCACGGACTATGGCTCGCTGTTGATCTTCAAAGTTGCGCTCGTGGCCGTGGCGCTGTCGTTTGCAGCCCTGCACCGCTTTGTGACGTTGCGTAACTTGCGCTACGCCGTCGATCTTCAGCGATTCAAACACACCTTGTGGATTGAAACGCTCATCGTTCTGGGCGTCTTTTATGCGGCGGCCCTGTTGTCCGCCGCGGCCATGCCGGGCATACCGCACGAGGGCCCGGTTGGCGGACCCTCCAGATTTGCCGGATTGACCTTCCGAAGCTGGCTCGACATTGGCGTGCTCGCCGTGGCCGTGGCCAGCCTGCTTGCGTTTGCGCTCACTGCGCGAAAGCGTGCAACTCACACATGAAACAAAAACTCAAGAGACTCATATTTGCCGCTGGCATTTGCCGTGTCGCCACGCCGGCTCTGCCAGCCGTCGCGCACGCTGACATTGTCAGCACCGAGCCTGCGGCAGGCTCGATGATTGCCAAGCTGCCGGAGCGCATCCGGGTGGTCTTCGACGAAAAGCTGCAGCCGGTAGGCACGCGCATCCGCCTGTTTGACGTGCAAAACAAGGAAGTGACGCTGGACAAAGGCGCCATCGACCCGGCTGATCCCAAGGCGTTATTTGTGCCGTTGCCCAAGCCGGCGTCTGGCGCTTACACCGTGCAATGGACCGCGCTCAGCGAACATGGGCAAAGCGAAAAAGGCAGCTATGCTTTTACGCTGCGCTTGCCGAATGTCACCGGCGATGTCACGCTGCGCTTTGCGCTCAAGGCAGGCAAAGACGCGGTCGTATGCGGCAAAGAGCTTATCAGGCTGGTCAGTAAGCGCAGCAGCGCGCAGATATCTGACGCGCGCTTTCACGTGAGCAACGTTCGGCTGCTTGATGCCAACGGAAAAGAAGTGCCCGTCGTGTTGATGCCGGATGACAAATGGCAGAGCGACAGCGTAGGCTTTATCGACCTTGAAGACGCCAGCGGTCTATGCAAAGACGGCGGCACGGCGGAAATGCGCGTGCAGATTACCGGCAAGGCCGCAGCTGGAACGTATTACGGTGTGGTCTTCGACCTGGGCGTGCCGTTTGTCATGAATCACGCCGATGTGGCTACGGCCAAGGCGCCGCTCAATGTCAAGGTGCAGTGTTGGAACTGGCAAGGCGGCTACAAGTTTCTACGGCTGGATTTCAAGAGTAATGCGCCGGCGCTAAACTCTTCCCGGAAACTCGAGTTCAGGTTTCGCTGAAGGAATGGTGCCGTGCGATTCCTTCGTTCTTGCGCATGATAAAGACACCTAACAAGCCGAGCCTGGCGCCGATGCTGCGCGCCAGCGCGCTGGCGGCTGTGGCGCTGATGGGTTGCGTCGTCGCAGCCACGCCAGTTGCGCCAAGCGACACCGCGCCAGCGCCGGTCGCAGCGACAGCGGCAGAACCGGCGGCGGCCAGCCCGTCTCCGACTGCGATTCAGCGCGCGGCTCCGCAAGGCGTGTATCGGCCAAAGCTGGCGCAAAAGCGCACGCCGCAGCCCATACCGGCGCGCAGCACGCCGTGGCAATGGTCGTTGCCGCCGGGGGTGCCAGTGCCGCTGATCCCCGCCGACAATCCGATGACGGTCGAAAAGGTTGAGCTTGGCAGGTATCTGTTTTACGACATTCGCCTGTCCGGCAATGGCACGCAAGCGTGCGCGACCTGTCACGCGCAAGCGCTGGCGTTTACCGACGGCCGCCGGACATCGACCGGCTCAACAGGCGAGGCGCATCCGCGCAACGCGCAGGCGCTCGTCAATGTGGCCTACAACAGCACGCTGACCTGGGCAAACCCCGTGCTGACCGAGCTGGAGCGGCAGGTGCAGATTCCGATGTTTGGCGAGTTTCCGGTTGAACTGGGCATCGCCGGTCGTAAGGAGGCTGTGCTGGCCGCGCTGCGCGCTGATGCGCGCTATCGGCCGCTGTATGCAGCCGCGTTTCCGGGCGAAACCGAGCCCATGGGCTTCGCTAATATCGTCAAGGCACTATCGGCATTCACGCGCGCGTTGACGTCGTTTGACTCGCCTTACGACCGCTTCGTTTATGGCGGCGATCGCGCCGCGTTGTCGGCATCGGCACAGAGCGGAATGCGGCTGTTCTTGTCCGAAGATCTTGAGTGCCATCACTGCCATACAGGATTCAACTTTTCACAGTCGACCCAACATGAAGGCGTGACGTTTGTCGAACGGCCGTTTTTCAACACCGGTCTTTACAACCTAAACGGCTCCGGAGCGTATCCGGCCGACAATACCGGGCTGTATGCGCTGACCAATGATCCGCTGGACATGGGCAAATTCAGGCCGCCCACGCTGCGCAACATTGCCCGGAGCAGGCCCTACATGCATGATGGCAGCCTCGAGACGCTCGACGACGTTGTGGAGTTCTATGCGCGCGGCGGCCGTTTGGTTGAAAGCGGCCCAAACGCCGGCGATGGAAAGCTGAACAAGCACAAGAACGTCCTGGTCGCCGGTTTTACCTTGACGCCCGAGCAAAGAGCTGACCTGATCGCATTTCTGGAGAGCCTGACGGACGAAGGATTCCTGAAGGATCGGCGGTTTTCCGATCCGTTTGCCTCCGAACCACCTTAAAGGCCGGCCAGCGAGGCGGCCGCACCTCAGCACGGTCTCAGCAAGTATCCGTAGCATGCGCTCACGCCGGTTTGGCGAGGAGGTGGCCGTGTACGCGAACAAATTGACGCTTGCGCTCTGTCTTGTCACATCGTGTGCGTTGCTCAGCGCCTGCGGCGCGCGAGCGCAGCCGCAACTTGAGCCTACGCGCACACTGGCGCCTCAGCCGGTGCGCGCGACAGCTGCTACCACGCCAGATTCGCCAGCTGCGACTGCGGAAAGATCTCGCGCCAAGGCGCCTGCCACTGCCATGCCGTCCGCGCTTCTCGGCCCGGACGTTCTCGGCGACGCCCGCACCTGCGCCGACGTCCGGCCTGCGGTCAACGCGGTTGCTCCACAACTCGGAACGCAAGACGGCCGTGTGCTGTATCTCACGCCGGAAAGCGACATCGCGCTCTCGGACATCACCGGCAAAACGAACGTGCGCGTGACCAGCGATGGCTTTGTCGACAACGACGCCAAGCGCATGCGCGTCTATCTGTTTCCCACAGTCGCCCGCGACGGCGATGCCCTCGCATTTGTGCGGCTTGACGTCAATGGCTCCAGCATCACGCAGACAGTCACCATCGCCGAGCCGCGCGACAATGGCGCGTCAATCGATGTGTTCAGCACAGGCGAATCCAACATTCCGTATATTGACTGGGCGCCCGATGGACGGACCATCGCTTTTTTGACGATTAACACCCTCTCGGGCGAGATTCGTGCCGCGGCGCGCACTGGAGGCGCAGCGTCAATCATCGAATCGGGACGCCCGGCCTACTGGCACTGGCACAGCGATTCCGGAAGCATGGTGACGCACTTAGGCGGTCGCGGCGAGCGCCGCGGCGAAGGCGCCTATCTCAGCACTATTGGCATCAAGTCTGCGCGGCGCGGCGACGCGCAGGTGTTCGACACGCTGCCTGGCGCGTTTCAGTCGCCGCATTTTTCGCCCGACGCCGGCCACATGGTGTATGCCGCAAACTTCAAAGGCGCCGGCGATGATGCGCTGGTGCTTGGTGATGCGAACGGCGTGCCGGTGTGCGTGCTGAGTGCGGTCGAACGCGGGGCATTTTTCGCCTGGTCGCCCGATGGCGTGCATGTGGCGGTGATAGACACGCCCGGGCCGGCGGTCGCCACTGGCGCGCTGCGTGTGATCGATGTGCGCGACGGCTCGGTTCAACTGGTGCATAAGTCCGCTATCGCATTTTTCTGGTCACCCGATGGCGATCGGCTGGCGGTATATTCGTTGTCGGACAGCGCGGCGCCCACTCAGATTGGCCGCACGGACGGAAGCGCGAAAACCGCGCGCCTGTCCGAGCAGGGCGGCGGCGTGCCGATGATGCGCATTGAGATCGCCTCGCTGAGCGGCGGCGGGCTCATCCCGGTTGTGGACACGTTTATGACCGGCGATTTTCGCCAGTACCTGCAATTTTTTGACCAGTATTCGCGTTCTGTGACACCGTGGTCGCCCAATGGCGCGCATTTGGCTTTCGCTGGCGGACAGCGGACTGACGCGCCGCCGGTGTTTGGCATAGCCACATTCAACGCCGCCAAAACTGAAGTGACGCTTAGCCAGCTGGGTCAGGGCTCGCTGGCATTCTTTGCTCCGAAGTAGACTGTGGAATCATCGAAATCATGCACAACGTAACTCATCATCGCCTAGCAGCGCTGGCGTTCGCGGCGCTTTTGACAGGCTGCTCAACCGATTCGGGGCAGGGTGGGCGCCTGCAATTGCCCCAGCGATTTCAGCTGCCCCAAAGCAACGTGGGCACCCTGCTGGAGCAGCGAAGCGGCCGCATCGCTGTGGCGCGTTTGGACGGCAATCTGATCGTGGTGGATCAAACCGGCCAAAACCCGGTTGAAATCACGCGCGACGCCGGCGTGTCGGCGCTGCGCGATCGATCTGGGGTGTTGCAGCAGGTGTATTCGCTGCCCATCTGGTCGCCCGATGGTGGGCGGCTGGCCGTGCTGGAAGTGCGCACGGTATTTCCATACACCCTCACCAAGTCGATCGACGGCGCCAGCCAGGTGACCGTGCAGTCACGAGCGGGAGCCCGGATGACCGACGAAACGATCGGCGGCGCGCGGACGCGCGTGTTGACCGAGGTTGAGGGCTTGCAGGATGTGGCCGCGCGCGTGACGCTCGAATATGGCGGACAGCACCTGAACTCGACGGTCTACACCGTGGTGCCCACAGGCAAGACGGCGCTTAAGGAAGTTTGGTATTCGCAAAACCAGATTGATTTTGTGGACTGGTCGCCGCTGGGCGATCAGCTCGCTGTGCTGAGCGAAGGCCGTGATGGCGAAACCCTGACGCTGATCAGCGACGAAGGCGCAAACAAGCAGACGGTCACCAATGGGGCGTTTGTAAAGTGGAACTGGAACGCAGACGGCACTGTGCTGCTGGCCCAGTCGCGACGCGCGCCCGATTCACCGCGCACCGACATCAAGTTGTTTGCAACGGACAATGGCGAAGAGCTTGCTACTGTGACGGACGGCGAAATCGTTGCCGTAAACGCCGCACAGTTCTCGCCCGATGGAAAGCGCATGATCGTCACGCAGCCGGCCGGCGCCGGCGTTTACGACTTGTATTTGTCTGACCGCGACGGCAACAATCGCAAGAAGCTGCATTCGGTCAAGGGGCTGACGCAATATGCCTGGTCGCCGGATGGCGCGAACGTGGCGTTTATTGTGCGCGACAACCCGGACAGCCGCGGCGGCGTGTTTCGCATGATTGATGTGGCCAGCGGCCAGGTCAGCCTTTTGACGCCAATGCCGGTCACAGGCTTTTTCTGGGCGCCGGATGGACGCAGCATTGCCACGTTCAGCCCGATTACGCCGGATGAAATGTCGGCCAGCGGTCCGACCACGCTGCTTCCCGAGCAACCGCAAAACCCGATGCTGGTGCACACGATCGATGTTGCGTCGCGCGCATCGCGGCCGATCATGTATGTCGATCCGTCACAGCAATTTATGAGCTATCTGGCGCAGTCCGACCGGTATGGGCGCGCGTTTACGATCTGGTCGCCCAACAGCCGTCATTTTCTGCTGCCCATTCGGGCAACGGTGCAATCAGGCGCGACGGTGGACTATGTGATCGAAACCGAATCGAGTGGCAGCATTTATCTGCGTCCGATCATGGCTGGATCGATGGCGACGTGGTCGCCGAAGTAACCGCGCATGCGCGCGTATCAGCCGTTCCAGGTGTAGGCGGTTAATTCGCAGCCATGCGTTTCCGCGCCAGCCAGAATTTCCAGGCGCAGCGCAATATCGTGCTCATCCGTCCAGAGTGTGGTGATGGGCGCGCGATCGCCGCTTTCGGTGATCACGTAGCGCCGTGCGGTAGCGTAGCCCGAGAGCGCGCTGGTGATTTGCTCGATGCGCATGAAGGTGTAAGTCTGTTCGATGACTATCGGCTCAAGGGTGGGCTGAGCGGGCGCAATGGCGCGCACTTCCGCGCTGCCGCCCTCGGACAGCTTGAGCAGCCGCAAGTGAGCGAAGTTGGGCAGGGTCGAGGCATAGTCCAGCAGCGTGTTGGCAGTGCGCGCTAGTCGCTCGGCCACTTCCAGCTTTGTGGCGGCGGCCTCTTTGAAGCGGTCGTTTTGCGAGCGGTGCGCGTCGGCGTAACGCAGCGGCCGCGAGCGCACCTCAACATCGATTTCGTCGTCGTTGACGGTGAACGACGCGGCGTAACGGGTGGCGTTGGCATCGATCTGCGCCCACAGCGCTCGCGCCGACCACTGAGCATCCAGGTCGAGGCGCACGCGCTGCTGGTTGGCGATGGGCCACGTCAAATCGACTTCGGACATCAGCCTGTAGCCGCCGTCGCGTAAGCCGAAAATGCCCCACAATTCCTCGCCAATGTCGCGCTTGTTGTGCGTAATGCGGTAGACGCCATGCGCCATGCGCCGGTCGATGCGGTCGGAGTCTTCCAGGCCGGAATCGAAGTCTTGATCGACGGTCATGATTGCCGGGTTAGTCGCATCTCGTGTCCGGGTGTTACTTGCGCAGCTCGAGCCAGGCGTAGCCGGTGCCGAATCATTGTCAAAACGAATGACACCGGCTTCGCTCCTGCAATGCCTTCCGATGTGACACCCAGACACCTGCTACTGCACGCACGCAAGCGAATGTGGCCGACACGATCCCTGCCGGTTGACACCTGCTTTGAGCGATTAAAGCGCATCCTTTGTCAGCGAGGCGAGGAATTCGTCGTTGGTTTTGAATTTGCTAAAGCGTCCGAGGAACGCTTCCATGGCCTGTGCGATGTCGTAGCCGGCGCCGTGCGGCTGCGGCTGCGTCAACTGGTTCAACATGCGGCGCATTAGATAGGCGCGTTGCACGGTCTTCTCGCCGAGCAGCAAGTCGTCGCGGCGCGTGCCTGAAGCGGTGACGTCGAAAGCGGGGAAGATGCGCCGGTCGGCCAGACGGCGCGACAGGTGAATTTCCATGTTGCCGGTGCCTTTGAACTCTTCAAAGATGAAGTCGTCCATTTTGCTGCCGGTGTCGACCAGCACAGTGGCGATGATCGTCAGGCTGCCGCCTTCCTCGATTTTGCGCGCGGCGCCGAAGAACTCCTTGGGCGGATACAGCGCGGCCGGATCGACGCCGCCGGATAGCGTGCGGCCGCTGGATGGCACGGTCAGGTTATACGCGCGAGCCAGACGCGTCAGCGAGTCCAGCAGCACAACCACGTCTTTGCCGCACTCTACCAGGCGCTTGGCGCGGTTGATCACCATTTCCGCCACGCGCACATGGCTTTGCACGGGCTCATCGAACGTCGACGAGACCACTTCGGCGTCGACCGACCGGTCAAAATCGGTGGCTTCTTCCGGGCGCTCGGCGATCAGCGCCACCATCATGTGGACGTCCTGATATTCCTTGCTGATTGCGTTGGCGATGTCTTTCATCAAGGTGGTTTTGCCCACCTTGGGCGGCGCCACAATCAAGCCGCGCTGGCCGCGTCCGATCGGGGCGACCAGGCTGAGCAAGCGCATGCTGAGCTTGCCGCTGGAGTCGATCTTGTAGGCCTGGTTTGGAAAGATCGGCGTGAGCTTTTCAAAATGCGGACGGCTCTTGGCCTGTTCCGGATCCTGGCCGTTGATGGCCTCCACCCGCAGCAAGCTGTAGTACTTCTCGCTGTCTTTGGGCGGCCGCACCTGGCCGATTACCATGTCACCGGTGCGCAAGCCGAAGCGCTTGATCTGCGAAGGCGAGACATAGATGTCGTCGGGTCCGGGCAGATACTTTTCGGCGCGTAGGAAGCCGATGTTGTCGTCCACGACGTCGATCACGCCGCCGCGCATTTCAAGCCCGTTGCGTTCGGCTTGCGCGCGCAGCAGGCGCACGATCAGATCGTCTTTCTTGGATTTGTCGGCGCCGACGAGGTTGAACTCTTTGGCGCGTTCACGCAGCTGTTCGAGCGCCTCTTTGTCGAGCTGCGCCATTTCGAACATGTTGCGGCGCGGCTGGCGCGCTGGCTGCTGCGGGCGGGCGGGCGTTTCGCCGTTGGCCGTCTCGGCAGGCATGCCGTCCACGCCATTGACGGCCATGATGGGCGCACCGATGGGAATTCCCTCGGCGTCATATTCCACCACGGATTGTTCGACAACCGGGTTGTCCTGATTCTGATCGTGCTCGTCCGCTGTATTGGACGACCATTCGCCTTGCTGGGGTTCGCGAGGAATTCCGGGCGGACCCTGGCGGCGCTGGCGGTTTGGATTTCGGGGGCGGTATCGACGTCTATCGCTCATTTGCTTACTTCGTGTAGGCGACCTGTGAATAGATCGCGAGTTTGTCCAGCCGGTGTCGCGCTTCGACAAAGCGCACCGTTCCCGACTTTGAACGCATGACAATGGAATGGGTGACTGCGCCATGCGGCACGTAGTGCACGCCTTCGAGCAGTTCGCCGCCGGTGATGCCGGTGGCCGCAAAGAAGACGCTTTCACCGCCGCACAGGCGGTCGGTGGTCAGAATCTCCTCCAGGTTGCATTGGTTTTTCGCTTGTTCGCGCTCCATGTCGTCGCGCGGCCAAAGTTTGCCTTGAATCTCGCCGCCCACGCAGCGCATTGCGGCCGCGGTGATGACGCCTTCGGGAGTGCCGCCGACGCCCATCAGCAGATCGACGCCGCTGTCTGGCAACGCCGTCTGCAGTGCGCCGGCGACATCGCCGTCGCGGATCAGCTTGATGCGCGCGCCGGTGGCACGTACTTTTCTGATCAGCTCGGCATGGCGCGGGCGGTCCAGAATGCACACGGTGATCATGTTGACCGGCATGCCTTTGGCGCGCGCCACCGCGCGGATGTTTGCCGCCGGCGGCGCCTCGATGTCGATCGTGCCGGCCGCATCCGGGCCAACCACAATCTTGTCCATGTAGAACGTGCAGGGCTGAAACATGCGTCCGCGTTCGGCCAGCGCCACAACCGAAAGCGAACCCGAGCCGCCGTCGCTGAGCAACCGTGTTCCGTCAATCGGATCAACGGCGATGTCGACGTTGGGCGCCACGCCGGTTCCGAGTTTTTCGCCGTTGAACAGCATGGGCGCTTCGTCTTTTTCGCCTTCACCGATGACCACCACGCCGTTCATGCCGACTTCGTTCAGCACAAGACGCATCGCTTCGACGGCGGCATGGTCGCTGGCGTTTTTGTCGCCACGGCCCATCCAGCGCCCGGCCGCCAATGCGGCGGCTTCGGTCACACGGACCAGTTCAAGGGCAAGGTTGCGATCTGGTAGCTCAGAACTCTGGTTGGATGGCATGCTGAGATTTTGCAGGCGCGTGGTGATTGTCGCAACAAACGCGCAACACACGCAATCGAACAGATTCTGTCGGGTTCAATTGCGATTCAAGCTGGAATGCTTGCAGAAACGAGATATCGGGGTGCGGCTTACTCAGGTCGGGGAACCGGGACTTGAACCCGGGACCTCACGGTCCCAAACCGTGCGCGCTACCAAACTGCGCCATTCCCCGTGAGTGGCGTGATTATACATAGTTCCGGAAAAGCTACCCGATGACATCCGCACGATGCCAGAACTCACCCTGCCAATGCGGGCCGCGCCTTGTTCACCAGCAGATCACACTGCCAATCAAGGGTGCGTCCACATTTTGGGATGACTTCTAGGGCGCGGCGGAGATCGAAATGGTGTAGGGCTGCTTGACGGGAGTACCGCGCGTGTAGACCACCAACAGATAGGTGCCGCCTGGAGAGAGACCGACAAAGGTGGCATCGTTGACGCGGTCTTTGACGATTTCGGCGTCGCTGAGCAAGATCTCGCGCATGGTGCCGTCCACCGCGCAGTTGTCGACGGCGACGGCATAGAGCAGCAGACGGCCCGTGGCGTCGCCGCCATAAGTGTAGCCGGTCATGTGCACGCGATAGCTGGACCCCGTCGCCTGGAAGATATACATGTTGAACGGATCATCCGGAGGCTGCGAGAGCGTGGTTGGCGGCACGATGCGGAAGGCGCGGCAACGGGCGTGGTTGTTGAGCGGCGTCATCACCATGGGCAAAAAGCGCTTTCTGATTCCGGGCGGCGGCTCGATGAGCACTGTCGGTGTCGCGCTTGGGCGAAGAGTCGCTATAGGTGACGGCGTGTGCGTAGCGGTTGCGCCGGGAATGGGGGTGTTGGTGCGTGTTGGCGTTCGCTTGTCGCTGGCCACTGGCGTGCTCGTTTCTGTGGCTGTGGCAGCAGGCATAGGCGTGTTGGTGTGCGTGGGGGTGAGTGTGGCGCTTGGAGCAGATGTGTTTGTCGGCGCGGGTGTTGCTGTGACGCTGGGCACCGACGTGTTGGTTCGCGTGGGAGTGGGCGTTGTCGTAGCCGTTGGCGTCGATGTGACTGTTGCAGTGGCCGTAGCCGGCGCGTATGAAATCGTAAAGCGCACGCTCACTATGGCGCCTGCCGTCCCGGAACCCTTATCCTTTGAATACGGCGTGGCCGTCACATCGTAGACGCCGGCGCTGGGCGACCACGGCAAGTAGTTGCCGGAATCGTCGTTGCTCTGGAGCGCGTATGGCTCGAGGTTTTCGAGATTGACATTCGAATTGCCGTTAAGGCCAAATCGCACGCTTTTGACGGGACCGGCGGTGTTGGCCCGGATGGCGATGCGCGACAAACCGAGCACGACCATATTTATGGTGGCGTTGTTTGCAATCGTGCCAAAACCCGGCACGGGCTGATGGGTGTCCGCATTGATGAGCGTGAACGAAAGCACGGTCGGCACGGTTTGCGGCATCGGTGCCGCCGCTGCTGGCAGCGGCAGCACGGTGTGTGCCAGGCAGGCAACCAGTGTGATGAGCGTCACGCGGACGCGACTGTGCTTTTTCATATCGGGCAGCGCTGCCGGGCGTGAAATGACGCCGACAGGATCGCTGCTCGATAGTCGTGTGTGTCGGAAAACTCCGCCAAAGGTCCGAGCCCTGCCTGCGACTTTCGGCGGAGTCTTTGGGATCACTATGCGTTTCCGGAGACAGTAGGGAGATTTGCGGCCACCCACGCCAGCATGCCGCCGCGCAAGTTCGGTTGAACAAGATGTTGTTATTACTGGCCGGTAACGAGCGGTTTGCCGCTGGCGTTCCAGCGGATGAGGCCCCCCGTCATGCTGGCAACGCTTGAAAACCCGGCGTGGCGCAGAACATCACGGCCGCTTTGGCTGCGGTTGCCGCTGCGGCAGACCACGACAATCTGTTTGTCGCGCGGCACTTCGCTCAGGCGCGCTGGCAACTCGCCAAGCGGTATCAAAGTTGCGCCGTCGATATGCGCTTCGGCATATTCATTCGGCTCGCGCACGTCCAGCACGAATGCGCCGGCATCGCGCAGGCGCGCGGAGTCATCAATGCTGACCTCCGCCGGAAGCGCCGCGGGCGCGTTTGCGCCTTTGGCCGCAGGCGTGGCTGCCGTCGAGCAGGCGGCCAGCAACGCTGTTGCGCTTCCAGCCGCAAGAGCGCCGAGCACGGCGCGGCGAGTCACTAATTTTGTATTCATTGCGCTACGTTCCCTATACGTGGCTCACGCCGCATGCGACTTCACATGTTGTCCGCCACACGAGTTGCATCAGCCAACTTGCGAGAGGTTAGAACTCATCCCAATATGTGGACTCCACCTTGTCCGTCGGCCGAAAACGTTGACGGAAAAGGTGGGGCCCACATATATAGGATGAGTTCTAACCTTTCCAATTGTCTCGATACTGTGCCACAAACGTCTCGAAAAACGCGCGGGTTGGGAGCGAGAGAGCGCTCAGGTAACCGGCGTCCAGAAACCAAGGCTGGTTCGAAAAGTAGTCGAAGTGTGGCTGTGACGCGCGCGTGTAGGTCAGCATCAGTGTGCGACGCGGGACGCTGGCGTAGTAGCGGCCGCGATGGATGGCCATGGCATTGAAGAGCACGGCGTCGCCTGGCGCCTGTCGCACGCGCACCGCTTGCGGCATGTGGTTGGCGCGGTTGTGCGTGCCGCCGTCGGCTTTGCGGATGGCGTATTCGTCCGGCGTGTCCCAACGCAGGTGGGAACCCGGCACAACCTCGATATCGTCGCTGGGCAACAGCGCAATTTGCAGCTGCATGCCCGCGCCATCGGCGCCGGCCTTGGCGATCACGCCGCGTTCATCGTCGTCGTCAGGCGCGCCAAACTGCGAGTCGCGGTGCCAGTTGCCGTCCAGCTCGATGCCGCTTGGGTTGAAGAACAGGCTGGTGCAGCGAAACATGGGCTCTTCACCGAATACCGCGTGCGCGACATCGCGCACGCCTGCGTCGGCGACCGCGTCCATGAGCGGCGCGAACCATTGCGGATGCTGCCGAAAGTAATCCGGATGATTGAGATGGCGCATAACCGTGGCGTCGGGCTTGTCGCCGGGCGCGCCGGTCTGTGGATCGCGCGCGCGCCACTGCGCCAGAATGCCGTCGCAGATCGCGCGCAACGCTGCGGCGCGCGTCGGCGAGATCAATCCGGGCACGATGGCATAGCCGAGGGCGCGCCAGTTATCAAGCAGATCGGCATGGATTGTGGACATATTGAATTAAGACGCGGGGGCGTCGCCCCAATCTGGAACCTTGAGCAGCTCGCCGTCTTTGAGCGCCGATTTGTGCGCTATGACGCCGGCGGCGACATAGCGCGCGGCCTCCCAGGCGTTGACGGCGGGCATGCGATGGTCGACGCAGGCGCGCACAAATTCGTTGACCAGATAGGCATGCGAGCCGCCATGGCCGCCCAGATCGGCCGCCAGCGCGTCCGGCAGCGGATCGCGCGCATCGCGCACATCGAGTTTCTTTGACGAGGTTTTGGTAATCCAAGTGCCGCCGTATTCGTCCGTAGTGTCGCGTGCGAACGATGCGTCGGTGCCGATGATGCGCACCACGCCTTTGTAGCCGATATGGCCATTGCGGCGTGATTCGCTGATAAGTGCGGATGCGCCGTTGCTCATTCGATAGAGCGCGGTTTCGTGACTGAATACGTTGCCGGTTACGGAGTCGGCGCGGAAGAAATCGTCGTTGGGATGAACGTAGCCCTGGCACGACACTTCGATCATGTGCGCGCCCATGATCGAGATTGGCGCGGACGTGGAGTGGGTGGGGTAGTGCATCGGCACGTCGCCGCCGGCGCGGATGACATCGGCTTCGCTCAAGCCGGTGCGGGCCATTTGCACCTCGATCAGGTTGCAGGCGGGCAGCCAGGTGTCGTGCAGATATTCCGCTTCCATGAAGACGAAGTTGCCAAAGTCGCCGCTTGCGGCACGTTTGCGGCACAGCACGCTCTCCGGGCGGAAGTAAGTGGTTTCGCCCATCATGTAGAACTGGCCGGAGGTTTTGGCGCAGTCGACCACGCGGTCGCACCAGTCCAGGATCTCGTCGCCGCTGCCGCTGGGCGGCATGATGATGGGAACGGCGGTGTAGACGTGTTTGCCCGCTCGCATGGCTTGGATGGCTTGTGGCGCGTGCAGCCAGGGTTGGGTGATGATGACAAGCGCGTCCAGGTCGGAGGCGCAGATGGCATCAAGACTATCGTAGGTTTCGGTGATGCCAAACTGACGGGCGGTGCGGTTGACGCGATCAGGGACGATGTCGCACAGCGCCAGGCGACCGACATCCGGATGTTTTTTGTAC
>JANMNW010000236.1:0-3918 GCA_031368515.1 Chloroflexota bacterium
GCAGTGAACGCACAAACGACAGCGCCCGTCGAAACTGCAACGCCCTCGCCCCTCATCCCCGAGCCTTTGACGCGCGAGCCCGAAGCGTCCCCGGCTCAAGACGAGCCGGAGCAAGCCATCGGATATGAAATCCGCCGGCCCGATCCGGAAGCAACAGCCAGCGCGACCGGCAAACCGGACGCCGCCGTGCAAGCACAGCCGAGCCAGCCGGCAATCGCCGACGCCGGCAGCCTCTCCAGCGCGCCGCGCCTGGCCGAAAGCATGGTGACGCCGCCCAGCGCGCTCAACGCGGCCATGCTCACCGACGCCGATGTGGCGCCGTCAGCCATTCATGCGGGCGAGTCGTTGACCTACACGTTCAGCTATACCAATGTCTCCGGCAGCGCGCAGAACAATGTAATCGCACTGGTCACCTGGACGCGCATGAATGCGGTCGAAACCGCGGCCGAATGGGAGCGCAGCCAGATGCAATTCTGCGCCAACAGCTGCCAGCCCGTAAATGTCTCCGGGCCTGCCGTGACCAAAGGCGCCAGCAGCGCAAACGGCAACGATGTGCAGTATCAGATCGCATCGTTGCAGGCCGGCCAATCCGGTCGATTTTCAGTGGTGCTGAAAGTGCGGCGCAACCAGTATCCGCGCACCGGCGTGGCGCTCAACCGGCCGGCCGCATCGGTCCAGATGTTCGCCGACAACAACCTGAACGCCAAACTTGCGGAAGACACCACCAATTCGCTGATCATCGGCCCGGTGCTTGTCTTGAACAAAATCGTGACGCCCTCCACGCTCCAGCGCGTGCGGGTCGAAGAGCCGATGGCCTTTCAGATCGGCATCGGCAACACCACCGCGCCAGGCGACATCATCGACAACCGCGCGCGCGCCGATGCGGAGACGGCCACCAATTTGGTCTTTACCGATCGCTTTCCCGTCGGCGCCGATTACATTCCCAGCAACGACGATCCGCCGGGTGTGACGCGCAGCGTCGACACGGCCAACCGCATCATTTCGTGGACGGTCGCCTCGCTGGCCCCGCGCGAGATCCTGACAGTGACCGCGCGCTTTCAGAAGAATCAAGATCCGGCCGGCTGCGATGGCATCGCCAACATCGCCTACCACGCCAGCGCCAACGAATATCCGCTGAACTATTCAGGCGTGCGCTACAAAGAGCCGGAAAACCCTGCGCGGGTGGCGGTCAATGTGGTGCCGTTGGTCAAGGTCGCCGATCTGGTGCTGGCCGATCCGACCATCACCTTTGGCGACGAGACCACCGCATCGATCGTGGTGCACAACTATCACTCGCAGGCCATCACCGGCGCGCAGCTCGAGCTGAATCCGCACAACAAGATCGCGTATGTGCCGGGATCGGGCAGCCCGGCGCCCAGCAGCGCGCCTGCGGTGGCGACGCTGGGCGGCCAGGTGTTGTGGAGCTTCAACATCGGCGCCGGATCATCGATCACGCCAACCGTCATGACATTTACGTTCCGGCTGCGCGGCGGGTTTGTCGAATCGATCAACGACCAGGCGCTGGTGCGCGTGCTGCTTCCCTCCGGGCTGTCCAACACATGCATGGCGCCCTATGGCCGCTATATCACCGTCTCGCCGCGCTTGCAGGTCTCCATCAGCAAAGTGCCGTGGACGCAGCCGTATCAGATCGAGTCCGCGCGCCCATACACCTATGAAATCGAAGTGCGCAACCGCAGCAAAAACATGGCGGTCACCGGAGCCACGGTTAGCGCAACGCTGCCGTCCAACGCCAACTTTCCGGCCACCTTCAGCTACATTCCAAACACGGCCAGCGTTGGCGGCGCGCCGCAAGAGCCGACTCATGTCCAGTCGGGCAACGGCGGCAGCATCGCCTGGCGCAATGCGCTGACGATCCCGGCCAACTCGACCTTGAAAATTGCGTTTAGCCTGCTGCCCGCCGGCTATGAGTTTGTCGAGTACTGCACCAGCGCGCTGGCCAGCAGCGCCATCGATCCGGAAGCGCGCCCATTCCTCAACGTCTGCCTCAAGATCAACCCGCCCATCGAGATGTCCAAGGTTCCGGAACAGTACTATGTTGTCGATCCATCGACCGAGGCTGGCCGTGAAGTGACCTTTTCATTGCGCATCACCAACACCGGACAGCTAACCTATGCCGTGGCGCTGCTGGATCTGACGCGCAACAACTGGACGTTCGCGCGCCAGGTCGAAAGCAACAACGGCGCGCCCACCGTGCGCATCAACGGCGATGTCGAATGGCCGCTGCAGCCGCTCGGGCCGGGCCAGTCGCTGTACTCGCGCCTGGTGCTGCGCGTGCCGCCGGGTTGCCCGCTTGGCGAATACACCAACGAACTGGGCTTTCGCTTCACCGCCGCCGACAACTCGGTCTACGACGTGGTGCGCGTCCCGGCGCTGACCGTCAAGGTGCCGTGCATCACCGAAATGGAAATCGGCAAAAGCGCCGACCGGCTCAACATCGGCCTGTTCGATCAGGTGGTGTATGCCATCAACCTGACCAACAAGAGTTCCGGGCAGATGATCAACTCCATCGTCGTCACGGACATTTTGCCCATTGGCTTCACTTACGAGAGCCTGGATCCCAGCACATCGGCGCAGATCGGCGCACCTGTGTTCTCAACCTACAACGACCGCCAGGTGATTCGCTGGACCGTGCAAAATCTGCCGGCCGCGCAAAGTCGCCGGATCGTCTTTGTGGCGCGCTCGGGCAATGTGGTGGGGCAGTTTGACAACTGGGTCTGGGGAACCTCGCCTGAGCGCGTGGTGGCCAAATGTCTGGCGGCATATGGCGGCCAGTGCGTCACCGTCGACATGGGCAACGGGCCGATCAGTCTGATGGCGCATCGGGTCAACGTGGAACCGTTGGCCACGCTCGAGCCCACGCTCAACACCGATGCGTGCGTGTCAAACGGCGAGCCGCTCACCTACACGCTGGCCATGGTCAGCACCAACGACCGCGACTACAGCAACACCACGGTCGCCATCACCGTGCCGCTGGGTCTGCGCGTGATCAACGCATCGACATCGCCGTCATCGGGCGTCACCACCGTGCCGGCCATCACGAACGACGCTCAAGGCAATACTGTCATCCGCTGGACGGGCATTACTCTGCCCCGCAAGCCGTATAACCAGTCCAACGCCCAGGTGGTGTTTTACGTCAATCTAAAGCGCGACAACATGCCAGGTGACCTCACCATCGTGTCATCGGCAAGCAGCCCGGTGGGCGGCATTTTGAAAAAAGACACCGCGCAAGATCCGGTGGCGCGCGGGTGTGCGCTGCCAGCCGGAGTGTATGCCTACAAGGCCGCCAGCATGAATGTGGTGCGCAGCGGCGACGCGCTGATTTTCGAACTGGGCGTTGTGAACAGCACCACGCAACCGGTGAACCTGACCGTGGCGGACAATCTGCTGCCGAACTTTGTGTACTCTGCCACGATCAGCGGGCCGGCGCCCCATATAAACGGCGCCAGCTTGACGTGGCCGGGCGTCAGCGTGCCCGCGCTGTCCGGCTCGACTGCCGGCAAATGGCTGGTGCGCATCACGGTGCGTCTGGCGCAGAGCACCATCAGCCAGGATTTGGCCAACCAGACGGCAGTGTCGAACGCGTCCGCTGCGATCAACAGCAGCCTGGCCGTAACGACGGTGCGCTTTGAGGGCGTGCCGCCCACGCCCACGCCAACCGCCACCGCCAGTCCATTGGTTGCAGCAGCCACCAAGACCGTTGCGCCATCGGCCACCGCAATCGCGCCAACAACGACGCCGACGGCAACGGCCGCCGCCACCGCGACACAGCGTCCGCCTTCGCCAACACCTGTCGCATCTGCAACGCCGGCTGCCACGGTCACGCTCGTGCCAACATTAAATCCAACGGTATTGGCCACGCAGCGCTACAAGGCCTACATCCCGCTCGCGCGGCGTTAG
>JANMNW010000251.1:0-2571 GCA_031368515.1 Chloroflexota bacterium
GCCCCATGATCGCCGCGGCGCGCAGGCCGCCATGCGTGGCCAGCAGCATCGCGCTGCGTTTGCCGCCGCCCGACAAGCCCGTGCAGGCCACGCGCTCGGGCAGCACATCGCCGCGCGCGCACAGATAGTTCAGCGCCACGCGGTCTTCGTAGCACACCACGCCCGGCATGCCGCTGCCGAGCAGGTTGCAATACTTGGCCACCAGATGCTCGTGTTGTCCGGCTGCGGCGTTATACGCGTGAATCCGCGCCGCCAGCGGGTCTTGTGCATCGGACTTGGCGTAATCGCGGATGCCCTGCGGCATTTCGTCCAACGGGAACTTGCGGCTGCCCCACACAAACGTGTCATGCACGACCACCACAAAGCCCTCGCGCGCGAGCGCGTTGGCCCACGCCCGGCCGCCATAGGCGTCGTCGCGAAATGCTTGAAGCACCGGCGTGAGCACGCCATCCGGCCCGTCGGCAATTTTTTCCTTGCCGTAGAACTTGAAGCCGCCGTGGTCGTGCAAGCCCAGCACGCCGGGCAGCGGGCCGCTCGCGCCGGCGGGCTTGAGCACATAGGCTTCGGTACGCGGGCCATAGCCCACCGACCAGCTGACAAGCTCGCCCGCAACACCGTCGCGCTCCCATGTTTTGTGCGACTGCACGGCTAGCGGCGTTTCCGGGCCGTTGCAGAAGCCCATGTGTTCGCGCACCCGCGCCTGCGTCTCCGGACCGGGCCGGGCAAGCGGGTAGAGCGGTTGCCGCCGTTTGGCGGCGTCAACCAGATCGCTGTAGATGCCGAGATGCGTGTAAGTTGTCATAGCAGTTCTTGTATCGTGACCGAGTTGCCGGTGGCAATCGACTTGTTTGCGGCGATGCCGATCAGGATGGACATAGCGCCCTGCCACGAGCCGGCCATATAGCCAAGCGGATCGGGTTGCTGTATGTCGCCAAAAAGCCGCGCGAGCAGACGCGCGTCGCCGCCGCCGTGGCCCTCGGTGGGCACTGGCACGTTGACCACGGTGCGGTCGCCCTTGCGGTTGAAGACTGTGATCGGGTGGCTGCGCGTGTCGGCGCCATGACCGCTTTCGATCAGCAGCAGCTCCATGCGCCCGCCAGTGCCGTTGATCGCCGCGCGCCAGCCCTCCCACGGGCTGTGTGCGTTTAGCGAGTAGCTGAGCAGCGCGCCACTTTTGTAGCGCGCGCTCACGCTCATGGTGTCGTAAATGTCGATCTCGTCCGAAAACACGCAGCCATCGCGAAAGTAGCCGTCTTCGTGTTCGGCCTCGAAGTAAAGTTTCTTGACGGCGGCGTCGCTCGCCAGATCGACAAAGAACTCGCACGTTTTTGCATGCGCGCAGGTCGAGCAGCGCTCGCCGCGCGCCTCGCGGGTCGGGCCATAAAAGCGCCGTTCGCCCAGGCCAAACACGCGCTGCGGCTCGTCGTCAAGCCACCAGTTGATCATGTCGAAGTGATGCGTGGACTTGTGCACCAGCAGCCCGCCGGAGTTTTCCATGCGCCGGTGCCAGCGGCGAAAGTAATCGGCGCCATGGCGCGTGTCCAGTATCCACTCGAAATCGATGCTCAGCGGTGTGCCGATGGCGCCTTCGCGCAGCAGCTCTTTGACGCGCGTGGTGTACGGCGCAAACCGATAGTTGAACGTGACCGTCACCGACTTGCCGCTGCGTTTTTCGGCGGCCAGAATGGCGCGGCACTGTTCTGCGCCGATGGTCATCGGCTTTTCGGTGACGGCGTCGCAGCCGGCATCCAGCGCGCGAATGATGTACTCGTGATGGTAGCGGTCGACGGTGGTGACGATGACGCAATCGGGCCTGGTGTCGCGCAACATGCGATCGAAGTCGTCAAACACAGACGGATTGCCGCACGCGCCGGCAAGCAGCTTGGCGCGGGTCTGGTTGATATCGAACACGCCCACAACGCGCGCGGTGGCGGCGAAGCGCTCATGAATGGGCCGGGCGTACATGCCGATGGCGCGCGAGCTGGCGCCGGCAAAAGCGTAGGTTTTCATGCTGATGGTGTGGAAAGGTAGCACAACAGCGCCGCTTGCGCTTGCGGGCCGAATCCGGCATCGGCTAGACTTCCGCCTTAATGCGTTCGCCTGCAAACACATCTTCCAACGCGACCTGGCAGGCCCAGGCCCGACAGCCGCAGCGCCTGCCGCGCACACTTGCGTGCATCCTGCTGTGTCTGGCGTTTGTCAGCCAGGGTGCGGCACAGCCCAACGCGGCTGCGTTTCGGCCGCTGGCGCCAGCGGCCATTCAGTTGCCCGATGGATTCGTCAACGAGCCTGTAGTGTCCGGGTTGCTGGCGCCGCGGGCGTTTGACTGGACGCCGGATGGGCGCTTGCTCATTCTCGAACGCGGCAGCGAGACCAGCGATGACATTAACTTCGCCAGCATTCGCGTGTTCAAAAATAGCGCGCTTCTGCCCACTCGCGCCTTGACGCTGGATGTGTGCGGCGATGGCGAGCGCGGCGCGCTGGGCATCGCCATCGATCCTGCATTTGCGGACAACGGCTTTATCTACCTCTATTACACCCGTCCGAGCGCGGGCGCTCCTGGAGGCTGCG
>JANMNW010000253.1:0-1708 GCA_031368515.1 Chloroflexota bacterium
GCCCCATCTGGCGTCGGCTACAGGCTGCTGTTCACGAATCCGAACACTCTTGTGGTTGGCTCAATAGAAAGTCTTACGCTGCCGCCGGGCACGACCGTGATTGACCAGAACGAGCCTATCGATCCTTCAGGCATCATCTATAACTCTGTCACGCGTTTGCCTGTGGCGGGCGTTACGGTCAGCATCAGCAGTGGGGGCAATCCTTTACCCGCGGTTTGCCTTGTAGATGCAAGCCAGCAGGGCCAAATGACCGCGGTAGATGGCGCCTACCGGTTTGATGTTATACCCGGCGCTGATCCTGCGTGCCCTGTTGGCGAGACGGAGTACAGCATCAGCACATTGAATCCGGCGGGTTACGCTGCCGGCATATCTACCACCATGCCCCCGCAAGTTGGCGCATTTGAAGTCACGGCATGTGCGGTTTCGCCTGCGTCCTGCCTGATTGTGCCGAGTGCCGCGCCGCCGGTTTCACCCAATCCAGGTAACTACTATCTGGCCTTGCTGCTGGAGCTTAACGACGGGAATGTGATGCATAATCACATTGCAATTGATCCGCTGGGGTCTGCGGCATCAGGCCTGAGCAAGCGCGCGCTGGTTAGCCAAGTGCGGCGCGGTGAACGGGTTCCCTACGTGATCACGGCCGCCGACACCACGCTGGCGCTGGCACGGATTGTCGACATTATTCCGCCGGGCTTTGACTACGTTGCGAATTCGGCCACGGTCAATGGTGTGGCACTGGAGCCCGTTATCGCGGGCCGCAATCTGACCTTTGAAGGTCCAATCGTGGCTCCTGACCCCGGCGGCGACATTACGATTGAGCTCACCTTGATTGCGACCGTCGCGGTGACGACGGGACCGCATGTGAATACGGCGCAACTTATCGATCCTGCCACTGACCAGGTTGTCGGGACGGCGCGCGCCACAGTTACGGTATTGGCCGAACATGTGTTTGATTGCGGAGACATCATCGGCAAAGTGTTCGACGACAGGAACCGCAACGGCAGCCAGGACGAGGGTGAGCCGGGGCTTGCCGGGGTTCGTCTGGTCACCGTCAAGGGCGTGCTGATCACAACCGACAAGCACGGGCGCTTCCATGTGGCGTGCGCGGATGTTCCCGACGCCGATATTGGTTCCAACTTCATTCTGAAGCTCGACACGCGGACCTTGCCCTCGGGCTTCAAGATGACCACGGCGAATCCGCGCATCGTGCGGCTCACGGCCGGTAAGGCTTCGAAGCTGAATTATGGCGCCGCGATCACGCGTCTGGTGCGCTTCGACATGACGGAGGAGGCATTTGCTCCCGGTTCTGTGAAGCTCAAAGCGCAATGGCTGCGGGCAGTGGACAAACTGATCTCCGTTTTAGCGACGGACAAGTCAACGTTGCGGCTCACTTACATTGCCAAGACCAAGGACAAAAAGCTTGCGGCTGAACGCATCGCCGGCGTGGAGAAACTCATTCTTTCGCGCTGGGCCGAACAGGGCGGTGGATACGAGTTGCCTATCGAAACACGCGTCATGGGTGTGAAATGAGAGATGAACCCATGAACTTGCTGCGTTGGGTGGTGCTAGCTGCGATGTTCTTGCTTGGCGCGACAATTGCCGCCGCTGAGGAAAAGCAGGCTCCGGTATCCATCAGTGTTGATGGCGAGACCGTGTTCGGCAGCTCCGTGCCTGCCGATGAGGTGCGCAAGACTGATGTGGCGCTCGA
>JANMNW010000263.1:0-18424 GCA_031368515.1 Chloroflexota bacterium
GCGCGCGCCGGGCCAAGAGCACATAGCCGCGCGCCTGCGCATCGTCGGCATGCGCGATCAGGTTGCTCAGGGCTTCGTCGCGCTTGGCACCGTTCATCGCCAGCATCGCAGCCACCAACCCCTGTTCGACCACGTTTTCCGGATTGGTCATGGAGCTGGATGCAAGCACGTCGCGCGCCCGCGCGTCGTCATTCCGCGCAAACAACGCGATGGCCAGCACGCGCTTGAGATCGTCTTCAAGTTTCACGTCCTCGCGAACGACGCTCAACTCCAGCAGGGCGCGGCAGCGCGCCTCTGCGCCTGCCGCGTCGCCCTGGGCGATTTCCACTTCCGCCAGAACCTGGGCGGCATATGCGCCGATGCGCTGATTGCCCGCTTGCTCCGCCTCGGCCAGCGCGGTTCGAAGCGCATCGGCTGCGCGATCCAGCTGCTTGACGCCAAGCAATGACTTGCCCAGCTGCGCGCGCGAAAGCGCCAGGCTGCCGGTGTCGCCGATTTGCTGCTTGGCCGCGCATGCGGCTTCGGCTTGAACGATTGAATCGGCAACGTCGCCGCGCAAAAAGGCCAGCGTGGCGCTCAGATGCAAAAACCGCGCGGCGCCGTGCTGGTCGCCCAACTGGCGCAACCCATCCAATGCAAGCGCGCATGCTTCGGCGCTGGCGTTTAGGTCGCCCAGCTCCAGCGAAGCGGCGGCGATGTTGCCTTGCGCGCGGTATTCCAGCGAGCGCATGCCCGCCAGCCGCGCCGTGTCAATCGTGGCGCGCCAATAGGCGATGGCGGGCTGCATATCCTGGCGTATCGCGTGCAGCGCGCCCAGCATGTTGTTGCCGCGCGCGCGGATGCTCGCCGCCACCAGCGGCACCACCGGCGTCAACGCCTCGGCCAGCGCCACCACCTCGCGCGCGCTGCGCTCGGCTTCGGCATAGCGCGCCAGCGCGATCAACCCGCTGCTTTCCACCACCAGCAATTGCGCGCGAATCAACGAGAGGTGGGGCGGAAGCTCGTCCAGCGCTTGTCGGGCCATCGCCACCGCTTCGGCCGCCCGCCCGCGCTGCACCATGCAGCCGCTTAATCTGTAAATGAGGTTCGCGCGCACCGCGCCGCTGGCCAGCTCCGACGCGGCCCGGTAGTCGCGTTCAGCCTCTTCAGCCCGCGCGGTCTGCACTAGCGCATCGCCGCGCGTGGAGAGCAAGCGACAGACGATGTCCGAATAAGTTGCGCGGCCGTTGGGCTGCGCGTCGATCAGCGCCAGCACCGCATCGACCGCGTTGGCGGCTTCGATCGCCTTGCCCTGGCCGGAGAGCATCGTGCCCTGATCGGTCAGCACATCGGCCGCTTCTTTGATGTCGCCCGCCACCACGTATTCGCGCGCGGCCTTGATCACATCGCCTTCGGCCATCTCCGCCCATTGCGCCGCTTGGCGATGTTGTTGCGCTTCAGGCGTGTCCAGCTTGCTCGCCGAGTCCGACACGGTCACCTCGGTGCGCGTCTCGGTCACCTTGGTGTGAGTGATGCGGTCTGGCGGTGGCTCGCTGCGGGCTTTTGCGGCCAGGTTCACCAGGCTCGCAACGGTGTCGGTGTCATCGTCGATGCCCAGCGCCGGGGCAAACAACGCGGCTATGGATGTTATGTCTGGCAGACGGCGTCCGGTTTCCAAATGCCCGATTTGTTCGCGGCTGTAGCCAACCGCGCGGGCAAACTCCTCTTGCGTTAGCCGCGCGCGTTTGCGAAAAAACCGCAGCGCAGGGCCAAATGACACAAACCCTCCTGATGTCATGGGCCTACTGTAGCAAATTGTCACCTTTTGGTCACGCGATTTGGGCACACTTGCGCGCGTGCGGCGGAAAGTCATCAGGCGGGTGACCACGACAACGGTCACGGATACCTGGACGCTCGAATGGATGGAGCGGGCGTCGGCAACGGCCGCGCCTACGGAGAAGTGGGCCGGCGGCACGCAGGCGACCGCATCTTTTACCGAGCACACTACAGCCGCGAACAAGGCCGCGAAGGCGATTCCGGTTCAGCCGGCAACGCGGCCGCGCCCGTCACGCAAAAAACGCCAGCGGCGCGCAACATGAAACCTGCATATGGACATGCCAACCGGTCAAACACGCATGCGCGCAAGCGGCTCCGAGCGGCCGCCAGTTAGGGGGAAAAGACTCATGTGGACGCTCACGCTTATCGTCATCTTTCTCGTTCTTTCGGGCATCGGCGACGCACTCGGGTTTGTGCATGCGGGCAAAATTTGGCACGACGGCCGCGTGGTCTGGGCCGAAGCTGCAAAGTCGGCGCTGGGCTTTCAACTGGGCGCGGTGTGTTTCTGGATGGCGCTGCGCCACCTGCAGGCGGTGGGTGTTGTGGCGCCCGAAACGACGACGCTGTTGTGGTTTGGCGCCACCATCATCGGTGTCGCGTTGTTGAGCGGCCGCTTTCTCGGCTGGCATCTCGCCGAGCAGGCGGTGGCGGTGGCAGTGCTGCTGGGCATTGGCTGGTTGATGGCGCGCACAGGCGCATGATGCCGCTTGAAGAAAGGTATGCAAGGGAAACGGCAACTCAAACCGATTAGCATCTCGCTTTCCGTATGCTTGCTGTTCGCCGTGCTGGCTTGACCACGATCACCCAGCACGGGTGCGGCGTCGTCCAATTCAGGACATACCGATGCCGAGGCGCGCAGCATCACGGACGACGGGCCGCGTTGCCCTCATCTCGCGCCTTTCAGCGTGCGGCGCTCACGCGCTTGCGCAACAGCGGCTCGCGGATAGCCCTGGCATCCAGCTTTTTCGCGCCGAGAAACGCGACAAAGCGCGCAAACCCGCGCGCCAGCGCCTCGGCAAAGGCTTCGTCTTTGCCGAGGGCTTTGTCCTCCAGCCATAGCCCCAGAATGACAAACGTGTTGGTCTCGCGATTGAGTTTGCTGTCAAAGCGCGCGACCAGGCGGTCGCCCCACAACACCGGCAGCGTGTAGTAGCCAAACTTGCGCAGGTGTTCCGGTTTGTAAACCTCCCACACGTAGTCGAAGTCAAACAAAAGTTTGGAGCGCCCGCGCGCGCTGACCTGATCGAGCGGCGCGAGAAAAACGGCCTCGTCGGTCGTGGTCGTATCCAATGGCGTCCAAGCTTTCGGCACGCGGCCGGCGATCAGATCGCGCAAAATTTTGACGTCGCTGCCGAGCGCGCAGTGCACGTGCTTCCAACCCTCGACCTGCACTTCGATGAGATCACCGTCAGCCAGCATGGCCGCGCGCAACGCATTGACTTTGTCCAACGGCACGCCACGAAAATAGGAATCGGCCACGCGGTTGAGCCGCGTCAAACCGCTAAAGGCGACTTCCTTTTTGATCAGGAAGCGGTCGGTTGCTTCATCGTCGCTTTCACGAATCAATATTGTGGGCGCGACGGAGTCGGTCAGTGCATACACGCGCTCAAAGCGCTCGCGGTGATGCGTCATCACCTCGCCGGTGCGCCAAAGATAGTACAAGGCCAGCGCGCTGTCTTTGCGGCCGCGATAGTCCTGGGTGCGGGTGCGCGCCGCCGTCTTAAAATCACGGTTGCTCACCGTGCCGCGCTCGCGCAGGATCGCGCGCATTTCGACGATGGCGTCGGCGTGTGCTTTGGCCGTGCTGCGCAGGCGCGGGTTGCTGTCGCGTTCGCGGCGCATCACCACGCGCCAGTGCGGCAATTCGTCCATCGGGCGAACAGCCAGCCAGCCGCCCCAGTCAAAAAACTTGCGCTGTTTGTAGGCCACGTCTTCCCACAGCGCCGGGGTGTACTCGAGCACGCGGCCATACAGCTTGATGTCGTGGCTGCGCGCGATGATTTGCAGCGGGTCGAGCTGCACATATTCCATTGCGCGCATGGCCTGCTCGGTTCCCTTGCCGCCGCGCCAGCGCCGTCCGGGCCACAAGCCTTGCTTGCCCAGGATGAAGCGCCGGGCGATGTCGATGTCGATGGTCAGCATATCGTCGCATTAGAACTCATCCTAAAATGTGGACTCCACCTTGCTTGCACACCTGAAACGTTGGCGAAAAAGGTGGGGCCCACATTTTCAGGATGAGTTCTAGGGCTCGACCACCAGCTTGCCCACCATACCAGCGGCGCGATGGCCAGGCGCGCCGCAGTAAAAGTCGTATTCGCCGGCCGCCGCGGGCGTAAACGTGACGCGAGCCGACTGGCTTCCGGGCAGCGGCACGTGCACGCCCAGCGCGTCGATGTCGAACGCGTGCGCGTAGGCGTCGGCGTTGCGCAAATCCAGCTCGACGGCCTGTCCGACTTTGACGCGCAGCTGCGCCCGATCAAAACGCATGCCCTTGCTCACAAGCGCCATCCGGCCCGAGGCCGTGCACGCTGCGCCGAGCGCGATCGCCGGCACGATCGCAAGCATGTGGCGCATTCGAATGCCATCGCGCATTGTCGACCTCACTGCGCCGTGGACGCCGCCACCGGCAACCCCTGCAGATACAGCCACAGCGCATGCATTTCGTCGTCGGTCAGCTTGGCAAAGCCCTGCCAGGGCATGTCTTCCCCAAGCGTGTGGCCGTCCGGCGTGCGCCCACTGCGCACGGCCGAGTTGAAGTCGCTTTCCGACCACTTCGCCAAGTCGCCTCCTCGCGTGAGATTGGGAGCTGGAGGCGCCCCCGGTCGCGAGGGTTGCCCTCCGGTCAGTCGTTCGCTGTGGCACGAGGTGCAGCCATGCGCGCTCGCCAGGTAAGCGCCATATTCGGCATTGACGCCAACCGGCGGCGCGGGCGGCCGCACGTCATGCTTGATGGTTTCCGCATAAAGCAGGTTGGGAAACACGCCGGCCGCCAGCAACAGCTTAGCCATGGGCGTGAACGCGCGCGGCTGCGGCTGCCGATCCACCGGCGGCACCGTTTTCAGATATGCAATCACGCTGCCCAAGTCAGCATCGCTCAGGTAATAGAAACTATCCGACGGCATGATGAACACCGAAGTGCCGTCTTTCTTGACGCCGTGCCGAATCGCGCGCACCCAGTCGGCATCGGTGTATGTCGCGCCAACCCCGCCTTTGCCTTTGGTCAGATTGGCCGCGTCTTCGTACCCCAAGGCGTCGTCCTTAAAAAACTCGCCGCCGCCCAAATCCGCGCCATGGCACGACTGGCAGTGAATCTCGACCCAGCGTTTGCCGATGGCGAGGCTGGCCGCGTCGCTCGGTATGGCGACCGGCTCGGCCGTCACCGCATGCACGCGACTAAAGCGCAATTCGGTGCTGACCAGCAACCCGGCCAGCGCCAGCACGATCACCCCGATCAATCCGCCCAAAACGATCCCAATCCACTTAAGCACTTTTCGCATGGGTCCTCCTAGGATGGCGTTGCCGCCTGCGCCGAGGATGACAGGGCCTCGTAAACCAATCGTGAATTGGCCCACGCCATGTCATTGCGCCTGCGCGGGTTGGACCTAAAATCAAGCCGGGTCTGATGCCGGCGATACTGCGTCTTGGTTTCCTGGGAGGGTTCAGCGTCACATTAGCGGCGCCGCCGCACGCAGCCGCCCCCGAGCCGTTGGCCGGCTTCATTTCGGCCAAGTCGCAGGCGTTGCTGGCCTATCTGGCATGCGCGCCGCGCCGTCATACGCGCGACGCGCTCGCGGCGCTCTTCTGGCCCGACATGAGCGACAGCGACGCCAAGACCAACCTGCGCCAGGCGCTGTCCAACCTGAAAAAGCTGTGCGAACCGTGGCTGCTCATCGAGCGCGATGGCGTGGCCTTCGACGGCGCCGCGCCGCATGTGTTGGACGTGGCGGAGTTCCAACGCGCAGCAGCCACAAACACACTGAACGGCCGGGCTCAGGCGGCGGCGCTCTACGGCGGCCCGCTGCTGCACGGGCTGGTGCTCAAGGATGCGCCGGAGTTTGAATCCTGGCTGGTCACCGAGCGTGAGCGGCTGCATCTGCTGGCGCGCGGCAACCTGCGCGCGCTGGCGCAGGCCCGGGCGCAGGGTGGCGATGCCGATAGCGCGGTCGCCGCATTGCACGGGCTGGTGGCGCTCGACCCGCTGGACGAATCCGCCCAGCGCGACGTAATGCTGGCGCTCGCGCGCAACGGACAGCGGGCGGCGGCGCTCGCGCAATTTGAAGCCTGCCGACGCACGCTCAAGCGCGAACTGGGTGTTGAACCCGAACAGCAGACCCAGGCGCTGCGCGACCGAATCCGCGCGTCCGAGCAGCGCCTGGCGTTGCCGCGGCATGACATGCCCTTTGTCGGCCGCGAGAACGAAACGGCGCTGATCGAGGGTTGGCTGCGCGACGCATCCTGCCGGCTGGTCACAATCACAGGCATGGGAGGGATCGGTAAGACATGCCTGGCGCTGCATGTCGCTGAGCGCGCCGGCCGCACCATGCTTGGCGGCGCCTGTTTTGTATCGCTTGACACGGCCGGC
This sequence comes from Chloroflexota bacterium, assembly GCA_031368515.1. Lineage (GTDB taxonomy): Bacteria > Chloroflexota > Anaerolineae > J036 > Brachytrichaceae > CANJQH01. The sequence continues at coordinate 6,398 of JANMNW010000263.1, forward strand.
AGCCTGCCGGCTGTGGCGGCCGCGGTGCTAACGGCACTGGCGCTTGACCCCTCACCCAACCTCGGCACGCAAACACAAGTGCAGGGTTACCTGCGCGACAAAGAACTGCTGCTCGTGCTGGACAATGCCGAAACGGTCATCGCCGACTGCGCGGCATGGATTGCCGAAATCATCGCCACCGCGCCCGATGTCAAATTTCTGGTCACATCGCGCCAGCGGCTCAACCTGCGTGCCGAACGGCTGTGCGTGCTGGAGGCGCTGCCGTGTCTCGGCGGCGACTCCAGCAGCGCGCGCCTCTTCCAACAGGCGGCTCAATACGCGGGCATGACTCAATCGCTGCCGCCACGGCAGGTCGAAGCTATTTGCTGCAAACTCGAAGGGCACCCGCTGGCGATTGTGCTGGCCGCCGCCTGGCTGCAGCAGTTGTCGCTTGCGGAAATCGACAGCGAGCTTCAGCGCGGGCTCGAACGGCTCAGCAGCCAGGCATTTGATGTCGATGCCCGGCACCAAAATCTGACCGTAGTGATTGAGCAGTCCTGGCAGTTGCTAAATGCCGCTGAGCGCGCCGTGTTGACCCGGCTTTCCGTTTTCGCGGGCGGCTGGTCGCGTCACGCCGCGGAGGCGGTGGCGCGGGCCACGATGCCGGTGCTGGCATCGCTGACGATGAAGTCGCTTATCCGCCAAGATGTGCACGGGCGCTACTCGCAACACGAGCTGCTGCGGCGGTTTGCGCTGGCGCAATTGAGCCGGCTGCCGGACGGCGGCCTTGAGGCGCGGCATGCCCACCGTACTTATTTTCTGGATCTGCTGACCCGGCTTGAACCGGCGCTCAAAGACAATCGCGCCAGAAGCGCGGTCGACGAGCTTGAGTCGTGCGTGGACAATCTGAGCCAAGCGTGGCGCGCGGCCTTGAGCGAGCTCGACGAGGCGGCGGTGACAAGCATGTCTGGCGCGATGGAAGCGCTGTTTGTATTTCTGGAAATCGCCTGCCGGTTTGGCCTCGGCGCAAGCCTGTTCGCCGAGGCCGCGCGGGCGACCGAAGGCGCGGCGGGGCTGGAGGAGCTTCACAGCAACATGCTCTTCCGGCACGGCTGGTTTCTGTTCCGCCTGGGCCAATTCGACGCGGGCAACGCACTGATCGATAGAAGCATGCACATTTTTGAGCGATTGGGCAAGCGCGAGCACATGGGCTATCCGCTGCTGATCATGGGCGCCAATCACTATGGCGCCGGCGACTACGCGGCGGCCCTGCGGTTGTTTGAGGCCAGCCGGGATGTCTACGAAAAACTGGGCGACCGCTGGGGCATGTGCGGCAGCTTCAACAACACTGGACAGGTGCTTACGGCGATGGGCGACTATGCCGGCGCCGAGGCAAATCTGAAAATGGGGTTGGACATGGCCGAGGCAATTCGCTCGCCCTATCAGAGCAGCCATTTGCTGGAAAGCCTGGCCACGTTGAGACTAACGCAGGGCGATGTCAACGACGCGGCAGCTTTCGCCGAACAAGCACTGCAAGCGGCGCGCGACCATATGCAACCGTTTGTCATCATCTCTGCGCTGCAAACGCTCGCCGACATTGCCAGCCGGCAAGGCAGGCACGCCGAAGCTCAGACGCGCTTGAGCGAAGCGGTCGACCTGGCGCGCAGCTTGGGCGATATTGATGCCGCCGATCGGATGCAGGCCAGTCTCGCGAGCGCCGTCGATCAGCCGCGCGACCCGGCATAAATCGTCCCCTCAAAGAGCGCGTCAGACCCAGCCCAGCAGCCGCTGCGCATTGCCGCCCAGCACGAGCGCGCGATCGGCGGCGGGCCAGTCATCGAGATGCGCATGCACCCAGGCCGTGCCGTCGCCGCCCCACAGCAGGCGTTGCGGGCCAAAGCGCGCGGCCAGCTGGCGAGTAAAACTGCGCACCGGCAAAAACAGCGGCGCCTGGTTGGACAAATACTCGATCGCCGAGAGCTTCATGTTGACGTTGGCGCATTCCGCCAGCGCCAGCACATCGGCGAATTCGGGAATGCTCCCAAACTGCGGCTCGCCAAAGTGATCGATCACGACAGGCACCGATGGGTATTGCTCGATCAGCGCGCGCGCTTGCGCGGCGACGTTGGGGCCGATATGCAGCTCCACGATCAGGCCAAGATCGGCCGCCGCGCGCCAGATTGCGCGCACGCCCTCGTCTTGAAACGACTGAAAATACTGCTCTTTGCCGCGATGCAAATGCAGGCGAGCGGCGACAAAACGCCGCTCGCGCGCCACCAGTTCGCGCAGCCGCTGCGCCGCGCCGGGGTTGTTGGGCAGCATGTGCGCCACCGCGCGAAAGCGATCCGGCTCGCGCCGCAGCGCATCCAGCACCAGGCTGTGATCATCGCCATACGGCTCCGGATGCACCAGCACGGCGCGGTCAACGCCGCCGCGCCGCATCTCTTCAAGATATGCCGCGACTGGATCGGCGTGCCGCATCTCCGGGCCAGGCACATACGCCGCCTGCGCATAGAACGGATAGCGCGCGGTGTCGCCGCTAAACAGGTGATGGATCCACTCGATGACCATGGGCTAGGCCATCCACTTCAAACACACCGGCGTGGGCACATGAGCCACATCGCCGGTGGGCATAAGCGTGCCGCGTTCCGGGTTGATGCGAAAGCTCACGATCGTGTCGCTGTCTTGGTTTTCCGCCAGCAAGAAGCGGCCGTCAGGAGTGAGCGCAAAGTTGCGCGGCTGGCCGCCTTGCGTGGGCTCATGGCCAATCGGCGTGAGCCGGCCGCTGTCCGCATCGACCGCAAAAATGGCGATGCTGTCGTGATTGCGGTTGGAGCCGTAGACAAAGCGGCCGTTGGGGTGCGCATGCACATCGGCGCAGGAGGGCGGCGCGGTCGCGCCGGGCGGCAGCGTCGGCACCGTGTGAATGTGCGTCAACGCGCCGGAAGCGGCGTCATACGCAAATGCGGCCATTGTGGCATCGAGTTCATTGATTACGAAGGCATAGCGGCCGTTCGGGTGAAAGTCGAGATGGCGCGGGCCGGCTCCGGGATGCACATACGCCGAACCGGTCGGCGTCAGCTTGCCGCGCGCGGCGTCGAGCGCGTAGATCATGACTTGATCGGCACCCAGGTCGTTGACAAACACAAAGCGATTGTCGGGCGAGAGCATGGCCTGGTGCGCGTGCGGGCCCTGCTGGCGCGCAGGGTTGGGGCCGCTACCGGTGTGCTGGATGAAGTCGCTCAACGCTCCGAGCTGGCCGTCGGCCTCGATGGGAAAAGCCGCCACGCTGCCCGAGCCGTAGTTGGCCACGATGGCGCAGCGGCCGGTGGCGTCCAGGCTCAGATGGCAGGCGAAGCCGCCACGCGAGGGCTGGCGATTGAGCAGCGTGAGCGCGTGGGTGGCGGGATCGATGGCGTAGGCGCTGACCGATCCGCCGAACGCGCCGTTGAACTCTTCGGTCTCGCCGATGGCATAGAGGGTTTTGCGATCCGGCGCGATAGCCAGAAATGTTGGATTCTCCAGCTCAACGGCGAGCGTCACATCCGAAAGCGCGCCTGTGTCGGCGTTCAATCGTGCGCGGTAGATGCCCTGGCCTTTGCCATCGACATGCGGAAGGCGGCGGGTGTAGGTGCCGATAAAGGCGGTGAGGCTGTCAGAAGGTGTCATTTGGAAAGGTCAAGACCTGAAAGGTCATGACCTTTCAGGTCTTGACCTTTCCCCGGCGTCTGAAATTCATCCTGAGGTGTGGACTCCACCTGGTTCAGCAGCCGAAAACGTTGGCGGAAAAGGTGGGGTCCACATTTTTAGGTGAGTTCTAGCATTTGCCCAGAAGGTGATTCCACATTTCAAAACGCAGCCCGCGCTCTTTGTAGTGATCCGACTGCGAACACTGCACCGAGCGTTCAAAAATCAGCCGTGATTCGGCTTTGGCCGCTTCGGCCGGATCATGCCGCCAGCTTGGGCCAGCCGCATCCTCGGTCCGGTCAAACAAAAACTTGAGCATGTAGCGCGTGATCTGGCTGGTGTTGGCGCTGGCGGCGTGCCAGATGTCGTAGTGCGTGATCGCCACCGTGCCGGCGTTCACGTTAAACACCACCTGCTCGCGAAAGTGCGCGTAGCTGCCCATGCGATCGGTCGGCGAGTTGCGAAAGTGCGTGCCCGGCAGCACCACCGTCGGGCCCATGTCCGGCGTCACGTCCTGCGGATAGTACATGCCCAGCACCGTGCGCACCTGATGATGGCGCTGATTGACGCCGTCCTGGTGCCAGCTCTGGCTGCGCGTGCCGGGCGTGTTCATGTGGCAATGGCGATGGCTGTTCATCCGGTAATTGACGCCAAGCAGGCTGATCAGCGCACCGCGCACAACCGGGTGCGCGTAAATCTGATGCAATTCCGGCACCGCGTCGAGAATGCCGTCGCCGGGGTTGCCGGGCAGTGCGGCAATTTTGTCGTAGATGTGCTGGTGAAACGCGCGCGGGAAATCGGTCTCAACGACGTGATAACCCTTGATCACGAATGTGATCACTTCGTCATCGGTCAGCAACACCGGCGGCGCGGCGGCAAGCGTCGCAACAGGTTGAACGGCATCGTCAATCATCGTACTCCTCCAGCTTCTGCAGAATAAACTCATACCCCAGAATGTCAATCTCGCGGTCGTCATAGGGGGCAAGCTGCACCGGGAATTGCACCACTTGCCATTCATCGAGAATGGCGTCGTGCACCGTGGCGTAGGGCCACTCTTGCGGATGGGCCGACAGCTCGGTGATCGAGCCGCGCACCGGCTCATGCAGCGCCATGCCAATCACTTTCGAGCGAATGCTGGGGGTGGCGGCGTGCAGATACAGCAGCCGTTGACGTATTTTCTTGCGGGATGTTTTTTCCAAGGACATCATCACCTGCCTATCTGAAGGAGTGTACGACACCTGAAAGGTCATGACCTTTCAGGTCCCCATCTTTCCGGCAGCCCCAGCCCGGTGCCACCCATCACCTGTTCGTCGCCCGCGTCCAGTTGCACGCGCGCCGAAATGGTACACCTTGGGCAAAAATTTGCTGCAAAACTTACTTGAATCAGCCGCGCACAGCGGCTGGTACCCGATTACTATGGCGTCAAGATCGACGAAGCCTGGCTGATGCGCCATGGCACCGCCCTTGAACGCAAGCCCAATACGGTGATCGTCACGTTCAATCACTTCATCGACGATCCGGCTTGTGAAAAACTGGTGGCCGCGTTTGTCGAAAAAGGGACCATGGAGTCGTCAGTGGAGTAAAGTCATGCCTATTCTGTCAGGAGACCGGATCAAACTGTAAGCCAGCGCTGTCGACCCGCAGATCATTCCGGATCGCCTTGGCGCGGATTCCGAATCCGAACCAAGTGCCGACATTGAACAACCACAACCCAACACAGTCGCGCTGGACAAACCGGCGTAAAGGCATTGCCGCATGAAACAGTGGAGCGCAGTTATCAGAAATCCGACGGGCTTGCACGCGCGTCCAGCTTGGACGCTGGTGGATGCGGCCAAGCGTTTTGCCGCGGACATTCGCATTCAACATGGAAACCAATCTGCCAACGGCAAGAGCCTAATCTCCATTCTCGCGCTGGGCGTCGAACATGGCGCCGAAATCACATTTTTGGTCAACGGTGTGGATGAAAACGAGGCCAGTGTCGCACTGGAGAAGCTCATTTACGAAGGACTCGGGGAACCGATGGATATGCAGAATGCCGCGCAGCCGCAAAAAGAATCCAGTAATTCCAGCAATGGCACACCCGCCGCTTTGGCACATCAGTCATCCGGCGCGGGCCGCGAGGTGCGCGGGACGCCGGCTGCGCCCGGTGTGGCCATCGGTCGGATTTTTCAGCTCGTTCCCCCGCAGATTCAAATCGACACCGCTTCACTCGGCGTGGACGCGGAAAAAGCGCGATCGCAAGCGGCTGTGGCGCAGGCCCAGACGGATCTTGCGGCACTACGCGACGATCTCGCGTCCCGCGCCGCCCCATCCGAAGCCGCGATTTTCGATGTGCACATTGAAATCCTCCATGACCCGGATGTGCGTTCACAAGTCGAAGCATGCATCGCGACCGGTCAAAGCGCCGCTGCCGCCTGGCGCAACACGCTGCACGAACACGCGACGGAATTGAAGAAAATCAGCGACCCGCTATTGGCCGAGCGCGCAGCCGACATCAACGACGTCTCCAACCGCATTCTGCGGATATTGTCCGGCCAACCTATCACTGCTCCTCAGTTGCCCAACCATCCCGTGATTGTCGTGGCACGAGATGTGACGCCGTCAGACATGGCGACACTCGACCGCCGGCGGATGATTGGCATTTGCATGGCCGATGGCGGCCCCATGGCGCATGCTTCCATCCTTGCCCGCGCCCTTGGCATCCCGGCGGTCGTCGGCAGCGGCGACGACGTGATCGCGCTGGCCGACGGTTCCATGGCCATCCTGAACGGCATGGAAGGCTCGCTGATCGCCAATCCAACACGCGCGCAGTTGTCTGCGGCGGAACAGGCGCAAGCTAAATGGCAGGAGCAGCGCGCGCAAGCGGCGGCGTTGTCGCATGCGCCAGCCACCACGCAGGACGGACATCGGGTCGAGATAGCGGCAAATATCGGCGGGATCGAAGATGCGCGCGGCGCCGCGGCGGCCGGCGCCGAAGGCGTCGGACTGCTGCGCACCGAGTTTCTGTTTGTCGACAGCCCGACTGAGCCGTCGGAGCAAACCCAGTACGAGATTTACCGGGACATTGTGACTGCCATGGGCGGTGCGCCCGTTATCGCGCGCACCCTCGACATAGGAGGCGACAAGCCGGTGGCCTATCTCGATATGTCAGCCGAAAAGAATCCACTTCTTGGCGAACGCGGTATTCGCTTGTGCCTCAATCGGCCCGATTTGTTGCGACGGCAGCTGCGCGCGCTGATGCGCGCCGCCGCGCATGGCCCGCTGCGGATCATGTTTCCAATGGTTGCCGAGATTGGAGAATGGCGCGCGGTGCGCGCGATGGCCGAATCCGTGCGTGTTGAATTGGGTGCGCCGGAAGTGCCGCTCGGCATCATGATCGAGGTGCCATCGGCCGCGTTGATGGCCGACGTTTTGGCGCGTGAAGTCGATTTCTTTTCTATCGGCACAAACGACCTTACGCAATACACGCTGGCCATGGACCGCCAGCATCCGGTGCTGGCCGCGCAAGCCGATGCGTTGCACCCGGCCGTGCTGCGCCTGATCGCCCGAACCGTCGAAGCCGCGCATGCGGTGGGCAAATGGGTCGGGATATGCGGCGAAGCCGCCGCCGACCCGCAGGCAACGCCAATATTAGTCGGGTTGGGTGTCGACGAGTTGAGCGTAAGCCCACCCTCAGTGTCCCTTGTCAAAGCTGCAATCCGCGCGATGAACTTTGCGCAAGCGGCGAGCATCGCCGGCCAGGCGCTTTTATGCGCCAATGCCGCTGAAGTGCGGGTGCTGTCAAAGTAGATCGGTGGTGTTTCAACTCGCATCTCGGCGAGGCAGCCACACCGCAAACTCGCTGCCGTGCCCGGGCTGGCTTTTGACGGTGATGCGGCCGTTGTGCGCAAAAACAAGCACCTGCGCAATGGCCAGCCCCAGCCCGGTGCCGCCAACATCGCGGGCGCGCGACGTATCCGCCCGGTAAAAGCGGTCAAAGATCCGGGCCTGATGTTCGGGCGCGATGCCGATACCGGTGTCACGCACTCGCACCGCCACCTGTTCGTCGCTCGCTTCCACCTGCACGCGCGCCGAACCGCCTTTGGGCGTGTAGCGAATCGCGTTGTCCACCAGATTGGTCAGCACACGCTGCAGCTTGAGCCGGTCACCACGCATCCACACTTGCGCCGAGCCGTCCACAGCCAGCGCCACGCCCCGCTCCGCCGCAACCACACTCAGGCGATCGCACACCTGCCGTGCCAGTTCGGCCATGTCCATGCGTTCAAGGTTCAACACCGCCGCCGATGAGCGCGACAGAGAAAGCAAGTCCTCCACCATCACACTCATGTCATCAACCGCGGATTCCAGCGCAATCAGCACCTCGCGGTAATCGGCCGCGCTGCGGTCGCGGCTCAGCGCGACGGACAGCTCACCCTTAAGCGCCGTCAGCGGCGAGCGCAGCTCATGCGAGGCATCTGCGCTGAACTGACGTTCGCGCGCCATGGCGGTTTCCACGCGCTCAAGCAGGCGGTCAAAGGTATGCGCCAGGCGGCCAACTTCGTCGGGCGCAAGCGCGTTGCCGACTCGGCGCGAAAGATCGGTGTCGTCGATGATTGTTTCGACATCGCGCCGCACCCGCTCCATGGGTGAAAAGGCGCGTTGCGCGAGCAGCGCGCCGCCCAGGGTCGCCAAAAACAATGTTGCCGGCACCACCACGAAGAGCAGATTGCGCAGGCTCGCCAGCGTGGCTTGCTCGGTAGCCAGCGATTGGGCCACTTGCACCACTGCCACGCGCTCACCTTCCACGCGCACAGGCGCGGTCAAAACGCGATAGGCGCCCGAGCCCAGCGTCAGGGTTTCATAGCGCGACACGCCGCGCGCCGCGCCGTCCAACGCCTGGCGCTCCAACGGCAGGTCCGGCGGAAAGAGCGCATCTGTGTCGGCCACAACGCCATCCAGGCCGATTAGGCGTGTCGGCGCCAGGCTGAACAGCACCAGCGGCGATCCCTTGTGTTCGCCGGGCACTTCGCTGGCCTCCTGCGGCTCCTGCATGGCGCGCACGCTGCGCTCGGCCGCGCGTCGCAGCGTTGTGTCCACGTTCGCCATCAATGCGCGCTGCAAGCCAAAGTACAGCACCACGCTGGCAAACACGATGGCGATCGCCAGCACGCTGACAAACCAGAGCGTCAAACGAAACTGGATGGAGCGGAGCGCGTTTAGCATGCGTGTGTGCACCCGGGCGCAAATGGCGAGGCGGCAGCTGCGCTACCTGGCGCCGATCATATAGCCCACGCCGCGTATTGTGTGCACCAGCGCGGTTTCGCCAGCGCCATCGATTTTGCGCCGCAGATAGCCCACATACACATCCACGACATTTGACGCGCCGCTGTAGTCAAACGACCAGACCGCCTGCAGCAGCTGTGTGCGGCTGACAGCGCGCTCGGAATGGCGCATCAGATATTCCAGCAACTGAAATTCGCGCGCGCTGAGCTCGATCAGCCGGTTGCCGCGCCGCGCCACCCGCGTGCTGGCGTCCAGCCTAAGGTCGGCCACCTGCAGCTGTGTCAACTGCGTCATGCCCGTGCTGCGCCGCCCAAGCGCGCGCAGGCGCGCCATCAATTCGGCGAATGCAAACGGCTTGACCAGATAATCGTCTGCGCCGCTGTCCAGCCCGCGCACGCGCTCTTCAAGCGCATCCAGCGCAGTCAGCATCAACACGGGCGTTCGTACATTGCGGGTGCGCAACTCGCGGCACACCGAGTTGCCATCGCGCTTGGGCATCAAAACATCCAGGATGATGATGTCAAACGGCGCGTCAACGGACGCGGCAACGTATTCAAGCGCAACTTCGCCGTCGGTCACATGCTCGACCACATAGCCTTCTTCGCGCAATCCTTTCACAATGAATGCGGCGATGCGTTTGTCATCTTCGGCAAGTAACACTCGCATAGGTTGATTTTACGTTGAGGCTCCGACCTGCAAAAACTTGTCAGCGATGCGTCTCGGTCGGCTCCGGCTGCCTTGTTGGCTCCGCCTTGTGATCGTCGTCTTCGTCACCGTGATCTTCCGTCGGCTTGGGCGCGGGAGGCTGGGTGGGCTGTGGCTGCGGTTGTGCAGGCTGCGGCGGAGGTTGGGGGGTGTTGGCTTCAGGCAACGGCGCAAGCGTCGCCGTTGCGATTGCCGCCGGCGTCGCGTGCGCGTCTTGCGTCGGCGCCGGGCCGATGATGCTTGCAGGTGTTGGTGTGGCCGCGCGGCGCCGCACGGGTCGGGTGACGCGCGGTCGCGCCGTTGCCACAAGGTCGTAGGCGCGCAATAGCTGCGCACGATAGGACTCATCGCGCCGGTCGATCACCTGCCTGGCGTCCTCTGGCTCGGCCCCGTCGTCTTCGCGCGGCTGATCCGGCGCTGGCGCGGCCACGCGCGTCGGCGGGGCAAGCGCGGACGCGCCATCTGCCGAACTGGGTTGAGGCGTGGGTGGCGTGACAGACGCGCGCGGCTGCGCACGGCGAACGTCATCGGTTTCAGCCGGCGTGGGAGATGGCGTTCTTCCTGCGGGTGTACTTTCTAGCGCATTCAGCGACACATCTATGTCACTTTCGTTTACCAGCACTACGCCGCGATCGGCAAGCACCATGCTTGAAAAACCGACCACCCCAGCCATGATGACAAACGCCAACAGCATGCCCAGGGCCACCAGCACAACCGGCTTTTTCATATCACCCCAGACCGTACGTCACGCACATAGGGCAACCCATGAACACTTGATGAGAGTTTTCTCATGACAGAGTATTTTGCACGCCGCAAAGAAAACGCTGTGAATCGTGGTGCAGGCGTCGGCTCGCTGCACCGAAGGTCGTCAGGCGGGCGACTAGAACTTATGACGGATCTGGAATAAGAACACCCTCATCATCGCTTCATCGTTTCTCACGAGCGCAAACGCTTCAATGACATTCGCGCGCAAGCTTTCGATCCAATGCTTGGTTTGCGCGCGAACTATTTGGAGGAATAGTAAACATGAAACATCAAACTGCTGTCGCCATCGCATCCGGAATCACAGCATTCATGCTGGTCGGCGGCGGCGCACTCGTCACCGCGCTGCGCATGCCAACCAGCGCCCTTACACAAGCCGCGCCGGCTGAAAGCGCCGACGCCCCCGTATCAGCACCTGATGCAACGATCGAATCATTTGCCGTCCAGCCGGCCGCGCTTGTCGCATCGACATCGCTCAGCGCGCCTGCGCCCGTGGCGATGATCCCCGCCGATGCGGCTTCCACGACCGATGCCGATGCATCACTCGCACTGCAAGCCGAATTCGCCAAACGCGAAGCGGACTATCTCAAAACTATTGCTGAGGCCAATCAGCGCATCGAACAAGCCAATGCCAACACTCAGATGCTGGCCAAACGGCTGGTCACCGGCAATGTGGTCTACATCAAAGCGGCCACTGCGCGCTATGCGGTCTCAACCAAGCGAGCGTCGCAAATTGCGCTCGCCACGGCCACGGGATCGAAACTGCGCAAGACCGAGTTGGTCAAATACAACGGCGTGGTCGCCTATGAAGTGCTGCTGGATAAGGGCGTGGTTTACATCAATGCCAAGAACGGCGCGGTAATCCACGATGCCACCGCGCCCACCACCATAGCGGCAAACGTTTCAAGTTCGAACAGCGCAACTCAGCCCGTTCAGCAGGTCGCCGCGCAGCCGCCCGCCGCGCAACCACCTGTCGCACAGCCCGATCACAACGACGATCCTTCAGAAGACAAGGGCGACGATCACGGCGACGATCACGACCGAGGCAAAGTTGACGATCACAGCGAGGATCACGACTAGCTCAACCGTGTGGCGCGCACATGAACACTGTCATGAAGAAACAAAAACGAGCCGATGCCGGCACGCTGGGCGTGAAAGCAATGGTGATGTTGTCATCGCTCAGCCTGACAGCAGGCGGCTGGGCTTACTTTGCCTACAGCGAAGGCCAGGCTCAAAAGGCTATTGCGCAAGAGCCAGCCATGATGATTACAGCCACCCCCGCGCATGTTCAGCCAGCCGTCGCCGGCAATCCTTCATCGCGCGTCAACTCGGTCATCACGCTGCCTGAGCAGAAGCCAATACCGACCTTGGCACCGATCGTTCGTGTGACGCTTGCGCCCCTGGTCAAGAAAATCATTCCGGCGCCGCCACTGCGCGAAATTGTCGCAAACGCGCAAGACGCGCCACAAACGCAAGCCGCGGCGGTGCAACCCGTCGCGCCTGTGGTGGAACCACAAGCACCGGCCGCACAGCCGCAACCGCAGCCACCGGTGCCGCAACCCGAGCCACCCGCTGCACAGCCGCAGCCACCTGCGCCACCGCCTGTGGTTCAACCAGCGCCGCCGCCGGCAC
>JANMNW010000275.1:0-10397 GCA_031368515.1 Chloroflexota bacterium
GGGCCAGCTGTTGAGGGGCGCAAAACGCTGCATGCCCGTTCCACCGCCACCCCGGCCATCGCCGGTCCGATAGGTACCTGCGGCATGCCAGGTCATCCGGATAAAGAATGGGCCATAGTGCCCAAAGTCGGCGGGCCACCAGTCCTGCGAGTCGTTCATCAGCGCATACAGGTCTTTTTTCAGGGCGGCCAGATCTAGCTTTTTGAACTCTTCGGTATAGTTGAAAGACTCGCCCATGGGGTTGGTCACAGAGGCGTTCTGATGAAGGATCTTCAAGTTCAGCTGGTTCGGCCACCAGTCCATGTTCGACGTGCCTCTTGTCTCGGCATTGCGTTTGAGCGTCCCGTGCGGGACCGGGCATTTGTTTTCTTCGGTCATAAGGGTTTTCCTTTTTCGAGGTTAATTGTTGGGTAACGCTACCATGAATGATAGTGTCTTCCTGCGCATCTAGCCAGCGCCGATCAGCCCAAAAGAGCGTTTTTCAAACCCTGGCAGATTCAAGCATCCTGAGCGGAGGCGGCAAAGGGTCGTTGCAGAACATCAAGTTTGTGTGCCGCCGCAGTCGAAGGGCGGGGGATACGAAACTAAAACCGCACCCGTCGACTGCGGCGGCATGAACTGGAGCAGTCCATCGAAGGCGCCAAGCCGCCTTCGCTCAGGATGCTTGGCTCTAGGGGGATTTAACAAACAGTCACTAAGCCCGAGCGAGGGCGGTCTCGCCCTGCCTGCGTTTGCCCCCGCTCGCTGAGCGCAGCGCTTTGCCGCTCGGGCGTTTGGCTCTGATCTGGTTGCGCTCGGGGCTATGATAATCCGGCCATGAACAAATCCGAGTATGTGCACACAATGCTGGGACATCAATCCGCGCTGGATGCTTTTTTGGCGGGGTTGAACGACGCGCAGCGCAGCCAACCCAATGTGTGCGGAATATGGTCCACCAAGGATCTGGTGGCGCACTTTCCGGCATGGACGCGCTATGTCACAAGCATAGTGCGCGCCCATGTGCGCAAGCGACCGGTGACACCGCACGAGTTATGGGGACACGCCGCGCCGCCCTCCCATTTGAAAGACGATGCGCTCAACGAATGGATGGTCGAACAAACGCGCGACTGGTCGTTTGGCGACGTCGCCGGCGTAAACCGCGAGGTCAACATGCAACTGATCGGCACGGTGGAGATGCTGACCGAGGATGAGTTGCTCGACCCGGATTTGGAGATCGCCGGGCTTGGCTGGAAGAAAGGCAAACCCCTGTGGCAAGTGCTGGCGAGCATGTCGCACGAACATGTGGACGACCACCTGACTGGGTTGCGCGCATCGCTCGGAGTTTAGCGTTGGCGCTCATCCCAAAATGCGCGCTCCACCCTGCCCAGCAGCCAAAAAAGTGGGCGAAAACGGTGGGGCCGATATTTTGGGATGAGTGCTACGCCTTGGGGATGCGATAGGGGCTGTAATAGCTGAAGGTTTGCAGCGGGACGAAGGCGCGCGCCGTCATGTCGAGCGCGTGCACCACCCCTTCGGCCAGCAACGCCTCGACGCCGGGCGCTCGCATGCTTGAAAAATACAGGTTTCCGTTGACCGCGTCGATGCCGGTATAGATTGGCGACATGACACGCCACAGATAGAGCTGCGCCGCGGGTTTGTGCCACAACCAGCATGCCTGCTGCCCGTCAAGCACTTCGATCGTGCGGCATATTGCTTCGGCGATCTCCAATCCGGCTTCCAGATGCGCCTGCACGCCTCCGGCGATGACTTGCGAGTCCACCTCGCTGCTGGTGTCGATGCGCCACTGCGGAAAGCGATCGTGATTCAGCAGCAAGCCGTTGTGCGCCAGCAGCACATCGCGCGTTTCAAACGGGTGCACCTCGGCCAGATTTTCCGAGTTGCCGTGTGTGGGCGCGCGGACATGGCCATAGGCGGCCTCGGCGCCGTCCAGCGGCACCCAGGAAGCGTCAAACGGCCCGGCAAAACGATGCGTGGCGCGCGCTTGGCCGCGCAGCACCAGCGCGCCAAACGCGCGATTGCCACGTTCCGTGTTGCGCGCGCCCAGCACGCCAAACATGCGTTGAACATCGCTCGCGCCGATCACGCCAAAAATGCCGCACATGGGTTACACCGTCGCATAGGGCAGCGGATCAGTCGCACCCACTTCGCCAAACGCGGTCAATCGCTCGGTGCAGGTCGGGCATCGGCCGCAGGCTTTGTCGCCGCCGGCGTAGCAGGACCATGTCTGACCATAGTCGACGCCAAGCACAAACCCTTTGCGCAAAATGTCGGCTTTTGACAGCGACACAAACGGCGCTTCCAGCTTCAATGCCGATTTGCGATTCAGCGCAAACACTGCATTCAAGCGCTCCAAAAAGCTCGGCGTGGTATCCCAATATCCGTAGATGTCATGGCGCTGCGCGCCGTAGTAGACCGTGTCCGCGCCCACCGTTTCGGCATAGGCCGCGGCCAGCGCCAGAAAGATCATGTTCCTATTGGGCACATAAGTGGGCGGTTGCGGATCGCCCAGCACCGTTTCGACATCCGGAATGGCCACGCTCGCAGTGGTGAGCGCGCTGCCCTGAAACACCGCGCTGAGCGGCGCCAGATCGATCACTTGATGTTCGGTCAGCCCAAGCGCAGCCACATGCCAGCGCGCGCAATCCAGCTCCTTGGCGTGCTTTTGCCCATAGCGGAATGAAATCACGGCGGGATGTTTGCCAAGTTCCCGGACCAAATGATGGAGCAGCGTCACGCTATCCAGGCCGCCGCTCACGATTGCCACGCTGTCTTGCATAGTTTCACCGCCTTTATTTCCGCAAAGCCCATGCTACCGGCCTTGTGGCTGCGCGCTTCTCACAGTTTCTCAGATACTGGGTGAAACCCGGCAAAACAGCGCGATTGCGCCGCTTTGTCAACACGATGTTGGCGCAATATCAAACCACTTTCCGCGAGATCAGAGATGCTGTTGCCATGAAAGACAAGCACACCCGCATTGCACTCGCCTTCATCACCGCTGCGCTGGTGTTTCTCGCCGCTTGCGCCGCTGTGCCTGTGGCCAGGCCGGCGTCCTCGCCCGCCGCGCAGCCGCCCGAGCTGCAGCGGCTGCTCGACAACCGCAAAAAATGGGAGTCGGGCGCCGGGCGGCACTATCGCGCCCGCATCAGCGCAAGCTTCTTTGGCCCGCGCGAATGGATGCTGCCGCTGATCGTCGAAGTTAAGCAAGGCGTGCTGATCAGCTTTTCCACCGAGGGCTCTCAACCCATGCCCGCGTCAAAAGCGTGGGCCGATTTCGCCGACCGCCACAATACGATCGAAAAAGTATTCGGCCTGATCGAAAAAGCGCTGGCCGACAAAGCCGAGCGCGTCGAGGTCGACTATGACCCTGTGCTGGGTTTTCCCGCGCGCGTGGTGATCGATCCGCTTAAGCAGGCGGCGGATGACGAAACCTACTACACGATCGACAACGTGGTCGGGTTGTAGCGGCGGCGGCTATGGCACCAGGCCGCTTTCACGCGCCTTGAGAATCGCCTGGGTGCGATTGGACACCTGCAGCTTGGTCAGCACATTCGAAACGTGATTGCGAACGGTCTTGCCGCTGATGTTGAGCATTGCGGCGATTTCCGGATTGGTCAGGCGGCGCGCGATATACGCCAGCACTTCCAGCTCGCGCGGCGTCAGCTGCGGAAAGTAATGATTGGCCGCCGACGCCTGCGCTGCAAAATACGAGGGCAGGCGCCGCGCGATGGCCGGGCTGAACAGCGCATGCCCCTGCGCCACAGCTTGGATCGCCTGAATCACCTCTTCTTGCTGCGCGCCCTTCAGCACATACCCGCGCGCGCCCATGCGCATGGCCGCAAACACCGAATCGTCGTCGTCAAGCATCGAAAGCATGATGATGCCGATGTTCGGCGCCTGTTCATGAATGCTCTGCGTGGCGTCAATGCCGTTCATCACAGCGCCCGGGAATCGAATGTCCATCAGCACCACATCGGGCAACAGCGCCAGAGCGCGTGCGACCGCCTCTTCGCCGCTCGCCGCTTCGCCCACGCACTCAATCGACGGAACCGTCGCCAGCAGCGTGAGCAGGCCGTTTCGAAAGACCGGGTGATCGTCGGCAATCAGAACGCGTATTTTTTCTTCGGACATTTCTCTCCTTTGGACAAGATTCAGCATGCAGCCATGATGAGCGCTTCAGCCGATAGGCAGCACTGCGCGCACCCGCGTTCCCGCAGGCGCTGCCGCGACAATGTCGCACGTGCCGCCCAGCTCGCCTGCGCGCTCGCGCATCGAACTCAGCCCAACCCCCGCGCGTCCGCCCGATGGAACGCCCCTGCCGTCATCCAGCACCTCAAGCACCAACTGCGCCGCCGACGCCTCAGCGCGCACTTGCAATGTCACCGCACACTGCGTCGCTCGAGCATGTTTGACCACGTTCAGCATCGCCTCGCGCGCGATGTGATAGGCGGCCGTCTCCACCGCGGCGGGAATCTCAGGCAGCACATCCGGCGCGCGCACGTTGATGCGCAAGGCCTGCGCCGCCGCCTGCTGAATCGTCGCCGCCTGCTCGGCGATCGCCGCCACCAGCCCGATCTGATCCAATACTGGCGGACGCAACGCATACACCAGCCGGCGAATATCCTCCACCGACGACTGCATGCGTTGCTGCAAGGCCGACAGCACCAGATCGGCCTTCGCTGGATCACGCATCAGCAAATTGCGCGCCGCGCCCAGCTCAAACGACATGCCCGCCATACTCGGGCCCAGGCCGTCGTGCAGATCGTTGCCGATGCGGCGGCGCTCCTCTTCGCGCGTGCGCAGAATTTGCTCGCGCGAGCGGCGCAGATCGAGCGTGAGCTCCATGGCGTGGATCACCGCGCCGATGGGTTGCGACAATGCGGCGAGCAGAGTGTGATCGGCTTTGGACAGGCGCTCCCCCGCAAAGCGCGGCGACACAATCAGCATGCCGATCGATTCGCCCTGAAAGGCGATCGGCGCGCGGCCCCATCTCCCACTTGCGTCGCCTGCGCGAAACTGCGCCTGCAGCGCCTGCGGCGCGGGTTTTTGCCCGCCTGGCAGCACATGCTCGGCAAGCACGCGCCATCCCTCGCCATCCCGGCGCGCGATGCACACATAAGGCAGCTTGAGCGAATCGGCCAGGGTCTCGGCAATGGCGTTCAGCATGCTGTCGTGCACAGGCGCGTCTTGCAGCCGCTCGCCCATGCGCTTGAACACGGTAATGGGCGCATCGCGCTCGCCATACATGAGCCGGTTCAGCACCTGTTGCGCCCGCTGGCGCACCGGATTGAACGCCATCGCAATCATGATCGCGGCCACAAACGGCGACAGCGCCGCTTGCGCGGGAAACGCGAAACCGACGGCGTAGACAAATCCTGAATAGACCAGTGCGGCGACTATCGTCAAGCCGGAGTAGACGAGGTGCGGTTGATCAGCGTCTCAACTCCGCGCAAACGGGTGCCCCAAAGCACCGTCGCCACAAGCAGCGGAAAGGAAATGTCGAGCGCCGCGCGCGCATTGGCGTTCAGCAGCTCGCCACTGCCGATCAACATGGGAATGCGCGTCAACGCCACGTTGATCAGGCCAACCGCCACGCCGCCGAACACAAAGAAGCGCAGCTGCTGCCGATCGGCCGGCTCATGCGCGCGCACATACGTTCGGATGCCGACGGCCACGGCAACGAACAGCGTCACGGCATAGCAGACGTTCCACAGGCGCGGCCAGGTTCTCACCCACGCCGCAACATCGCCCTGCGCATTGAACCAGGCGGCGCCGAATATCCACGCCAGAATGGCCGCCTCCGCCACATACAACAGCACAATTTGCCGCGCGCGCCGCGGCGCCGCGGGCGTGGGCGATGCGAAATCAATCGGCAAGGTCAGCACGAAATGCAGGATGCCGGTGTATGACAGCATGGATGCGATCGGGCGCGCAAGAATGGGCAGCCAGTCGGCTCCGGGCAGCGTCAATTGATCGATGTTCACCGGACAGTGCGCGGAAGTGTTCGTGACCAAAGCCCCAAAGCCGGAAAGCAGCAGGGCCAATGCGGCGGGGTGACCGGCGAGACGCGCAAACGCCAGCGTGGCGACGATGGCAAACGTCAGCACAAACACCATCTGACCCAACACCGCCTGCGGCTGGCTGAGATACGGATGCGTGGGGTAACGGCGCAGCTCGATTGTGCAAATCGTCAGCGCAACCAGGATAACGGCGATCCCGGGCAATCGATCTTTCCAGACAGCACGCCTCATAAACCCAGAACAGCATAGGGCACTCGGGTCAAAGTGTCTAGCCGCTGTTTGGGACGTTGTCCCAGGACACACCCAAGACGCTTCCGGCAAATATCCCGGCCCAGCGGGACGGCGCGGCCCTGTTTTTGGCGCAGCCGTCCCGGTAAAACCAAGCAGGCACGCGCGTTTGCCATGACGGAATTTCAACACTTACCCGAATTCGACGAAGCGATCGTCCTGGATGATCAGGCGCTCGCGCGGCATGTGCTTTCGATTGGCGATGCGGGCCGGCTCACGGCGCAGGGGCGCTTCCCAAGCGATGGCCGAACCCTTGACACGCTGCTAAACGCCTTCAACAGCGAGACGCGCGGCTGGCCGCGCCGCCGCCTGTTGCTCTACGCCCACGGCGGGGGCATCGATGAAGCGCGCGCCATTGCGTGGTCGTCGATCCGGCTCGGCCATTTTTTGAAGGATCAGATCTATCCAATTGCGCTGGTCTGGCATTCGGACAAAGTCTCGCAGCTGAGCGACGCGGTGGCTAAACTGCTCGACGACGGCCAGGACCCGGCGCATCGCACGCGCGGCATCACCCATGTGGGCGGCATCGACAACCGCTTGCGCGAAGGGCTGATGCGCCTGACCAGCACGCGCATCTGGCAGGAGATTCAGGAGGACGCGCGCGAAGCCAGCGCAACACAGGAAGGCGCCATGCGCCAGCTGCTGACGCGCTACAAGTCGCGCTTTGACGGCGATGACACGGTTGAGTTGCACCTCATCGGCTACAGCGCCGGCGCCATCTTTCAGGCGCATGTCACCGAGCTGGCAATGGAACTGTCGCTGCCCATCGCCTCGTGCCTGTTGTGGGGACCGGGCTGCAGCCTCGAGCTGTTTTCGCGCACCTACCGTCGCGCCATCGAAACCAGTGTGATTGCGCGCTTCGCCTTGTTTAACCTGCAAGACGCGCACGAGGTGCTGGACACCACCAACCTGGGCTACAAGGGCTCGATATTGTTCGCCGTGAGCAACGCGCTGGAGCGCACCGCCGCCACGCCTTTGCTGGGCCTGGAACGCTGCATCGCCGAAGATGCGCGCACGCGCGATTTTCTGGCATCGCACCCGAGCGTCACATGGCTGCAAACACCCAGCCCGGGCATCTCTTTGGCCCGCCTGCACAAGGATTTTGACGACGACCCGGTCACCATCGCTTCGACCAAGCGCTTCATCCGTGGCGAACGCGTCAACTCGGGCGGATGACATGTCCCGGGACACATCACCCGCCCGCTTGGGACATATTGCCCCTTGCTTGACGCACATTTGCTGACATGATCCTCAACGGGACTCAGTCAGCTTGGCCAACACGCATTTTTGCTATTGATGTTGCCAGTCCATCGCATTTACTCAGGGGGCGTGTCCGGCCGGGCTGACTGTGCTTCTACACGATTCAGACCGCCAGAGCTGCGGCAGCAAACGTGCGGGCCTCGCATTCAGCCAAGCAAAGCCCACTTCAAC
Organism: Chloroflexota bacterium; assembly: GCA_031368515.1. Lineage (GTDB taxonomy): Bacteria > Chloroflexota > Anaerolineae > J036 > Brachytrichaceae > CANJQH01. Next base: position 7,737 of record JANMNW010000275.1, read on the forward strand.
CCCGCGCTTACTTTGTGGCGACAAACGTGATTTCCAGCGGAACCTCGTCCGCAACATCCGCCACGCCGGGCACACTGGGAATGGTCAGCTCATAATCCGTGCGCGTCACCACGGTCTTGGCCGTGCCCGAAATTTCGGTGTCAGAGACCATCGTCGCCGTCGTTTCAAACGTGACCGGCTTGACGATGGCCCGAACTTTCAAATTGCCCGTGATCTTGAACGTGAGTGTGTCGCCCACCTTGGCGGATGCGGGCAGCCCATCGATGGCAGTCGGTTCAAACGTGATGAACTGAAATTCATCTTTGTTGGATTCCAGAATAAAGCGCCGGATGGCGGTGTTGCGAAACGACGAATCGGTTGAGAGATCGCGCGCATCGATTTGAATCACGCCGATCTTGGCCTGGCTCAAATCGTCCGGCGAGAGCGTGATATCGCCGCTGACCTTTGATGTAACTCCCAGCACGGTGAAGGGTTTGCCCCGAAGTTTTTCGTCGATCGAAAAAACCGCCTTTGATTTTTCAGGATTGATCTTGAATACGGCTGCTTCGGCCGCCGCAGGCGCAACGGTCGGCGCAATTGTGTCGGTGGCAGCCGCTGCCGGCACGTCTGTCGGGGCGGCGGTTGGCTCGGGCGGCGCTTCGGTTGGCGCGACGGTGGGTTCAGGCGCCTGCGCAGGCGCTTCGGTTGGCGCAGCTGTGGGCTCTGGCTGTGCGGGCGCTTGCGTCGGGGCGGGGGCGACAGTGGGCACGGCTGCCGCGCCGTCGCACGCAGCCAGCGCCAGCATTAACATGGCCAGCCCTGCGGTCGAAATCAAACGGGGCTTTTTGAGCATTGTCTTCTCTCCTTGATAGGTGTTCATAAAACGGGCATAACGGTAACCGAACCAGTTCAACCAAAGATGAGAACGGCCTTCCGTAATGCGAAGAATGCTGTCAAGCCATTGTGAAGCAGAACATTATGTCGGGCCGACGCGCCAAATCGGGCGAATTTTCAGGCGCCTGCTACACTGCCAGCGGTCGTTTAGACCAAAGAGTTCCAACATGCAACTGCGCGTAGCCGGGTATCAGATGTGCGTCAGCACAGACATCGGCGCCAATGAGGCCGCCATCGGCGCCGCACTGCGGTCGGTCAAAGATCAGGGCGCCGATGTGCTGCTGACCCCTGAAGGATCGCTCAGCGGCTACACACCTGAGTTTGACGCCGCTCACACGACAGCGGCGATGCACAGGATCACCGCGCAAGCGCGCGCGCTCGGCATCGCACTGGCGCTTGGCACCTGCTTCAAGGAAGGCGACGGCCTGGTCTATAACCAATTGCGTTTTTACGCGGCCGATGGCGGCTATCTGGGCGCGCACTGCAAAATCCTGCGCTGCGGCAGCATGACCGAGCCGCCGGTCGGCGAAATCAACCATTACGCCACACAGCCGCTAAGCACGTTTACGTTGTCGGGCATCGAAATCGGCGGGCTTATCTGCAACGACCTGTGGGCCAATCCAGCGTGCACTCCGATGCCCGATCCGCATCTCACCCAACAGCTGGCGCAGCGCGGCGCGCGCGTCGTTTTTCACGCGGTCAACGGCGGCCGCGACGGCGGCGCATGGTCGCGCGATGTCATCTGGCCCTTTCATGAGATGAACTTGCGCACTCGCGCGGCGGCCGGCAAGCTGTGGATCGTCACCGTCGACAGCAGCAACCCGGTCACACTGCCGTGTTCGGCGCCCAGCGGCGTCATCGGTCCCGACGGCGCCTGGCACGCCCGCACCGATTCGCAAGGCGAGCGGCTGTTTGTGCATACGATTGAGTTCTAGTCCGAAATTTGCGAGACTTCCTGCCCGCCGCAGCGGGTGTGCTTCGCCGGGTGTGCTCCGCGTCTCCGCGTCGCCGGGCGCCGAACACTCAAGGCGCAACATCAAAACGCGAGTAGCCCACCTGTGTGCCGCCGGCGGTGAACACCGTCACCCGAATGGTATAGCGGCCCGGCGGCAAACTCTCCATGCCCCACTGCGTAAGCTGATCGTCGATCACCGGCGAGCGATGCGGGCCGCTGATCCATTTCCATTCGCCGGGATTGTCGCCGTCGCCGTATTCCACCTGATATTCGTTAAAGCCCGCCGGGTTGACGGTGCCGCGAATCGATAGCAGCCCGGGCCCATACGCAGCGCCGTTGGCCGGCTGCGTGATCGCGATCTCCTGCGCCTGTGCTGGACCGACCGCCGGCGCGGGAGCGTCCGCCAGCCGGGGATCTTTGGCCGCCACCGCCCGCTCCACGTTTTCATCGGCCGGCAGCGGCAGCTGATCGGACTTGAACACTTCCTTGATGCGTTTCGTGCAACTGGGCGACGGTGCCCGTCCGCCATTTGCGCACACTTCAAGTTCAACCACGCCGGCCGGCCGCGCAAACTCGCGCGCGGGCTGGTCTTTCAGGATACCAAGCATTACGTCTCGCCAGATCGGTGCTGCACCGGTGATTCCGGTCACGCCTTCCATCTCGCTGTTGTCGTTGTTGCCCACCCACACGCCGGTGACAAAGTCGGGGGTGTATCCCACAGTCAGGTTGTCGCGAAAGTCGTTGGTGGTGCCAGTTTTGGCCGCGGCCGGAAAGGGCAGGTTCAGCACATTGTTGCGGCCAAAGCTGATCGCGCGCGCGGCGTTGTCGCTGAG
>JANMNW010000310.1:0-3955 GCA_031368515.1 Chloroflexota bacterium
GCGGTTTCACTGCTTTCATCGCTAGTGCGAATTTCCATTGAGACGATGGGTGTGGCGCCCAGGCGCTGGCGCGCGTTCATGTAGTAGCCGCAGGCTTTCAACTCGCGCAAAAAGTCAATGGCTTGCGGCAGGTCGTTGACGCCTTCGGGGTGGCCAAAGCGCGGGTGGAAGTCGCCAAAAATCTTGCTGTCGGGGTGGCCGATCACGCAGTTGCCGATGTGCGCGTGGATCAGGTGTTCGCCTGCGGCCCGCAATGCGTGCGCGGGTGTTTCACGCAACAGCGGCAGATGGCTCAGGTCGATCGTCAAGCCGAAGTTCTGCCGGTCCACGCGTTCGGCGAATTCAGCGGCTTCGACCGTCGGGCCGATGAGCCGTTTCTTTTCGACATCGCGGTCGAAGTTTTCGAGCGTGATGTGCAGGCGCTGTTTGCGTGAGCGCGCGTCGGCGTGATCGCATAACGCTTGCACGTCTAAGACAAAGCGGTCGAGCGCCGCCGGGCGTTCGGATAGCGGCACATCGCGCGGGGCCATGATCATGGCCAGCGGCGCGTCGAATTCGATGGCCTCGTCGAGCAGCGGCAGCAGGCGGTCCATGGCGGCGCGGCGGCGGGCGTCGTCGGCGGCACCGATGCCGAGGTCTTCGAGCAGGATGGGCAGCACGGGAAGATAGACCACGCGCAGCTGCGCAGCGGCGAGCAGCTCGCGCGCCTGTTTGCGCACGGCCGGGTCTTTGGGCGGGGCGATTTCAACCGCGCCGAAGACCGGGTCGTCGACGATTTTCTGCAGGGTTTCGATGATCGGGCCTTCGCCGGTGCGGCAGGCCAGAAAGGCGAGGGGGTGGACCACGCCGAAATCGAGGGAGGATTGCCAGGGGAACATAAGTGTGTAGAAAGGTCTTGACCTTTCAGGTCTTGACCTCTATTTCATCCTGATACGCCGCAACCACGCCGTCGATCAGCTCCTGCGCGGTGGCTACGCGGCCAGCGCGCTCAGTTTCCATGAAGCCGTACATCAGCGCAAGCGAGCGCAACCCGTCTTCGCCGTTGACCTCGGGTTCGCGGTCTTCCAGAATGGCGCTGGCAAAGTCGTCATACTCGATGCCGAGCAAGTTTGCGTCGATGTCCGCCCACGGCAGGTCATACGACGTCAACCGCGGCCCGCCAAACAGCGCCGCTGTCGTTGGATCCAAACTGAACTGCGGCACCAGCGCCAGCAACTCGTCCTGCGTGGCCACCACATCCTTGCCGTCGATGCGCCGCGACAGCGTAAGCGTTTTGCCGCTGCGGTCGCCGGGTATCGCCAGCGAGCCGGCTGTGCCGTGTATCGCGCGCATCCAGTGGTCGTTGCCGCGCCCGCCCATGTTGAGCATCAAGTTGCCCAGCGCGCCGCTGGCGAAGCGCACCACACCGAGCGCCAAGTCTTCGGCGTCGGCCGGATGCATGCGCCCATCATTGCCTTTGCGCTGCTTGTCGACGACCGCACCGGCGCCGGTGACCGAGACGATCGGCCCGAGCAGATACTCCAGAATATCGGTGTAGTGCACGCCCATATCGACGGCGATGCCGCAATACGCCTTCAAATGCCGCCATGGCGTGATGATCACGTTTTCGCCGCTGCCCGACGACGACTGCAACGCTAGATACGGCGTGCCGATCGCGCCGCTGTCGATCAGCGCGCGCGCCAAGCGGTTGATCGGGTCGCGCCGGTAGTTCTCGGCAATGGCCAGCTTGCGCTTGCCCTCACGCGCCGTGCGCACCATGCGCCAGCCTTCCTTCACCGTCGTCGCCACCGGTTTTTCGCACAGCACATGCACGCCGTCGCCGATCGCTTCGATGCCCAGCGCCACATGCTGGTTGGGCATGGTTGTGATCGTGATCGCGTCGACGCGCTGCGCCGCCTGCATTTCGGCGAACGTGGTGAACGTGCGCGGGCGCGCGCCGAGCAGCGACTCGGCCAGATCGGCTGCGCGGTTGGCGCTCTCCGGCAGCAAATCGCAGACGGCGGCCAGTTCAAAGCGCAGGCGGCCGACCTTGCGCAACTGGCCGAGCCCCTTGATGTGGCGTTGGCCCATCACGCCGCAGCCAAACAATCCAAGTCTGAGTGTGTTCATAGGGTGAAACCCAACCCGCGCAGATACGCCGCATTGATCTCGGCGCTATGCTTGGCTGAAACATCGCTGGTGCTTTGCTCGACCACCACCCAGCCGCCGAAGGCTTGCGCCTCCAGCTGGCGCAGGAAGCCGGCGATGTCCATGTTGATCGTGCCGCGGCCAAGCTCGACAAAATCGCCGTTGCCGTAGTCTTTCAGGTGCACGTAGCCGATGCGGCCCTGGTATTTGCGTAGATGCGCGATCGGGTCCTCACCAACGACGGTGACATGCGAGATATCCAGGCACAGTTTCAAGTGCTTGGTTCGCGCAATCAGGTGATCGATCTCGTGTTCGTATTGCACAGTGCAGCGCGTATGTGGGTGATAGCCCACGGCGACGCCGATGGTCGCACCATGCTCGGCAATGGCTTCGCATAGGGAGGATAGATCGTCGAGTTCGGCTGTGGTGGGCGGGCGGCTGCGCGGGCGGCCGGCGCCGACCAGGCCATAGGCGCTCGCGCCGATTTCGGCGCAGTAGTCCAGGCGATTCTTGTGAATCGTAATCTGCCGTTCGCTGGACGGCAATTCGATCGTGCCGAACAGCGTCGCCGGGCTCAGTTCGCCGAGCAGCGTCTTAATGCGTTTCGGCGTGCCCATCCACTCAAGGGAATGGGCGAAGAGTTCGACCGCGCGCCAGCCGGTTGAGCGAATGTCGTCGAAGCAGGCGCTGAGGTCGCAGGTGTCGCCCCAGTTGATGGTGCTGTAAGCAAAGTTAAGCATGAATGGTGTCGCTTGTCGCTCCGAGCGGAGCTTGGAATTGTGCGCTACCGCACTGGCGGCGTATGAACCGCATAGATCATCAATGGCTCGTCGTTGCCGTTGACCACACTGTGTTTGGCGCCGGGCGGAATCGACGCATTGACGCCCGCCTCAAACGGATACGCCGCGCCATCGACATGCAGCACCGCTTTGCCGCTGAGCACATACGCGGTCTCGGTTTCGATGGGGTGGGTGTGCTCGGGGATCACGCCGCCGGGCTCGACCTTTACCAGCATCACACTGGCGTGCGGGTGGGTGGCTTTCGATTCAAGCACCTTGACCTGCAACGCTTGGAAGCGCGGATGCGCCTCCCAAGCCACATCGCTCTCTCGCGCGTAACTGGGCGCTGCCATGACACTCTCCTTTTGGGGTATTCGCTTTACGAAAAACGGCTGCCGGTTTCAGGTTTCGAAACCACGTTCAGCCGCTCCAATTCCACTGCTTCCAGCTGCCAGCCAATCGCGCCGATCACATCGTCGACGTGCTCCGGTGCGTCTGGGCCGGTGATGATTGCTGTGATATCCGGGTTGGCCAGAATCCACGCGATAGCCACCTGCGACGGCGTCTTGCCGCGCGCCGCGCCGATGTCGATCAGCGCCTGCACCACATCGTCCGCCTGCTGGTTCATAACCTTTGGGAAGCGCTCGCGGTAGTGCGGGTTCTCGGTCCATGGTGTGCCGGCGACGGGCGGCTTGCCCATGCGAAACTGGCCGTTGAGCAGGCCGATGGCCAGCGGGCTGTATGTCACCGCCCCCAGGCCGTGTTTGCGGCAGGCGTGCAGCAACTCCGCCTCCATTTCGGTGCGCCACAACAGGCTGTATGAATTTTGCACGGTCACAAACGCGTTGAGGTTGCGCGCGTCGCTGGTCCACAGCCCTTCCAGAACCTGCCAAGCCGTGTGGTTGCAGCAGCCGATATAGCTCACCTTGCCCGAGCGAACAAGGTCGTCCATCGCGTGCAACGTCTCCTCCACCGGCGTGTTGGCGTCAGGCGAATGCAGCCAGTACACGTCGATGTGATCGGTTTGCAGCCGCTTCAGGCTGCGTTCG
>JANMNW010000377.1:0-1586 GCA_031368515.1 Chloroflexota bacterium
ACGCTTGATTGCCCTTCATTCACAGACCCCGTGTCTTGCCCAACACCCAGCCCGATCCGCTCGCAGCAGCCTGAATCCAAGACGACCATCCGACGGCAAGCCGTTTCCCGCGTCCGGCACGTCAGGCTTCTATAGCCAGCCCGGCGTCACCGAACAGACAGGCAGTCACTACTGTCCGGTTAAATGAGCCACGCCGAGCCTGAGATCAAGCATTGGTGCGGGTGGTAGGGCGATTTCGTTTGGTGCCGATTTGAACTTCGTTTCTGCAAAACCGCGTACTTTCCCGGGCTTGACTGCCTCTGGGGAAGCGCGTGCACGTCGGCAAGACCTTGTTTGCTCAAGTCATGGAGTTCGTGCCCTGGACCAGCTTCGCGCGCATCGTGCAGCGCCATGGCGGCAACTCGGGCGTGCGAGCGCTGTCGTGCGCCGAGCAGTTCCGCGCGATGGCCTTCGCGCAACTGACCTGGCGCGAGAGCCTGCGCGACATCGAGGCCAGCTTGTCGGCCAACGCCGGCAAGTTGTACGCGATGGGCTTTCGCTCGGCGGTCAAGCGCTCCACGCTGGCCGATGCCAACGAGTCGCGCGACTGGCGCATCTGGTCGGACCTGGCTGCCGTGTTGATCCGTCGCGCGCGCAAGCTGTACGCGAAAGATGCGCTCGGCGTGGATTTGGACAACACGGTCTATGCGCTGGACTCCAGCACCATCGATCTGTGCCTGAGCTTGTTCGACTGGGCGCCGTTTCGATCGACCAAGGCGGCCATCAAGCTGCACACGCTGCTGGAGCTGCGCGGCGCCATCCCGGCGTTCATCCACATCAGCGACGGCAAGCTGCACGACGTGAACGTGCTGGACATGCTCAGCTTCGAGGCTGGCGCGTTCTACGTGATGGATCGCGGCTATGTCGACTTCGCGCGGCTGTATACCTTGCACCAGGCTGGCGCGTTCTTCGTCACCCGCGCGAAGTCGCCGATGGATGCGCGGCGCGTCTATTCGGCCACCACCGATCGAAGTGCCGGCGTCATCAGCGATCAGCAGGTCATGCTCAACGGCCACTACTCGGCCAAGAAGTATCCCGAGCACCTGCGCCGCGTCAGGTTCAAAGACCCCGAGTCGGGCAAGACGCTGATCTTCCTGACCAACAACACGGCATTGCCGGCGTTGACGATCGCCGCGCTGTACAAGAGCCGCTGGCAGGTCGAGCTGTTCTTCAAGTGGATCAAGCAGCACCTGCGCATCAAGCATTTCCTGGGCACTAGCGAGAACGCCGTGAAGACGCAGGTGTGGTGCGCCGTGGCCACCTACGTGCTCATCGCCATCGTCAAAAAGGAGCTTCAACTCGATGCCTACTCTACACATGTCTACAGATCTTGTCGGTCTCGGTGTTCGAGAAAACCGAGGTTTCATGCGCCTTGCAGGCCGATGCATCCCAGATCGACCTGCCCGGCGTCGCTAACCAGTTGAATTTGTTCGACTTTTAACCGGACAGCAGTGATTTGATCTCTTCCTTCAATCCCCCGCGCGAGTCACAAACTCTCTTTGGGATTTTTTTGATGACCTCGTTATTGGCACGACACTTTCGACCGC
>JANMNW010000379.1:0-10280 GCA_031368515.1 Chloroflexota bacterium
CATCTATCGTCACGCCTATCGCCTGCTCGGCGACGCGCGGCTGGCGGAAGACTGTGTAACGGAAACGTTCAGCCGCTTGCTGCAGGCGTTCAAACAGGGCGCCGGGCCCACGCAGTTTTTGCGCGCATACCTGTTTCGAACCGCGCACAACTGGGCCAGCGACCACTTTCGGCACGGAGGGCATGCCAATGCGTCGCTGGACGAGCTCGAGGAATCGGAGGGATTCGAACCCGAAGCTGAAGATGAATCGCCACTGCAACAGGCCGTGGCGAACTATGAAGCACAGCATGTGCGACGCGCGCTGGCGCTGCTCACAAGCGACCAGCGCCTGGTGATTGTGATGAAGTATTTTGAGGAGTTGAGCAACGAGGAAATTGCGGACGCGCTCGGCAAACCGGTCGGCGCGGTCAAGTCATTGCAGCATCGCGCGTTGGGCGCTTTGCGCCGGGCGCTGGCCAGCGCATTGGACACGGCTGAAGCATGAACACATCAACGCACCCTTCCGGCCCAAACATTGGCGCGCTTGAAGCATTGCGCAACGTGCCGCCGCGCAATGCTGCGGCAGTGGCGACGGGGCGTGCGGCATTTTTGGCGCAAGCGCAAGAGATGCGCCAAACGTTTGCTGCGCCGGCGTCACGCAGCAAGGCGCGAGGCCGCTGGCGCATCCCGTTTACGATCTTTTTAGCCACGCTGCTTGGCAGCGCTGGCGTGGTGTATGCCGCGCAATCGAGCCTGCCGGATCAAGCGTTGTATCGCATCAAAATCCTGACCGAGGACGCGCAGCTTTCGTTGACTTCGGACACCCAGACGCGTTACCAATTATTGACGCGCTTCGCCGCCCGGCGAGAAATCGAGCTCGCGCAGCTCGACGCGACCGCCGAAGGCGCAATAGAGGCACAGGCGCGGCTGCGCGCACATCAGGCCGAGGCGGCGCGCCTGGCAACCGCGCTGTCAATCGAACCAACAGATCCGCCAACGTTGGCGGCACCCACCGCGACGATCACAGTCGAGCCAACGCCAAAACCGGTCAGCACAAAAACGCCAACGGCAACCACTGCGCCAGCATCGGTTACACCCACTGCGACAGCCACGCCGGAGGCTAGCGCCACGGCAGTCGCAGCGGTCGCGCCAAGCGAGACGCCAATCCCGCTCAAGGTCGCGACAGCGGCGCCAGGCACCCGCACGCCCAATCCGACCGGCGTGGCATTGCGCGCCACTGCCACAGCGCTGGCGATTCCAAGACCACTGAGCACCCGCACGCCCAATCCAACCGGCGTGGCGTTGCGCGCCACTGCCACGGCCCTGGCGATTTCCAGACCACTGAGCACCCGCACGCCCAATCCGACCGGCGTGGCGTTGCGCGCCACAGCCACAGCGCTGGCGATATCGCAGCCATTGATCACGCGCACGCCCAATCCCACCGGTGTGGCGTTGCGCGCCACAGCCACGGCGCGCGCGAGCACGCCAATCGCGCCTCCGCCTGCATCTCCAGCACCGTCAGAAACGCCAATTGTCGACTTGCGGGCCACCGCAGTTGTGATCCGCGCCACCCTCACCACTTTGCCGCCAGACGATGCGCGCGCGACCATTGGCGCCATCCGGGCAACGGCGACGGCAATGGCAATGCCACCGTCACCGGAGCCGCCGGCTGCGTCAGACATGCCCATGCCGGCGCCGGAGCAACCGCCGCCGACGGAAGCCGCGCCGCCACCGCCACCGCCGCCACCGCCACCGCCGCCAACGGAGCCCGCGGCAACGCCTGCGCCTGCACCAACGGCTGAGCCGCCACCGCCACAGCTGCCGCCGCGCGTCGCTACGCGCCGACCGCGGCCGTAATCGGCGGCGAAAGCTTAGAATTTCTTTAACTGTCAGGTCGTCGCCGCCCCTTACATACAATCTGACGCATGCCCAACGGAATCAAAGAGACATCGTATTGGAGCGACTCGACCGATTTCCCGAAATTGGCGCCACCCGATCAACTGCCCGACCGGGTCGATGTCGCGATCGTTGGCGGCGGATACACCGGGCTGTCTGCCGCGCGCGAACTGGCCTTGCTCGGTGCGCGTGTGGCGGTGTTTGAAGCGCACAGCTTTGGTTGGGGCGCAAGTTCGCGCAATGGCGGACAGGTGCTCACCGGCGCCAAGCTGGGCGCTTCGGCCCTGCTAAAGCGTTTTGGCCGCGAACGCGCACGCGCGTTCTTCGCCAGCTCGCTCGAAGCGATCGATTATGTCGAAGCGTTGATCCGCGCGGAAAACATCGCTTGCGACTTTGCGCGCCGCGGGCACGTTGAGCTCGCATATAAGCCCGCCCACTTTGCCCATTACGCGCATGAAGCCGAAGTGCTCTCGCGCGATTTTGGCCACGCGGTCAGCCTGCTCGACACGCACGCGCTCTCGGCAGAGATCGGTTCACAGAGCTATTACGGCGGGCTGCGCGACGACGCCAGCGCCGGCTTGCATCCAGGCAAATTTGTCGCCGGTCTCACCACTGCGGCCAAGCGCGCCGGCGCGCAGTTGTTTGAGCGCACGCCAGTCGGTGCGGTCACGCCGCAACGCGTCACCACAGCGCGCGGCGCAGTACGCGCAGATCAGGTGCTGATCGCAACCAACGGCTACACCAGCGCCCTAACGCCATGGCTGCAACGACGCATCGTGCCCGTCGGTTCGTATGTCATCGCCACCGCGCCGCTCTCGGAAGATCGCATCGCCGAGATCAGCCCGCGCAGCCGCATGTTTTTCGACTCCAAAAACTACCTGTACTACTGGCGCACCACGGCGGATAGACGGTTGATTTTTGGGGGGCGCGCGGAATTTGTCGCGCCAACGGCTGAGTCAACCCGGCGCAGCCTGGCCGACTTACGCGCGGGCATGCACTATGTTTATCCGCAGCTAAGAGACACGCCCATAGAGTATGTGTGGGGTGGCACTCTGGGATTTTCATTTGACTTGCTGCCGCATGCCGGCGTCACAAGCGACGGCCTGCACTATGCGATGGGCTGTGGTGGTCATGGCGTCGCGTTGCTCACCCACCTCGGCGCGTGTTGCGCGCAGCGCATGCTCGGCCTCGGCTCAAACAATCCCACATTTGATCTGCCATTTCCCGCTGCGCCGCTCGGTTTGTATTCCGGCAACCCATGGTTCATGCCGATGGTTGGCGCCTATTACAAATTCTTGGACGCGATTCAATGACAAACGATCCGCCAGACCGCCCCTCGTTCATCACGATGTGCGCCTACTTTTTGCGGCTGGGGCTGATCGGCTTTGGCGGACCACCCGCGCATATCGCGTTGATGCGGCGCGAGCTAGTCGAGGGACGGCGCTGGCTGAATGCCGAGCAATTCAACGCCGATCTGAGCACGGCCAACTTGCTGCCCGGCCCCACGTCCACCGAAATTACCATCTATGCCGGGCATCGGCTGCATGGCGCAGCGGGCGCGATTGCCGCGGGCATTTGCTTCATTCTGCCAGCGTTTGTAATGGTCACGCTGATTGCAATGGTCTATGCCGCCAACGGCAGCGCCGACTGGCTTGCCGCCCTGCTCTATGCAGTCAAACCCGTGGCGCTGGCGCTGGTGGTCAGCGGTGTTGTGCAACTCGGCAAGCCGGTCGCCGTCAATGCGCGCGAAGCCGGCGTGTTCTTTGCCGGGCTGGCAGCGCTGCTGTTTGTCAAAGCGGATGTGCTGAGCGTGTTCGTCGCAGGCGGCGTCGTGCATGCGGCTCTGGTCCACGGCCGCGCGCTGCTGACGGGCACCAACGCAGGCGCGCTCACGGTCTCTGCCGCATGGAGCGGATTGAGCCAGGCAAATGAAGCTGCGCCAACGTTGCTGATTTTTTGGACCTTTCTCAAAATCGGCGCCCTGATTTACGGCGGAGGATTTGCGTTGATCGGCGTGTTGCAGCAACTGCTTGTAACCGATCTAGGCTGGCTTTCGCAAATACAACTGCTGGACGGCATCGCCATAGGCCAAAGCACGCCGGGGCCGGTATTCACGACTGCGGCATTCGCCGGTTACCTGGTCGGCGGCCTGCCTGGCGCAGCCGTCGCCACTCTTGGAATCTTTGCGCCGGCGTTTGTGTTTGTGTTGCTTGAGAACGCCCTATTGGGCCGCATCAAGAACGCGCCGTTGTTTCGCGAGTTCCTGAAAGGGGTGAATGCCGCGGTCGTCGCCAGCCTGGTGCTGGCCGCGGCCCAGCTCGGCGGCAGCGCGCTGCACGATGTGTTCACGCTGGCGATAGCCATCGGCGCCTTTGCGCTGACTCACTGGAAAAATGTCGGCGCTCACTGGTTGGTGGGCGCCGCGCTGCTCATCGGGATTATTCGACTCGCAGTATCTTGAAACTTGACACGCCGCCGGGAGTTTGCACACGCACCTTTGCTCCGGGGCGTTTCCCAAGCAGCGCGTGGCCCAGCGGTGACACATTTGAAATCTTGCCGGCCACCGGGTCCGCTTCGGCCGCGCCGACGATTTGGAAGGTCTCATTGTCGGTAAAGCCTTCCTCTTGCACGGTCACGCGATTGCCCATGCGCACGTCGCCCGTCGCGCCACCCGACTCATCAATCAGCACCATTTCCGAGAGCATACGCTCCAGCGCCAGGATGCGGCCTTCCAAAAAGCTTTGTTCCTCTTTGGCTGCGGTGTAATCTGCATTTTCGGAAAGATCGCCCTGCTGGATGGCGGCGCGCAAGCGCTCGGCCAGCTGGGGCTTCCTGACTTCAATCAGGAGTTTCAATTCGTCGCGCAATTTTTGAGCGCCTTCCGCTGTCAGATAGGTCTTGTTCTCCGATCCTTCCATATGTTGAATTCTAATCCACACATCCGGTCGAAAGGGGGTGTTCCGGCCGTCATCCCCAACGGGGCATGACGCCCGTCATGCCGGGACATGACTGGGCTCACTGCATACGTTCAGGTTTCGGGCCTAGTATCAGAACATCATGAAAACGTCATCGTGGGCAGCCGGCGCAGCCTGCCTTATCGCACTAACAACACTTGTCACTCCTGCCTCGGCGCAAGGCCGCCGGCCGTCGGACGTGCCAGCGGGCGACACAGTGTCGGTCACGCGCGTGATCGACGCCGCCACCATAGAAGTGACGTTGAACAACACACCCACGCTGGTGCGCTATTTGGGCGTTGATGCGCCGTCCGGCAATGCCTGCTTTGCCGCACAGGCCGCTGCTGCGAATAAGGCGCTGGTGAGCGGGAAGCTGGTGCGCCTAGAAAAGGATACGACCGAGGTGGATGCCCAAGGGCGGCTGCTGCGCTACGTGTATGTCCTCGATGGGCGCATGGCCAGCGAGGAGCTGCTGCGAGCAGGGGTGGCTCGCGCCACAGGCGCCGAACCAGACACGAAGCATTTTGGCGATTTGGCCGCCCTGGAAGCCCAGGCGATTGCGGCCAAGCGCGGCGGCTGGGCACGCTGCGGATGGAGCGCTCAGATTGCCGCGCCAATCGAAAATGGGTGCACGGTCATCGCGGTGGAACGGCTCATGCTGAACCGCAGAACGCTGCCGGAACTCGCGCGCGTCAAGAGCGGCGATTGCGTCAAAATTGTCAAAGCCGAAAACCCGTCAGGCGGCGCTTGGTCGGGCACCTATATCTTTCGCCCTGCCGGCAGCACCATTACACCCGGCGCCATGTATGCGCGCTGGAAAGACAGTTTCCTGCTGATCAGCAAAGAAAGTGACGGCGAGCTGTATGCCAACGTGGTGCGCGACAGCTACAAGGAGCGCGTGTTTCCATGGGAGCGCGCGAAGTATCCGGACAAGATGCCCGGCAGCACCCGTGTCGACCAGCAGAAGTTCGTGCGCGACACAGCCGACGCGAATGTGCTTGTGCTGCCCAACCCGCGCACCTTCCTATTCCGCGATCTTGGCGCCGGGCAGTGGCAGGCGCTGGTCGACGTGTTTGAATACAAGAGCGGCGATGCGCGCGTGGCGCGCACCCTGCCCTCGGGCGATGTCGAATAGCTGAATCGGCCATGCGCCTTCCTCATGAGACAATGCATCTTGAGGAGAAAAATACGTGATTGTGGTCAAGGTCGGCGGAAGTGCCGGCATCAACTACGACCTGGTGTGCGATGACATCGCCACGCTGGTCAAAGAAGGCAACAAAGTCATCCTGATTCACGGCGGCTCGGACGAGACCAATGTGATCAGCGAAAAATTGGGCAAGCCGCCGCGCATTCTAACGTCGCCGCAGGGCTACACCTCGCGTTACACGGACAGCGAAACGCTGGATATTTTTGCCATGGTGTACGCGGGCAAAATGAACACGCGCATCGTGGAACGCCTGCAAAAGCGCGGCGTCAACGCGCTGGGCTTGAGCGGCATCGATGGCCGCCTGCTGGAAGGCCCGCGCAAATCCAGCGTGCGCGCCGTGATCGACGGCAAGCAGGTGCTGGTGCGAGACGACTTCACCGGCAAGGTCGAAAAAGTCAACGCCGCGCTGCTGCATTTGCTGCTCGACAACGGCTACACGCCGGTCATCGCGCCGCCTGCGGTCAGCACCGAAGGCGAAGCCATCAATGTGGATGGCGACCGCGCGGCCGCGATGATCGCCGCCGCCGTCGGCGCAAAACAACTCGTGATTCTTTCCAATGTCCCGGGTTTGTTGCGCAGCTTCCCTGATGAAAGCACGCTCATCCCTCACATCAAGTACGCCGAACTGGATCAGGCGCTGGGCTTTGCCGAAGGACGCATGAAGAAAAAAGTGCTTGGCGCAAGCGAAGCCATCGCCGCCGGCGTCGAGCAGGTCATTTTTGGCGACGCGCGCCTCGAACGCCCGGTGTTTCACTCGGCACAAGGCAAAGGCACCGTGATCAGCCGCTAACGCGGCTTATCGCGGGCAGTCTTGCTGAAGCGCACCTCCCGTTTTTGCGGGCGCTTCACAGCAGTCGGCGCCTCAAATTGCGCCCTGGGGCTGTCATGGATTTATCGCTCGTACTCTCGAATCTGCTGAACCCGCCGGTTCTGTTTTTCTTTCTCGGCATTTTCGCCATCCTGGTCAAATCCGATCTCGAAATTCCACAACCGCTGCCAAAGTTTTTCTCGTTGTATCTACTGTTTTCCATCGGCTTCAAGGGCGGCATCGAATTGAACAAGAGCGGCATCTCGCCGCAGGTTCTGTATACCCTTGCCGTTGCCATCGCCATGTCATCGCTGGTGCCGCTCTATGCCTTCGCAATTCTGAGGCGACGGCTGGACGCGTCCAACGCCGCGGCCATCGCCGCCACCTACGGCTCGATTAGCGCAGTCACATTTGTCACCGGCGTGGCTTTTCTGGAGCAGATCGGCATGACTTCCAGCGGCTACATGGTCGCGATCATGGCGTTGATGGAATCGCCGGCGATCATCGTCGGCATCATCCTGGCGCGGCGCGCCGGTGTTAAGGGCAGTGGTGACGGCGAACACAGCAACGGAGCCGGGCATCTGCTGCGCGAAGCGCTCTTTAACGGCTCCGTTCTGCTTCTGCTGGGCAGCTTGCTCATCGGCGTGATCACTGGCGCGCGCGGCGCGCGGGCGCTGTCGCCGTTTACCAGCGAAATCTTTCAAGGGTTTTTGAGCTTGTTTCTGCTGGAGATGGGCATGTCGAGCGCCAGGCGATTAAAGGACCTGCGACTATTTGGCGTGTTCCCATTGCTGTTTGCGGTGGCATTGCCGCTGTTCAACGCGGCGCTTGGCATTGCCATCAGCTATGGCATTGGTCTTGACCGCGGCGATGCGCTGATCTTCACCGTGTTGTGCGCGAGCGCGTCCTACATCGCGGTGCCAGCAGCCATGCGTATGTCGCTGCCCGAAGCCAACCCCGGGTTGTTTGTGCCCATGGCCCTGGCGGTGACTTTTCCCTTCAACGTGGCGATCGGCATTCCGCTGTATCTCACGGTGATCAATTCGCTTTGGGGATAGACGGGCCTGAGTCAAACGAGGCAGCCGGCATGATCAACCCCAGGTGCATATCAACGAGGAGCGACGCAACGGATACGTCGCGCAACTGCAGCAGTAACGCCGCTCAGCCCGCCGAGCGCGCGACATCGCGCAACACTTCCGGCAGAAGCGGCAGCAGATCGCCAGCCAGCATTCCCGCTTCGCCATGCAATGCGCGCCAGCGTTCGCCCGCAGTTCCATGCATGTATGCACCGCAGATCGCCGCGTCGAATGGCATCAGCCCCTGGCCAAGCAGTCCGGTGATGCAACCGGCCAGCACATCACCGGTGCCCGCCGTCGCCATGGCCGGATTGGCAAACGGCATGACCACCGCGCGGCCGCCCGGTTCAGCCACGACCGTGTGCGGGCCTTTCAAGAGCACGATGTGCCCCCACTCTGCCGCGTAGCGCAGCGCATTGCCGATATGATCGCGCTGCACATCACGCAGCGATGTGCGCGTCAAACGCGACATCTCGCCGTCATGCGGCGTAAGAATTGTGCCCGCAGGCAACAGCTCGTGCCAGTTGTCGCGTTTGGCGAGCAGGTTGAGCCCATCGGCATCCACCAGCAACCGTCCAACCAGATCGCGGCCCAGAGTTGCGAGAAACGCCTCGATAAATCGTCCAGCCGACTCGGCCTGGCTCATACCGGGGCCGATGAGCACCGGCGAGCGGTTGTTGCTCATCGCCATCCAATGCGCGATCGCTTCCACCGATTCGGGCGCCAGCGCGTGAATCGAATCGTGCAGCGTGACAAACGTGGCTTCGCGAATCACGGCGGCGGCAATCGGCTTGACCGACTGCGGCACGGCCAGATTGACCACGCCTGCGCCTGCGCGATAGGCCGCCGCGGCGGAAAGCGCAGGAGCGCCGACAAAATCATCGCAGCCGCCAATCACAAGCGGCCGCCCGTGCGTGCCCTTGTTGGCATCGCGGCGGCGTGACGGCAAGAGAGGTCCGATTAACGCATCATCGGCCAGAACGGCCGTGGGTTTGGGCAGCGACAGCGCGGGCGCATCTTCGTCGCGTCGGAAGGTGCCAATGCCAATATCGGTCACGATCAGCTCTCCGCCAACTTCGGCGGCCGGATAGCTGTAATGTCCGCGCTTGGGCGCATGAAAGGTGATGGTCAGGTCGGACGGCACACTGGCAGAGTCCAACTCGCCGGTGTCAAAATTCATGCCGGTCACGCCATCCAGCGCCACGAGCAGCGGCAACTTTTCCGAGCGCAGTGTCTCGCGCACATGGGCCAGTTCGCGCAACACTTCGCGCAGATCGCCTTCGACCGGCCTCGACACGCCCGAGCCCAGCAACGCATCAACCACCACGTCGGCGCGTATCAACAGCGACCACAAATCGCCCAGCCGTTGCAGCCGCCCATCGCCGGTGGCCTCGACGCCGTCGATAAAGACGCCATCGGCGATCAAGTCTTTCAGCGTGGCGCGCACATAGTCGGTGATCGGGCCGGGTTTGCGCACGGCGTTGACGATCAACATGTAGATCTGCGGCGTGACGCCCAGGCGGGCCAGTTCTTTCGCGCAGGCCAGGCCATCGCCGCCGTTGTTGCCTTTGCCGCACAAGATCAGCACGCGCGTCTCGGACGGCGCGCGCGGGTTGAAACGCGGCGAGCGTCGAATGCGTTCGAAAATGACGCGCGCCGCGGCCTGGCCGGCATTGCGCATCATTTGGGCGTAACTGGGGTTGGCCGAGGCATCGGCGAGCCGCTCAATCTCGCGCATTTCCGCGGTGGTGACAATTGGAGTCTGTTTCATGCGTTGGTGTTGTCTGCAAGCGGCGTGGCGGGCGTGCGCGGCGCCTCTTTGGGCGGGATCACGCAAATAAAGCCCAGCGGCCGATCTGCCGGCGCGCGCAATTGGTGAATCTCGTTTGGCTCGATAAACACAGCGTCGCCCACGCCGATATCGTGCCACACATCCCCCAGCAACACCTGTCCGCCGCCCTGCACGACGACGACGCCGTGCGGATGTGCGTGACTTTCGTGCGCCGAATGCCCTCCGGGTGGGATCGTGAAGTAGCGGATGACAAAATCGCCGGCGCCTTCATCGCGGCCGATCAGCACCCGGCGCACCGCGCCAGGCGCCGCCCCGCCTTCATACTTGTGCGCAGCCACAGTGCCATAGTCCCAAGTGCCATCGGCGACCGGAGTTTGTCGATGAATCGTGCCCATTGCATCGAGAGTGTAACGCAATCGAGGCGCTGGGGGGTGCATTTTTCTAAAGGGGAGCGAAAATGGGGGCATGGGTGAAAACGAAGCAAAGGCGCGCCTGATGGCGGACTTGGAAGCAGAGTTAGACACGGTGCTGGCGGCGCGTGACGGGGACAAGCGGCTGACGTTGACGG
>JANMNW010000446.1:0-6794 GCA_031368515.1 Chloroflexota bacterium
TTACAAAAACGCGATAAAGCTGCCAACCGGCGCCATCGCGCAGCTGTTGCGATTCATCGATCACACGCGCGCCTTGCTGCCACACGTGCGCACGCCGGTATTTGTCGCCCAAGGTACCGCAGACACGGTGGTCGCACGCGACAGCGCCAATGTCATCGGCGCGCGATTGGGTTCGCAGCGCAAACACGTGGGCTGGTATGACGGGTTCTTCCACGAAATGCCACTGCATGACGATGCGCCGCGCTTGTTTGCCGATATCGAACGCTTTTTTGACGAGTCGCTTGCGCCGGCAGGGCGATAATGCGCGCATGCCAGCCATTCGCATGCCGGCGCCGATCGTGCCGGGCGACACCATCGGCGTGACTGCGCCCTCAACCGGCGTCGCACCCGATCTGCGCGCCCGCTTTGACTATTGCGCCGCGCAAGTGCGGGCGCGCGGGTTCAAGGTCAAGCTGGGCGCGTGCCTGTTCGGCAGCGGCGCAACCAGCGCGCCCGCGCCGCAGCGCGCGGCTGAGCTGATGTCCATGATGCTCGACGGCAGCATCCATGCCGTCATGCCGCCGTGGGGCGGCGAGCTGTTGATCGAAATCCTGCCGCTGCTCGACTTTGAAGCGTTGGCGCGCGCGCGGCCAAAATGGTTCGTGAGCTGGTCGGACGGCACCACCTTCATGCTGCCGTATCTGCTGCACACCGGCACAGTGTCGCTGCACGGCATGAACTTCATGGACGCGGCTTTTTCCCCGCCACCGGGCGCGGCCTGGTGGCGCGATGTGATGGCGCTGCAGGCGGGCGAAAGCTTCCGACAAACTGCGTTGACGCATCACCAAAACGGCTGGACGAGCTATCAGGATCAGCCAGAAGTGTCGACTTACCGTGCCGATACGCCGACCCAATGGCGCGTGCTGGGCGCGCAGCGCGATGTGCGCGTGAGCGGCCGATTGATCGGCGGATGCGCCGATGTGTTGAGCCGGCTGGTGGGCACGCCCTATGGCGACATCGAACGTTTTGCGCATGCGCAGCGTAATGAGGGAGTGATCGTTTATCTGGAGAACTGCGAGATGGCGTCGTTCGACGCAGCGCGTTGTTGGCAACAGTTCAAGCTGGCGGGCTGGTTCAAGCATGCGCGAGCGGTATTGATTGGCCGTACAGCGGCTGAGGCGCGGGGCGAATACTCGCAGCACGCGGCGCTGGCCGATGCCTTGGGCGACCTGCCCATTCCAGTGATTTACGACGTGGACATCGGCCACCAGCCGCCGCAGCATCTGGTGGTCAATGGCGCGCTGTCGGAAGTAAGTTACGTCGATGGGAGGGGCGAATGGCGACAAGTCATGACTTGAAAAGTCAAGACCTTTCTCCCGCGCCCTTCATTGTCATCGCAGGCAACATCGGCGTCGGCAAATCCACGCTGGTGAGGCGTCTCGCCGGGCGCTGGGGTTGCCACGCGGCGCACGAGCCCAACGACGCCAATCCCTATCTGGCTGACTTTTACCGGGATATGCGCACCTGGGGCTTTCACTCGCAGATCTTCTTTCTTGGCAAGCGCCTGGAACAGCACAACCGCATCTGCCGCGACACGCTCCCCACACTGCAGGATCGCAGCGTCTACGAAGATGCGGAGATCTTTGCGCGCAACCTGCACCTGCAAGGCCATCTGACCGGGCGCGATTGGACCACGTACTACGATCTATACCGCACCATGGCTGAAATCATCCGGCCGCCTGATCTGGTGGTGTATCTGCGCGCATCGGTCGATACGCTGCTCGCCCGCGTGGCGCGGCGCAATCGCGAGTACGAAAAAGCGATTCCAGCCGACTACATCGCGCAGATCAACGCGCTGTATGAAAGTTGGGCCAGCGGCTTTGCGCTTGCGCCGCTGTGCGTGATCGAGGCCGATGGCTTGGATTGGACGGGCACAAGCTCAGACAGTGATGGCCTCGATGCTGTGGCCAACACCATCCGCGGGCACAAACGCTGAGCATGTTGCTACGACTTCCCGCCCACGTCCGTGATGCCATCGCGCGCCCCAATGTGCGGCGCGCGCGCGCGCTGGCGCAGGGTCTGACCCCGTGGTTCAGCCCTGGCGAACGCGTGTTGGACATCGGCGCCGGCCACGGCTTTGTCGCCCAGGCTGTAGCCGAGCGCGGCTGCGCCATCACCGCGCTGGATGTGCGCAACACCTCGTTTGTGCCGGATTTGACCGTGCACGTCTACGACGGCCGCACCATCCCGTTCGGCGCCGATGCGTTCGACACCGCGCTGCTGATCACCGTGCTGCACCACATCCCCGATCCAGACGCCACGCTGCGCGAAGCCGCCCGCGTGGCGCGCAAGATAGTCATTCTTGAGGATCTGGTTGAATCGCCAGCCGAACGCGCATTCACACAGTTTGGCGATTCGTGGCTGAATTGGGAATGGCGCGGCCACCCGCACAGCAACCGCAGCGACGCCCGCTGGCGCGCCGCGTTTTCAGCCCTGAACCTGCGCGTCGCGCACGCCAGCCAAACCCTGCATGCTTTCTTTCCCTTTCGCTTTCGGCACGGCTTGTATGTGCTTGAACGCGCGGCATGAAGCGCTGTCAGAAAGTGTCAGCCCCGCCCGCGCCGTTTTCGTTACACTGATTGCGTGAGCATCGAAGCAGATTCGCGCGTGCTGGTGTGCATGATCGGCCGGCAACGCGACCTGGACATCGCACGCTGGGATCACTGGTATCGCATCCCGGTCAAGCATGCGCCGCCGGAAGAGCTGGCCGAAGTGCTGGCGTTTTATCTGACAGCTGAGTTTGGCGACGAGCGCTGGGCCATCCACGAGTATGCCGAAGTGCGCGGCTACGAGCTGGTGCGGCGCGTGGATTTGTTTCCGGAACAACCGGCCCACCCGCGCGCGCAGGATCTGTATTACAAGATGCAGCTCGGCCCGCTGCAGCGGCTGGCGCGGCCGATTCCCTCCATTCGTTGGCGGCGCATGACCTTTGTTCAAACCACAGGCGAGCGGCTGCTAAGCGCATTTGAAATGGGCGAGCTGATCGAACGGCGCGGCCGCCGCCAATTCCGGCTGATGGACGCCGAGGCTGATTGGCCGGAACTTGATGACGAGGAGAGCGTTTTCTGAACTGTGACAGTGCAACTCGCTTCAGGTCGTCTACAACACGTTGGGGCATCCGAATGGTGATCATCGGACGATCTTTCTGCAGTCGGGCTTTTAGATTATTTTGACGCTACTTCCCAGGCGGTCGATAATTAGGATGTTTCTTCGTCGCTTCATCAACTTCCTCAGGAGTCATGAGTACTGTTATCGTATTAACGACGGCTCCGCTGGCAGATACTGTAAGGCCCATTGCACTTGCGGCTGCGTTATCTGGGAGGTCTGCAATGATGAAGTAATCATCAACTCCGAAAGCGTAATAGAAAGTTTCTATCGTACCGCCCACCGACAGGGCTAATTTCTCAACCGCACTTCGTCGACCAGTGCCACCGTCTTTGAGGACCCCTTTGAGCCCTTCGCTCGTATAGTGACCATGAAATAGTTACTTTGGCATGATTGTCTCCTTAATTTGAGTGTGTTTCCAATCTACTTGCTGGCGTGTCGCCACGTTGATTAACCATACAGTGACTTGGTCTAGTGTCATTAACCATCTAGCCATGTCCAAACTCGAATACCGAGCCGAGAACGACTAACCGATCGATGCCGCCTCACGGCGTGCAAGCAGGTTCGGTCGACGCCAGTCCACTCGCGCCAGTGCACGCGCAATCGTTGCCAGGTTTGAGAGATTGCGCACCGGCAAGAAATCATCTACAAACGGACGCATGGCCATCGCACCGCGGGTCAACGGTTCATAGTTTTCAGAACCAATTAATGGATTTAGCCAAATCAGGCGATGTGCGTTGCGGTGCAGGCGGACCATCTCATTCCGCAACAGTTCCGGATCGCCACGATCCCAACCGTCAGTAATAATCATCACCACAGCGCCACGTCCAAGAACCCGGCGCGCCCAATGGTAGTTGAACTCATGCAACCCGTCGCCAATCCGGGTGCCGCCACCCCAATCCTTGACATCGACGCCGACCTGTCGCATCGTTACGTCAACAGACTTGTGGCGCAACTGCAGTGTTATGCGGGTCAGTCGGGTGCCGAAGACAAATGACTCAACTTGATAGATGCTATTTGACAACGTGTGCAAGAAATGAAGCAGCACCCGGGTATAGCGCTCCATGCTGCCGCTGATATCGCATAGCAGTACGAGAGGGCGCGGTTTGACCTTGCGTGAACGGGTTGTCAACTCCACAGGTTCGCCAGCGTACTTCATGTTCTGGCGAAATGCTGTCCGCATGTCCATGTCAGATCCATTGCCGGGCGCGAGTCGACGCGTGCGACGCACCCCCAATCCCCAATGCAACTGCGTGATCAGCAGTTTTGCCTGCGTGAGCTCCTGCGCAGACATTTCGGAAAAATCCTTCGTGCGCAGCGCTTCGCGCTGGCTATAGGTGGGAACAATTGCGATGAGACTTTGATCGATAGGCGTGGAGCTGGTTGGCCCGATGCTGTCATCAGGGCTTGCCTCAGGCGGCGGGAGAAACTGGATTTTCTTCTGACGGCGCTGTTCGCCCATTGAGCTCATGTCGAGCGTCGACCACTCCGTGGCTGGCTTGCGCCAGAAAGTGCGGAAGGCTTCGTCGAATAGCGCAAGCTCGCGCGGGCGAGTCACGATCAGCGCGCACATCGCGTGATAGACATCCTCACGGCGCCCCAGTTCCACAAGTTCGAGTGCGTGGGCTACGTCGATCATTCGGCTGGGGGTCACCGACATGCCCAGGGTTTTGCACACTCGCCCAAAGAGCAGCAGATTCGGCAACAGGTAACCGCCCTCATAAGGAAATCCCAAGGGGAGAAATCCGCCTGGTCGACGAACAGTGTCAGGCATAACTCAGCCTGCTGCCATGTCCGCACGGACACGCGCACGGTCCAGTGCGGTCTTCAGTGATCCCCCTGCAAGCGCAGTAATGTCGTCCTGATACTTTAGGATCACGCCAATGGTCTCCTGCACGACGTCCGGCGACAGTTCGTGTTGATCGAGCGCAGTCAGCGCCGCGGTCCAGTCAATCGTTTCCGCGACGCCGGGGCGTTTGAACAGTTCCATGCTGCGAAGCTCCTGGATGAATGCGGTGATTTGGCGTGCAAACATCGGTTCCACATCAGGCGCCTTGGCGCGTACTATCTTCAGTTCCTTCTGGAAGCTCGGGTATTCGATCCAGTAGTACAGGCAGCGCCGTTTCAGTGCGTCATGTATTTCGCGCGTCCGATTCGAGGTGATGACTACCACCGGCCGTCGGCTGGCCGCAATCGTGCCTAACTCAGGAATCGTGATCTGGAATTCCGACAACAGCTCCAACAGCAGCGCCTCGAATTCCTCATCAGCGCGGTCAAGTTCATCGATTAACAGGACGGGCGCTTTGCCACTCTCGCCCGCTTCAATTGCCTGCAACAGAGGCCGCGCCTCTAGAAATTCGCGGGTAAACAGGCCGGCCCGCATTTCATCGCGCCCGGCCCGACTCGCTTCCATTAGCCTAAGATAGAGCAGCTGAAGCGCGTAGTTCCACTCGTACATAGCATGGTTGGCATCCAGGCCTTCGTAGCACTGGAGCCGGATCAACCGGGTGTCGAGCATGCGCGCCAGAACTTTGGCGACTTCCGTTTTTCCGACTCCAGCCTCACCTTCAAGAAACAACGGTTTACCCATACGCAGCGCGAGATAGATCGCGGTCGAAAGACTGCGCTCGGCGATGTAATTCTGCTCATGAAGCGCCTGCTGCACCGCGTCAACTGTTGTAAGCATTTATCCCATCGCCACCTTCACTGCGCGTGTGAGCAGGACACCTGCCATTGCGCGGCGATAGGTGGCATTGGCGTAGATGTCGCTCAGGGCGAGGCCGCCAATGTCCTCTGAGATCGCCCTGGCAGCAGTTTCCAGAGCCGTCGAATCCAACTTGGTGCCTATCAGTGATTTTTCAGTCTGGCGCGCCCGGGTGGGCTTTGCAATTGCGCCGCCAACGGCAACGCGAGCCTGATCACATACGCCGTTCGCGACGTGCAGCACGACACACACGCCTACCACTGCGTAGCGGGAGGCTGGATGCGGCAGTTTGATATACACGGTCCGCCAGCCGCTCAGGCTGGCGATCTCAATATGGGTGATTAACTCGCCCGGTTGCAGATTGACGGTGAAGACGTCGACGAAGAAGTCCTCCGCGCCGATTGCGCGCTTTCCATGTACGCCCTGAGTATGTATGACAGCATCGGAAGCCACCACGACTGTGGGTGGGTCCGAAGCAGGATCGGCGTGCGCGAGGTTTCCGCCAATCGTTGCCCAGTTGCGCACCTGCGGATCGCCAACGCTGTCGCAGGCGGTTGCCAACGCACGGCAGTGCTGCTGCACGTCAGCCAAGGCGGCAATCTGTGCGTGCGTGGTCAACGCGCCGATGACCAGACGGTCTCCCTCCACACGAATGCCCCGCAGTTCGTCGAGCCGCCCGATGTCCACGAGATCACTTGGCTGGGCAACCCGCAAATTCATTGCCGGGATCAGGCTGTGGCCACCCGCAAGCGCTTTCGCGCCATCATGTGACAAGAGTTGAATTGCCTCGGAGACAGAAAGCGGTCGATGATAGTCAAAAGATGCGGGACACATCAGCGTCCTCCTGTTGCGTGGTTTGCACGCGCTTGCTGAATGGCTTCCCAAACACGAGGAGCAGTCAGCGGCATGTCCATTGATTCAACGCCAAACGGCTTCAGCGCGTCGA
>JANMNW010000524.1:0-3963 GCA_031368515.1 Chloroflexota bacterium
GTTGCTGCGCACTTCGAGCAGCAGCTTGTCGATCTTGACGCCCGACTCTTCATACAGTTTCTTGGCCAGCGCCGGATCGTAGTTCTGAATGCTCTTCAGATCCGGGTTGTGGCCAGGGAAGCCCGGCGCCAGGAAACTGTAGGCCGGCTTGCTGGCCAGCGGCTTGGTGATGTTTTCGATGATCGCATCGCGATCGACCAGATGCGAGATCGCCTGGCGAACCTTCTTGTTATCAAACGGCGCCTTGGTGACGTCGAAGAACATGTAGTCGCAGCGGAAGTCGCCCACATCGCCGGTGACCTGCTTGCTCAGCTCCGGATCAGCCAGAACAGCTTCGATATCGGCCGTCTGGATCAGCTGCATGTGATCGATCTGGTTGGCCTGATAGGCCTGAAAGCGCTGCTCGGGCGGCAACACGATGCTGATCACTTTCTGAATGTAGGGCTGCAGATCGGCCGGATAGTTCGGATTGATCTCGGCCACCACGCGCTCGGGCGTGTATTCCTTCAGTATGTACGGGCCGCTCGAAACCGCTTTGGCCGGCTCGATGTTGTACGACTTGTTCCAGCCGTCGCCATCGCGCACCACGGTGGTGTGCAAGGGGGTGTAGTAGGTCAGCATCGCGGGCAGATACGGCACCGGCGACACCGTTTCCATCAAAAGCTCAAATTCGCTGGCGCCCTTGCGCACGCCCACATCGGTGATCGGCTTTTCACCCTTGGTCGCCGTGTCAAAGTTGACGATTTTCGCTTCGGCAAAGTACCAGTTGAAGTCATGC
This sequence comes from Chloroflexota bacterium, assembly GCA_031368515.1. Taxonomy (GTDB): domain Bacteria; phylum Chloroflexota; class Anaerolineae; order J036; family Brachytrichaceae; genus CANJQH01. The sequence goes on from JANMNW010000524.1 coordinate 779, forward strand.
GCAACCTTGGGGTCGGCATAGTACTGAAACGTGGTGACGAAGTCGTCGGCGTTCAAGTTCTTGCCATCCGACCACTTGATGTCGTCGCGCAACATGAAGGTCCAGGTCGTGCCCTTCTCGTCCACTTTCCAGGATTTGGCGGCGCCGGGCAGCAAGTCAAAGTCATGGTTGAAGCGCACGGGCGGCATCGAGTACAAGTCGGAACCGACATGACGGTTGTAGACCGTGTATGACAGATCGAGATAAGTGCGGCCGCCATCGCCGGCCTGCACGAGAATCTGCTGATCGGCGGCAGCAGCGTCATCCGGCAACTTGCGACCCATGGCAGCGGGCGCTTCGGCTGGGGCTTCGGTGGGCTTGGGCTCTTCGACCTTGGGCGCCTCGGTGGGCGGAGGCGGCTCGGTGGCCTTGGGTTCTTCAACTTTGGGCGCTTCGGCCTTGGTGGGCTCGGCAGCCGGTGCGGCTGGCGCCGCTGGCGTTGCGGCATTGCATGCAGCCAACAGAGTGCCGCCTGCAGCCAGTCCCGCAATTTTCAGGATCTGGCGCCTGGACAAAAGTTTTCGTTCGTCGTTCATGGGTGATTGTTTTCTCCTCAAGCAAATAGATGCCGCCACCGCGCGTTACGGCTTTGGCTAGACCGGAATCGTTCGCAGCCGTGCTTAGAAGCAACTGGATGCATGGCAAAACATGGTTCTAGCATCCCGGCCGACCACGTACTCGCTCGATTTGTACTATGAGTCTGTAAAATACGCAAGGCTTTGCGCATTATTGAGCCAAATCTGGACTTTCACCCCTGCCGCGGTTACACTCGAAGCCTTATGACACGTTTGAAACGACTGGCCGACGCGCCAGTAACGATTTACGCGGTGAGCCGCGGCTTGCTCAGCGATTGGCTTTTGGGAACCGATCGCGGGCTGTGGCGGCTGCTGGACACAGGCGAGCTGGCCCAACAGGCCCCGCGACTGAACGATGTGCACATCAGCGCAGTGGCGCACACCGAGCGTGGCGTGTTTGTCGGCGCATCGGACGGCATCGCGCGCACCCTGGACGGCGAAAACTGGACGGCGGGCGATACGCCTGAACCCATTCACGTCATCCAGATCGCGCAAACTACCTCGACCAAACAACACGGCATTTTGTTTGCCGTAACCCTCGATCACGGGCTGTTCCGCACGATGGATGTGGGGCTGTCGTGGACGCCATGCAACAACGGTCTCCAAAGCCGTGAAGCCATTGCTGCTGCGCCGTCGACTGGGTTCTATTTGAACTATGTGGTCTACGCCGCATTCGCCGATGGCGTGTATCACGGCACTGGCGCCGGCAGCGTCTGGCACCGCTTGCCTGCGCCGCCGGAAGCGCTACCGCCCACCGGATTGCTCGCAACCATTGATGGGTTGATGCTGAGCGCCGAAGCGGGTCTGTGGACATCAAGCGACAGTGGCGCGACCTGGGTCGCGCAGCCTGATGCCGGACGCGACATCATCGCCCTGACCTGCTCGCCCGACACGCATTGGTCAGCGCTGCTAACACCGGAACGCATTGCCCGATCGCAGGATTGCGGCGCGACTTGGGAAGACGTGGGGCCCGCGCCAGAAGGCGCACACACGATCGCCATTAACGAGAACGGTGTCGTGCTGTGCGCCACGCTTGGGTCAGGCGCCTGGCTGTCTGAGTGACACAACCTACGACGCCTATTAAGATTCGGCGGCTGCGAGCGGAACACTTGCGGTTATCAGATTTATGTAGTAAACATGGTATACCATCGCAGCTTACATCGCCGTGTGAACCATGAAGTTCGCAAACCAATTCAAGAGGAGTATTAGCAGGCAGATGAATACGAACAAGCAAGTCTTATCTCGACGCCAGATTCTGAAGCTGGCCGGCATCGGCGCAGGCAGCGCACTGCTGGCCGCGTGCGGCGCACCCGCAGCCGCGCCCACGACAGCACCGCAGCCAGCCGCACCGACCGAGGCGCCCAAGGTCGAAGCGCCCAAGGCCACGGAGCCGCCGGCACCCACCGAGGCTCCCAAGCCGACTGATGCGCCGGCACCCACCGAGGCGCCCAAGCCGACCGAGGCGCCCAAGGCCATGGTCAACAGCGGCGGCAAAGAATTGCCCGCCGACGCCGCTCCCGTAGAGCAGCAGGTCTATGTGCTCGCAGGCAAGGGCGATGCCGGCACGTTTGCCGATATCAGCGCCAGCGTCTACAACCGCTCAGGTCTGGGCGACATGTATGGTGTGCCGCTCACACGCTTGAACAAGGACTGGATCACATCACCCGGCGGCGCCAAGAGCTGGAAGGTTGATGAGGCAGGCACGACGTGGACCTTTGTTCTGAACGACGGGTTCCCCTGGTCCGATGGCAGCGGCAACCTGAACGCCGACGACTTTGTCGCCACGTTCCAGCACATGGCCGATCCCAAGACCGCTTACGACTTTGCCTGGTATTACAGCAAGGGTTCGGGCAACATCAAAAACTATGATGAAGCCGTCGCCGGCAAAGTGCCTGTGACCGATCTGGGCGTCAAGAAGGGTGCCAATGATTACGAGTTGATTATTGAAACCAGTGAGCCCACGCCCTACCTGCCCAGCCTGTTCGGCTTCTACATGCCGCTGAACAAGAAGCAGCTGGCCAAGGTCGGTCCGCAGTACAACACGGACCCGAAGACGGCCGTGTCGTCCGGCGCGTTTATCGTGGCCGAATGGACGCCCACCCGCATGGAAGCCAAAATCAACACCAAGGCCGGCAAGGAAGTCATGCCGTTCCTCGAAAAAGTTGTTCTTGTGCCATTCCCGAACGCGTTCCAGGCTTATCAGGCCGGACAGATCGATCAATCAGCCCCGTCCAATGCGGCTGAACTTGAAACAGTGTTGAACGACCCGGTGTTAAGCGCCGAAGCGGCCTCTGACCCGGTCGACTTTCGCACCGACTACTTCTTCTTCGATGTTCGCAAGGAACCGTATAGCAACAAGAAGTTCCGCCAGGCACTGTCGCACCTGCTCGATCGCGAATCCATCATCAAGGCCGTGATCAAGCCCGTGCTCGGCCGCCCAGCCTACTCCATGCTTGCGCCCGGCTACCCGGCCGCCAACGGCGAGGCCCTGAAGAAGTATCAGGATTACAACGTCGAGGAAGCCAAGAAACTCTTTGCCGAATCCGGCCTGGATGCGGCCAAAATCGGCAA
>JANMNW010000527.1:0-16731 GCA_031368515.1 Chloroflexota bacterium
ATAATTCGGCCCGCCCTCTGGCGACTCGAGCGGAATCCAGCTGCCGATCAGCGTGACCGAGTCTTGCCGTTCCGGGCTGACAAAGGCGTAGACATCGGTGGTGTCCGCTTGCGCGTCATTCGAGATGAGCGGCGCTTCGCGGTGGCTGGATGCGCCCGCCGGGGCGCGCGTGGCGGCCAGCGTGCTGCCGGCGATCATCAGCGCCGCCAGCGTGAAACTAAGCTTCTGGGTTGTTTCTGGTTTCATAGGTTTCTCCTGTTCGCGGAATCTTTGCTTTTGTCTATCGGTTGCTTGCGCGAGTGCGCAGAACCGTCAAACGCTAAGAAGAGGCATTCGCCAGCAGCCATGTGCGCGCTTTGGCAGCGGCGGCGGGCGAAAAGTGCGGATTGAGGGCCAGGGCGCGCGACAAATGCGTTCTGGCAGAAGCGCTATCGCCGCGCGCGGCGTCGATCATGCCGGCGTGGAAGTGCAGCATTGCATCCTGCGTGTTCAAGCGCAGCGCGACGCGCATCATGGCGGCCGCTTCGTCGTGCAGGCCGTTGCGGTACAGCGCCCAGGCCAGTGCGTCGGCGCTGTGGATGTTGGCGCGTCGCTGGTGAGCCGCGTGGGCCAACGTCAACCCAAGCGCAGCGTCGCCATGATCGCTTTCGAAACGCGCCCGCTCGAGCGTGACATCGGTGCCGCCGCTTTCACCGAGGGCGTATAGCGCGCGCACCAGGTCGATTTGCGCACGCGCCTGGCTGGCTTGTCCCAATTGCGTATAAATCTCCGCAAGCGCTTGCGCGTGCTCTGGGGCGGGCAGCAGCTTGAGCGCGCGCTCATAAAGTTCAATCGCCGCGCTGGTGTTGCTCTGCGCGTTGCGGATGCGGGCGAGGGCGGACAGCGCATGCGGATAGTTGGGCAGATACGAGAGCACGCCGTTGAATTCGGCTTCGGCGCTGCTCAGGTCGCCGCGATCAAAGTGCAGCAGTCCCAATTGCACCTGGGCCCAGGCGCGCGCCTCGCTGCCGGGATTGCCGGCCCCCACCGCGCGGCTCATCGCATCGATGGCGCCGGGCATGTCGCCGTGCAGCTCGCGCAAGTACGAGACGCGGCTGTATGACGCGATGTCTGGCCGCAGATTGACCATCTTTTGGATCGTCTGCGCGGCCTCGTCATAGCGGCCCAGCTCGAGCTGGCCGTCGCCGATCACACCGTACGCTTGCGCTCGGTAAGGGTTGTGGATGAGCGCCTTGCTTCCCCATTCGATCGCCTCGGCAAAGGCGTGGCGCGAGAGCGCAAGAGAACCCTGTCCCAACAGCGCATCAACCTGGGCCGGATCGCGCTTCAGTGCTTCGGCAAATGCGTTTTCGGCGCGCGCATACAGGTTTGGGTCGCCGTTCTCACGGGTGCGCTGCAGCATCAGCCAGCCGAGCTGTGCATAGTCATCTGCGCGGCCGGCGCCGGTTTTCAGCTGTGCCTGCAAGCGGTTGATTTGCGACTGGGTGTCTAGCGTGATGGCGGGCGCGCCCTGGCTTGGGCTTTCGGCTGTCGGATTGCCGACACTCCGCACGATCAGCAGTCCCGCCGACAAGGCGGCTGCGGTGAGCAACACTGCAATAGGCGTGCGGGAAGTGGAAGGCGAAGGGATTGCGGCTTTCATGTTGAGTGGCGAGAATCGACCAGATGTTTGCGATGAACGCCCAATAGAGAACTGACTCATACTAGACAGTACGACCGTTGAAGCAATAAGCCTGCTGCCCGTATCGACGTAGGACAAGCAATGACAGTGAAACTTTTAGCAAGATGTGAGCCTGAGGCTCCCATCACCTGTCGACACGCGCATGTGAAACGTCATCATTGGAGGACATGCTAGGCATTCGGTTACTCACTCGAAAGCCTGATTCCTGCCCAATAAGTGCTCACTTTTGCAACGTGATTTAGTTGGGGAAATGCAACAGGCGGCGATGCGCGTATTGGGTTGTCGCGGCCGGTTGCCCGCAGCGAGCTCGCAGGCCGATCTGCGCGCACGGTCGGCGGACTTGGCGCCTACACAAATAGGCCGCGCGGCTTCACGATGTGGTCTGGAAATATCGCTTCGACGGATGGGTGTCCCAACCGCCGCATCAGCAATTCACCCAGAATGTCGCGGTAGTCCGTGGTGGCTGCAAGGTCGCCCGGGCCGATCAACTGCTCGCGCTGAAGTCCTGGCCAGTCGCCGTGCACGCGGCCGCCGCGCACGTTCCCGCCGATCAGCAGCATCGCCCCGCCATGGCCATGATCGGTTCCCAGCCCGCCGTTTTCAGCCACACGCCGGCCGAACTCGGACATGCACACGATGCTGACGGCGTTCATGCGATCGCGAAGATCGACATGCAGCGCAGCCACGCCCTCGGCGAGATCGCGCAACAGCAGCGCCAAGGGGCCCTGGGCGCCGCCTTGCGCAATGTGCGTGTCCCAGCCGCCCAGATCGATGGCGGCCACTTCCAGGCCGATTTGCGCATTGATCAACAGCGCGGTCTGCCTGCATGCATGGCCAAATTCCGAGTCCGGATAGCGCGCGTTGTGCGCCGGCGGCGCGGCTGGATCGATACGGTCGAGCGCGCGCATGAGGTCGAGCGTTTGCCGCCCACTGCGAGCCAACGCATCGCCTCTTTGATACATCGTGTCGAGCGCCCGGCGCAGATGCTCCGTTGCGACGCCGCCCTGCGCGCCGAGATGGGCGTCGGCGATCGAGCGCAGCGCGGTGACCGGGATGCTGCCGGCCAGGCTGCGTGGCGCACGTTCGCCAAGCGCCACCGCGCGCATGGCTGAGCGCGCGCCGGGCGGGGTGGCCGCGAGATGCCGTCCAATCCATCCGGTTGCGGGTCCGTGCTCGTCTTGCACGCCGCGTTCCATAAGCTCCATGGCGCGAAAGTGGCTGCGCGATTCATCGGGCGCGCCGCAGGCCTGAACGATGGCCAACTGGCGCGACTGCCAGGCGGGGAGCAGCGCGCGCATGGCCGGGTGCGCGCCAAAAAATCCATCGAGATCGATGGCCCGATCCTGCGCACGCGCGGCTGTGTCGTCGGGTCGCGCGATGGCCAGCACCGGGCGCGCGGCGTAGTAGGCGTCTTCGCCATGCGGCACGATCATGTTCAGCGTATCGGCTGCGCCGCGCAGAAAGACGACGACGAGAACGTCGCGCTTGGCGGACGATGTCGGCGGCGCAAATGCAAGCCGTGGCAGCCAGGTGTTTAGTTTCATTGCCATTGAAATTGAGGCGCTGCGATCAACGCTGCAGATTGGATTTGGAGGGATGGACTGTCGCCAAGTGCGTGCAGCAGGCTGTCGCGCACAGGTGCATCTAACGGCGCACCGAGCAACAGTGTGGCCAGTGCATCAAACTGCGAGGCCGGCGAAGGCGCGGCCAGCCAGCGTTCGAGCGCCGGCCAATCGATGCGCGTGTTGCCGAGCGTGTTGTCGGCCAATGCCAGCGCAAATTGCCAGCGTGGCAGCAGGTTGTTTTGCCAGGCTGCATCGTGCCTGGGGTAGCCATCGGGTGTGGGCCAAGCGAAGGGCAGCTGGCCCATGCGCTCCAATGCATCGAGCACAGGCCGACCGCCATCGGTATCGGCGTGGAGTGCGCGCAATGCCGAACCTAGAAAGTGCGCCGGCCGTTTGAAGATCGGCGTGGCATGCGCCAGGCCGTCCAGCAAGATCGGCCGCAGCATCGCTTGAATCGCGCCATGGCTATTCGCATAGGCAGTGGCTGCGCGAGTGACGATGTCTACGGGTGGGGTGGCGCCGAGAAAGCGTTGCGCCAGTTTGAGCGCAAGGTGCCGCGCTGTGCTGGGATGTGTGGTCAGACGCTCGAGCACGCCTTCCACTTCGTTTTCGCCCGATGCGTTGATGCGCGCACTCAGAATTGACTTCTCGCCGAAGTCGTGAACTGTGGCATCAAATGCGAATTCGCCATGGCGAAAGCCATCCTCGCGCCAGCGCCAGCCGGTCAAGCCGCGCGCCAGCTCCATCACGTCACTTTGGGTGTAGCCGCCATTCACGCCGAGCGTGTGCAGTTCGAGCAGCTCGCGGGCGTAGTTCTCGTTGGGCCGGTCGGCATGATTGCTGTGGTTGTCGAGATACTCCAGCATGGCCGGCGAGCGCGCCGAAGCCCGCAACAGATCGCCGAAGCGGCCCAGCGCATGCGGGCGAATGACTTCGCGATCGTCGACTGTCTTGAATGCCCAACACTGGCCCTTGGCCGCGAATATGTTGAAGTGATCGCTCCAGAAATCAACCATCACTTCATAAAGCTGACGACGGCTGTAAATTTGGCGCAAGAGGGTGGCGCTTCGCAGCTCGGTCACTGGCGCGTCTTTGTCGATGTCGTCGAACAGCTGCGATGACCAGTCGATGATGTCGCCGGCGCTCATGGCCAGCGTGTCAAAGCCCGACAGCCGGATGGACACTCCCAGGTCGTCAATGGTTGACGGTGCCAGCTGCTCTTCGATCCAGCCAGCCAGTCCCGTCGACTGCGCGCACGCGATCTCGTCGGCGCGCGGGCCAAAGGTCATGCGGCTGAGCGCGCGAAAGAGCTGCGTATTTGCCTGCATCGGCGCGTCCGGCAAGGTGGGCGAACCGGCAATGCGTCCAAGCGCGCGCGATCGCATATCGGCGCAACCGCTGGCGCCCGCGCCCGTGGCCAGCAAGGCGATGGCGCGCAAGAATTGCCTGCGGGTTAGCGTAGTCATGCTGCTTACACCTGTGCCGCCGCGGGCGTTGAAACCGTGGCGGGGGCGCGCTCGCGCCGCGGGCTTGAAAACAGCGCCATCGTCGCCGCGCCAAGCGATGTAAACAGCGCGGCGGGAAGGGCGAAAATCCAGCCCAACACAGGGAAGCCGGTCGCCAGCGCCAGCGCAAACGCGCCGATGAGCACGGGTGATTGCGAGCCGGGATGAATGCGCGCGCCGAGATGCGCGGCCAGCCCGCTTGCGCCAATGGCTGAAAGACCCAGTGCGCACAACACGGTCAGCCAACCGAGCAATTGCGCCGCCCCAGAAGCACTGCCAAACAAGACAAGCGCGGGTACGGCGATCAGCGTGGTGACTGCAAAGCCCAATGCCGCGCAGCGCCGAGGCATGCGCGCGAGCCGTTCCTGCGCACGCGTGGCTGCGGGTTGTGTGTGCCAGATCAACAGCAGCAGCGCTGGATAGCAGATCGCAAAAACAAACAGTATGCCAAAGAAGGCCAGGACATTGGCCATGGTGTCTCCCTCCCGCCGGCGTGAATGCGCCGGTCATGTAGAGGGATACAGTCAAAGCCCGGGGAAAGTTGCGCCTCAACCGCGCCGCATCAGGCCCATCACGAAAGCACCCACGCCAACGCAAGCGACAAACGGCAGCAGCACCAGCCATCCGGCGACTGGCAGCAGCGACCCCCCAATCAGCAGCAGCGCGCCAATCAGCGATTGCCGCAAGGGCCTCGTGCTTGGCAGCAAGCGCTCGCCGAGGGTCTGTGCGAAGGCGCTTAATCCAAAGCTCAACGCCACGATCAGGCAGACGAGCGCGATCAGCGCCGGCAACCACAGCAGCGCCGCCGCGCCGCCGCGCCCGGCAATTGACGCCAAGGCCAGTGCCACCAGGCCAAAAAAGGTGAGGTTGATCAGGCCGATCACAAATGCGCGTAGCGGCGTGGATGCCGCAATAGATTGCAGCGAGGCGATGCGTTCGGCGAACAGTGCGCGCCAGACCGTGAGATATGCCGTCAGGCACATCAGGGAGAGCGTAACAAGCAGCAGTCCGGTAATGGTCTCGTTCATGATTTCTTTCCTGTGTGTGCGGACAATGTGCCACGCAGCAGCGCGCTATTGCCAATAATCCATGCCACACCTGCGATTGACAGGCACACGCCTGCGCTGAACTGCGGCGTGTTTAGCAATTGCAGTGCGGACGAAGCTGCGCTTGCGGTTAGCGCGAATTGTTGGCTTGCGAGTGTCGTCACCCAACTTCCCAACGTGGTTAGCGGCGCCATGACATCCACGTCCGGAATTGCCGGTACAACCAGACCGTTTTGCAGCGCCAGCGCCAGTCCGCCCCCGGCAACCAGGGCGCCTGCGATCTGTGCCGCCAGCGCCGCGCGCCAGCGCGCAGACACGGCGATGCGCCTTGGCGCGATCGCGGCCAGCACGCCGGCGCTGAGATCGCGCTCCAGCGGCGCGTCGGACCAACTGTCGAGCATAGCAGCGACCTGACGCAGCTCAGCCAATCGCGCGGCGCATGTGGCGCATGTGGCCAGATGTGCGTCAGCTGTGTTGCGGACTGTGGCATCGAGCGCGTCGTCCAGCCACGCGTGAAGCACGGACTCGGACAGATGAGGGGTGGGTGGGTCGGTTTGCATCATGGGTGTTGAGGAAGCGTTTTCGCCAGCGATTTTCGGGCGCGAAAAAGATGGCTTTTGACATCGCTCAGCGGCAGGCGCAGGACCTGCGCAGCTTCGGCATAGGACATGCCCTGAAAGTGCACCAGCTCGATCACGGCACGATAGTGCGCGGGAAGAGCCAGCAGCGCATCCCGCACGGCGTCGGCCGTGAGCCGCTGTTCATAGGCGGTGGCGGGCTCACTCAATGCATCGGCGCGTGGCTCGGGTTGGCTCTCATCGTCGAGCGAGAAGACCAAACGCCGCGTGGCCGCCAGGGCATTGAGGCACACGTTTGCCGCCACGCGTCGCATCCACGGGCCAAACGGCCGCATCGGATCAAAACTGGAAATCCGCTCGTAAGCGCGAATAAACGCTTCCTGGGCCATGTCTTCGGCTTCACGCCGCTCGCCGGTGAGCCGGTAGCACACATTAAATACTGCGCCTTGGTGTGCGCGCACCAGTTCGCCAAACGCCGCGGCGTCGCCCTTCCGCGCGCGGTGCGCAAGGGTGATTTCATGGATGGCGGTCTGCGCGTCGCCGGCGGCGGGCATGTCTGTAGGCTAATACAGGCCGGGAGTGGCAAAAGTTGCGCGTGTAGCGGGCTCTTGGCGAAGTCTTCGAAAGCCGCGGCGGATCGGCCACAGTCTGATCGCTGGCGCGCAGCGTAGCCGTCAGCCTCAATACGTCCCTTTCCCGGCGCGCGGATCAAGAATGATCTCGTCGATGTCGCCCAGGAAATATTGGCCCGTTGTCGGATCATGGGCGAGTGTAAGGGTCACCGGCCCGGCGTAGAAAAAGATATCGCCAGTGGCGGTGTACACATCGGTGGCCACGTCGTTAAGCGTGTGCGTGATTACTGTCTTTGAGAAACCATCATATTTGGAATCGGTCGCCACCACATTCCAGGCGTCCGGCAAAAGTCCGGTCGTGCTGGTGAAATGCTTCATTGATCCGGCGATGCGCATGCTGGTCTGATATCCCACACTGTTGCCAGTGTTATCCGACAGTATTGGCATGCTCCATGTGAGATCGAGCAGGGTAGTCGGTGTAAACGGATGCGTAATCAGTGGGTTTTGCCGAACGCCTGTTGCCGATACCGGTCGCGCGACCGCAATCAGCGTTTTCTTCTCTCGCAGCAGGACTTTGTCTCCGGGCGGATCAAAGTTCGGGCAGCGCACGCTGCCTTGCCCGTCAAAGCGGGCAAACTTGCGCGACTCACTGTCAAGAAATTCGACGTGCTGAGCGCCGTTCACTTCGCAGGCCAAAGTTGTGTAGGTCAGCGTATCGCCCGTAAAGTCGATCAGACAGCCCTGCAGCGGCGCATTGCTGTCAAAGTTGACCACAAACGACCACAACCCTTTGGGCGGCACCGAAGTCTGTTTTGAAAGGCAGGCGTCGGGCGGAGCCTTTGTCATGATCGGCGCATGGGCGCGTTTGGTCAGCGGTATGGGAGGCAGCGGACGTTGGGCGCTTGCGGAGTCCGCGTCAATATATGGCGTTGCGGTCAGAGCCAGCGTGAGTCCAATCGACAGCAGATTCTTGGAAGAACGGGACATTTGAAGGCCAGTATGACATGCCTTGGCCCGCTGTGGTCTCAGCGCAGCGCCAATATCTCTCATGCCGGGCCTCTTATAATTGTCATAAGGTGCCCGAGTCCAAACGCAAGCGCAACGCCGCGGGAAGCCGGCCAAAAGCAAGCCCTTCGATGAGCGGCTTTCGCGCGGAGCTGGAACTGGCGCTGACTCACTTTTCGGATGTCCGATGGCTGGGCGAGCATTCGCCGTTGGCTGCGCCGTACTTGCTTGGGACTGACCGGATCGGTTCCGAGACCCATGGTGACGCGCATGCGCGGGGGGCTGTGTTGCGGGCCGTGTTGAGCGAGGCTGTGGCTGCGCTTCCGCGCCGCGAAGGCCCCAGCGATGCGCGCACGTTGCTCGATCTGCTCTTTTTCGACCCGCCTCGGCATTTGAATCAGGCTGGACTAGCCACGCGCCTGGGCATTTCACCCGCATCGTTATATCGCTATCGCCTCGAAGCGCTCGATCAGCTCGAAGCGCAAGTGGCCACGCGCCTACAGCCCTGTTTGAGCCTGGAGATGCCCAACGCCAGTCCACTGGCCGGCCGTCAGGCCGAGCTGGCGCTGGGTCGATCTCTCCTGCTAGCCAGCCGCCACGTTGGATTGACAGGGTCGAGTGGTGTGGGAAAGACGGCGCTGGCTTCGCAGCTTGCCGATGAATGGCCGCATCGCGATCGCGTGTTTTGGTTCACCCTGCGGCCCGGCGTCAACGACCAGGTCGAAAGCCTGCTCTACGCGCTGGCCGAATTTCTCCGCCGACACGCTGAGCCGGCTCTCTGGATGCAGCTTGCGGCCGAACGCGGGCGCATCGATCCGCAACTGGCCTTGAGCCTTGCCTGGTCGAGCTTCGATCGCATGTCCGCGCAGGGCGCGCCGCTGCTGTGCTTCGATGAGGCCGATGTGCTGGCGCCGTCCATGTCGGAAACTGCCGCCCGCGCCGCGCTGCGCCATTTCCTGGAAGGGCTGGTGCGGATGCCCGGCCGGGGGTTTGCCATGCTGCTCATTGGTCAGCAAATTTTGATCGAGCCAGATGCGCATATTCATCTGGACGGTTTGCCGGAACAGGTAGCGGCAGCGCTTCTCGCCCAAACGGGTCTTGCCCTTTCGTCGACGGACCTGAAACTTTTGCTGGCGGCGACCGGAGGAAATCCCTTGCTGCTGCGGCTGCACGCGCTACTGCACGAAGGCGCCGACGATGGCCAGTCGGCGCCGCCTGCAATGGGCGCATCGCTGCGGCTGTCATTGCCCGTGTTGCTCAGCCGCGTGTTGCGGCGGCTTGACGAAACCGCGCGCCAGGTCATGTGCGAGCTCAGCGTGTTCGACGGCCCGGCGCCGGCGGATGCGTGGCGCGAACGGCAGGCCTCGCTGGATCATCTGCTCGGGCGGGGGCTGGCGCAGGCCGACGCCGGTAGCGGCGTTGTGCTGCAGCCCGCGCTGCGCGATGCGGTTCTGACTCAATTGAGCCCGGAGTTGCGCGCGCGCCTGGAATCGCAGGCTGCCGGCGTTCGTCTGGCACGCGGCGAAGTCACGGCCGCGGTGCTGCATCTGTTGCGCGCCGACCAGCCGGCTGCCGCAGTGCGCCTGTGGTTCGCTCATCGCCAGATGGAGATCGAGCGCGGCCAAGGCGGCGTGGCGCTGGCTGTGTTTGCCGGGCTTTCACGCGATCGCCTCAAGCCGGATGAGCAGCGCATGCTCATTTCGCTCAGGTCGGAGCTGCGGGCGCTCAGCGGCGACGCGGAAGCGGCTGTTGAGGATCTTGCCAGCGTCGCCTGGCGTGCAAGCGATGCGCTGACGCCGCGCGCGCTGGAGTTGCACGGCGACATGCTGGTGCTGCTTGGCCGCGACCAGCACGCGCCCTCGAAGTATGCCGCGGCGCTTGAAGCGACCGACGCCCAGCTCGCCCGCAAGCGGGTGCAGTTGCGCGCCAAACTGGCCGGCGTGCATCGGGTGCGGCGCAATCTGGACGCAGCCGAGCGCGAAGGCGCGCTGGCGCGTTTTGAAGCCGAATTTTTGCAGGGGGACCTGAGCGACGAACGGGGGCGTTACGGGCTTGCGATCGAACACTACGAGCGCGCGCTGGCCGCCGCCGTCGAATCCCGCGATGACACCGCCATCGCGCGCGCCAACATCAGCCTGGGCACGGTTGAGATGCGCCTGGGGCGCAACGACGCCGCAACGCAACGCTTTGCGCGCGCCATCGAACGCTATCAGGCGACCGGTGATCAAATGCGTCTGAATTGGGCGCTGACCAACATCGGTTTTATGCACATTCTGGCGGGCGAGCATGCCGCCGGAATCGAGCATGCGTCGCGCGCTCTTGCGTTTTTTGAATCGGTCGGCAATGTCGAGTGGATCGCCACCAACGCCAGCAACTTGGCCGAAGCGTTTGTTGAAACGGGGCGCCTGGATGAAGCGCAATCGATGGCCGAACACGCGCTGAGCCACGAGGATGCCGCGGTGCGCCCCTATGCGTTGACTGTATTGGGCCGCGTGTCGGTGGCTCGCCTGGCGTTTGACGCGGCCGAGCGCATCCTGCGCGAAGCGGTTGCGGCTTCTCAAGACGCCAGTGATCGCTGGGCGGAGGCGCCGGCGCTTCGAGCTCTTGCGCTTGCGCTGCAAGGGCAGGGCAGGAGCGGCGACGCATCAACCGCCTTTGATCAGGCACTGGCGATTTTTGCCGATTTGGAGCTGCCGCGCGAGATCGAACGCACGCGCGCGCTGATGGCGCTCAGTTAGTAAAGTGCAGGCGGATCTACATCACGGAGCAAACCGATAGCCGCGCCCGGGCACTGCAATGATGTGCCTGGGATTGGACGGATCAGCCTCGATCTTTTCACGCAGACGTCGCACCAACTGGGCCAGGCTATCGTCACGGATGCCTTTGACAAAGGCTTTGTCTTCGCTCCACACCGCCTGAATCAGCTCGTCTTTCTCGCAGACTCGATTGGGATGCGCCTGCAGATATTTCAGAAGCAAGTGCTCTTTGGCGGTCAAAGCGGACGTGTCAAAGGCGCTTAAGCGATCGCGCTTTAGCAGTGGGTGGCCAGCAAGCCCGCTGCGCGACAGCTCGTCGGCGCTGGGCGCATCGCGCCAAAACTCGTCTACCCGCGCGCGCATGGCCTCGTGTCCGGCGATCTCGCCAGCAGTGCAGCCGGCGGCGACCGCTTCGCAGGCGGCCTTGAGGAAGCCGGGGTAAGCACCCGAGACGGAAAGTATCGCAGCGGTGACCTCGGTGCTCCACTCTTCGCCCCGCCGCTGGGCAAAGCGCTCGATATTCCAGCGCGCGTCGGCGTCGCTAAGCGGACCGAGCCAGAGCGTGTTGGCGAAGAACAGCTCGGCCAATTCGTTGTCTTTTGGAAGCGCATGGCGGCTGGCGGTGACCAGCGTCAGCGCGAACTTGAAGCGATCGCGCAAGGCGCGCAGCGTGCTCAGAATGGCGTGTCCTTCTGGCGCAGGCGTGCCGTCGAAAATGGGCAGGGCATCCAGCCGGTCGAGCAGCAACGTCAGCTTGCCGGATTGGGCCAGCGCCGCTTGCACCGCCGCGCAGGCATTTTCATAGGGATCGCCGTCAGCGGACGCGCCGCCCAGCGCGGCGGCAATGGCGCCCAGCAGACCTGCACGACCGGGCGCGGCCAGATGATTGCAGTCGATCAGGACAAGCCGCTGCCCGGGCACGGCGCTGCGATGCGCCATAAAGCCGAGCAAGTTGCTTTTGCCTGCGCCGCTCAATCCCACGATCGACACGCAGTCGCCAGCCGCAGTTGCGCGCAAAATGCGCGTGATTTCCGCTGCGCGGTAACGCTCAGGATAGTCGCTCCAGGCTGTTGTCATTTTGTTGATGGAATGTCAGCGAGTGTGATTGAGTTTCGAACCGCACGATTCTATACTTTGACCCGATGAACCGCCGCATTCGCGTCTTTCTTGGCACTTTGGGAATTGTGGTGGCGCTTGCGTCGGCTGCGCTGCTGCTGCAAAGCCGCGCGCCAAACCCGCGCGTGAGCGCGTCGGTTACAGTGGAGGCGGATCGCTTTCGGGCGCCGTAGCTTCGATCATGCCGCTTAACCGATCGTTCCCCGCGTTGCTGAGCGCGGCCGCGTTTATGCTTGGGCTTGCGGCCTGTGGCGCGCCAGCCTCCGCACCAGGCGCCTCCGCGCCACAAGCTGAAGCGCCAAAAGCGGCTGCGCCAACATCGGCACCCCAGACGGCAGCGCCAAAAGAATCGCCGAAGGAAGAAGCAGCCAAACCCGCTGAACTCCCATTGCCAACAGAGGCGCCTGCTGAACCAGCCACCCTGGGTGATGCGCCGCAGCCTGCGCCCGCCGCGCCTGCTGCTCAGGAGGCGTCGTCGACCGCAACGGCTATCCCCTTCGCGGCGGAATCAAACATCGCCCCCGAGGGCACCGCGGTACCGACAGATGCCGCAAGAGTGTTGCCGGCAACGACGGCGGAGGCGGTCAAGCGCAGCGCCGAAGCTCCCGTGTTTACAGCGACCGAGTATCGGGTCGCCGAGCTCGAATATCCGTCACGCATCAAGCTGGGCGACTCCGACATTATTCGTGTGTCGCTGGTGCCCACGCGCGATGGCTATCTGTTGACCACCGATTTCGAAGGCAATACCACGATCACCCAACCGGTGACGATTCCGCGCCCTGTGGGGTACATCGTCAGTGCCAAAGCGGAGCTGTCCAGCATCGGCTTTGACATCGACCGGCCGCTTCAAACCGCCCCTTTGCGCGAAGGCGAACGGCTTGATCTGCGCTGGACAATAAGCCCGCGCCAGCCCGGCCAACAACGCCTGACACTGGTGCTGGCGCTGGTCTGGACGCCGGCTGACGGATCGGCGCCGCCAACCGAAACGCAGTTGTTTACGCAGCCGATCAGCATGCAAGTGGCGTCGGTGCTGGGCATGACCAGCAGTCAGGCCACCCAATCGGGTGTGGCAGGATTGGCCATTGGCGCCGGACTGGGCGCGCTGGCGTTGTTCGCCGGGCCGCGCGGGCGCAAGCTGCGCCAGTCGTTGGGCGTCGGCGTGCCGAACCCAAAGCTGGTGCTCGAGCCGCAACCTTCGATGCGCGTTTCGCCCGGCGACAGCCGCCTGCTGCAAACGCTGTTTCGGCGCTATGCGCGCCTGGTGCTCGAACGGGAATTTCGCTCCGGCTACTCCGGCGCGCGCACTTTTTTGGCGTTGCCCATTCGCGAAGACGGCCGCGCCGACGCCTACACGATCGCCAAAATTAGCGACAAGACCTCCATACAACAGGAGTTTGACAACTTCGAGCGTTTTGTAAAAGACACGCTGCCGCCCATTACCGCGCGCATTCAGGAGACACCCCAGACGGTGGCCGGCGATGCGCACAACGCGATTTTGCGCTACACATTCATCGGCGAGCCGGGCAAATTGCCGGTGAGCCTGCGCGAAGCACTGCTGGCCAACCCGGATCCGGCGCCGATCCACAAGCTCTTCGACACCTTTGGCCCCAATTGGTGGATGCAACGCAAGCCGCATGCTTTCCGCGTGGCCGAAGAATACGACCGCATGTTGCCGGCGCACTTCTCGGTGGAACGACTGGATGGCGCGCGCCAAGTCGCGGGCGTTCTGGATGGCGCGCAGCCGCCCAGTTCCGCGATGTTCTCGGCCGGCGATGTGGTGCAGCTGAAAAATTTCCCGCTGGTTGAACGGCGCGCGGATGGATCGGGGTTTTCACTGACGGGCACAGCCCAGCCGGGCCAGCCGGCGCTGCGCGTGCGATTTCAGATGGCCGATGTGCCTGCCATGCTGCCGGAACCCATGATCGGACGCGTGGTCGCCACGCGTGAATCTTTGCTGAATCGATATGCCGCCGGCCTGGAGCGCTTTGGCCTGGCCGATCCGCTGGCCAAGCTCAACGGCGTGCTGGCGGAAAGCGTGCAGGGCACGCAGTCGACCGTGCACGGCGATTTGAATCTTGAAAATGTGCTGATCGGGCTGGGCGGGTTTGTGTGGCTGATCGATTTTGCCGCCACGCGCGATGGTCATCCGTTGTTTGATTTCGCGCATCTGGAGGCCGATGTGATCGCGCATGTGATTGCGCCGCAGATCGCCAACCCGCGCGACTATCTCAATCTGGCTGACAGCGCGCCGCAGTTTGAGGCGTTGCGCGCCGCGCTGCGTTCGACGGCGCTGCGCTGCCTGTTCAATCCGTCGCGCCCGCGTGAATATGACGTTTCGCTGTATCTGGCCTGCCTGGGCGCGTTGAAATATGCCAATCTCAACGCGCACCAGAAGCACTTGCTGTATCTCACGGCTGCGCAACTGGCCGGTCGCCTGTAAACGGTAAAGCGGTGAGCGGTAAGGCGGTAAACAGTCCCACCACCTCACCGCCTTACTGTTTCAGCGCTTACTGCTTACTGGCAACGGCCATGACGTAATCGACCATGCGCGCCGGGATGTCAACGCCGGTGGCCGGGACGGAATTGCGGAACTCCATCGTGTGATTGACCTCGTTGACCAGCAAGCCGCGCTCGGGATCCTCAAAAAGATCGACAGCCACAACTCCGCCGCCCACGGCATTGGCCGCTGCCACTGAGATGCGCGCCAGCTCAGGTGTGACCGGGCAGTTGGACGCCTTTCCACCCAAGTGCGTGTTGGTGATCCAATGCGCCGAGGTGCGATAAATCGCCGCGATGCAGTCGTCGCCCACCACAAACGAACGGATATCGCGCTGCGGCTTGCGGACCAGCTCCTGAACGTAATAAATGTGCTGTTGATAACCGCCAAGTTCGTCGCGCAAGTTGACCACAGCTTCAGCCGCGTCGCGATCGTTGACGCGCACCACGCCGCGGCCCCACGAGCCCACCACGGGTTTGAGCACGCAGGGATAGCCCAGCGTTTCCACCGCGCGCAACGCCGACTCGGGCGCGAAGGCCAGCATCACACGGGTGGTCGGCACGCTGTTCTGCATCATCAACTGGGAAGTGACCAGCTTGTCGCCGCAGTTCTCAATGACCTCGTGTGTGTTGACCGTGCGCACGCCGGCCAGCTTCATTAGCCGTTGCACATAAGTTGCGCGGCTCTGCGACACGCAGCGTTCGACCACCACCGTGTATTTGCGCCATTCGTCCAGCTTGTCCAGGTCAAAGACCATCCCGCGGTCGTCGATTACATCGATCTCGACATTGCGTTTGGCAAAGGCTTCGAGCAGCAACTTTTCTTCGGGGCGCACCAGGCTGCAGACGATGGCAATTTTCATCGGCTTATTCGCCCCAGTCTTCTTGTTCGGTGGGAGCGAGTTCGAGTGTCAACGGTTCGAGTTTCACCACTTCAAGCTCTGCGCTGCAGTCTGGGCAGCGAACGAGTTCGTGTTGGACCGGCTTTTCCTTGAAGGTGACCTGTGCGGCGCACTCTGGGCATTCGGCTGTGTTCATAACGGGGCGTTCATACCACGTGCATACGAAAGTGTCAACGCCTGAGCCGAGCGCGGCGCGATCGTTATGCCATTTGTTGCATGATAAGATCCGGCAAAATTACTAGGACTGGGTAATCATAAAGACTTAGCCAATCTAGATAAAAATATTGAGCACACGCCGATTATTACGGCTTTTTTTTAGTGAGCTGAATAATGATGCGATGTTGGCTTGCGCGCAGCAGAAAAGATAATTACGATGCCCCAGTGAGTTTGTTGTCAGGGGGAGACCGAACTGCTCACGTATCTTGCACGCAGGAGGAGAACGGTGCAGAACATAGTTGTTGTTGGGTCGGGGGTTGTGGGGCAGGCGACAGGCAGAGGCTTTCTCCGAAAAGGACACGCCGTTACGTTTGTCGACATTAATGAAAAAACACTCGCAGCCTTGAGTGCTGAAGGGTTGAAGGCGTGCCTAATCGCACAGGCGGACTGGCGAAATGCCGATATCGTGATGTTGGCTGTGACGACACCCACCGAAAACGGCCGCATTGATTTGAGCGTGATTGAGAAGGCCGCTCGCGATGTGGGCGAGCAGCTGGGGCAGGTGGATCATTTCATCACGGTGGTTGTTCGCAGCACGGTGCTGCCGAACACAACGGAAAAGCGCATCAAGCCGATTCTGGAGCTGGCGTCGGGCAAAGTGGCCGGCGTCGATTTTGGCTTGGCCATGAATCCGGAATTTCTGAGGCAGGCCACAAGCGTTCAGGACTTTGACCGGCCTTGGCTGACTGTGATCGGGGCATATGACGAGTTTTCGGCTCGCGCGCTGAAGACTCTATATGCGCCGTTTGGTTCGCTGCTGGTCGAATGCACGCCGACCGAGGCGGAAATGATCAAGTACACCAGCAACCTGTACAACGCGGCCAAGATTAGCTATTTCAACGAAGTGCATGCGATCTGCGAAGGGCTGGGCATCGACAGCGGTGTGGTGAGTTCCGCGGTGGCGCGCAGCGCCGAGTCGCTATGGAATCCGCTTTATGGCACGCGCGGCGGCGTGCCCTACGGCGGCGCCTGCCTGCCCAAAGACACGCAGGCGTTTATGCACTTTGTTCACGAGAATGGGTTTGAGCATGAAATGCTTGCCGCAGCCATTCATGTGAACGAGCAGCTAAAACAGAAAATAGCGCCTGTGGCCACGCCGGCGGAATTGGATCAGGCTTTGTTTCAGCACCGCAACGGCGTCGAGGGTGTTGTAAGCCATAATGGCAACGGAGCGCGGCATGATTAATCGCCCGTTGTCCTGAATTGTGAGCCGCCGGCGGCCTGCGCCCGCGGCGGCGCGGTTGTTGTACGTGGGGGTTGTGGGCAGGAACATAATGTGGGGGGGGGGGACAA
>JANMNW010000572.1:0-14506 GCA_031368515.1 Chloroflexota bacterium
ACGGTCGACGTCACGATCATCCGCACGCTTGTGTCTTCCAGAATCTGCACCTCGCTGTTCACACGCATGGCTTGCGGAAAAGCGTCGCCGAACGCTTTTGTCAGCGTGGCTTCGTGTTCGTATGCGTGCCAGGAAACGAAAGTTGTGCCTGCGTCGAGCAAGCAGCGCACCTGTCCATAGATGTGGCCGTGGGTGATGCCGATGACTGAGATTTTCATGACTCTCCTAAGTGTGTGCGAAGAAACGCCGCGCAGCCGTCGATCTGATCCGGCCGCAGCCCGTGCAGCACGAGCGGGCCGGCGTAGGCCGATTGCTTCAACAGCTTCGTGTAAAGCGCGTAATCGAGCAGGCCGTGCCCGGCAGGGAGATGGCCGGCATCACCATCATGATCCAGGTCTTTGGCATGCGCCAACGCGATGTGATCGCCCAGCAGCTCAAATGCCTCGGTCAAAATCTCGCGCATGCGCGGCAATTCGCCGGCGTGAAAGATATTCGCGCCGTCCATCACCACTTTCAGGCGCGGCGAGCCGATCGCATCGATCAGCGCCCGCGCCTTCTGCGCTGAATCGGCGGCGTTGTTGACCTCAGGCTCGAACGCCAGCGTGACGTTGTGGTCTTCGGCGATGCGCGCCGCGCGCGTCATGACAGCGACCAAGTCGCGCCAGGCGTCAGGTGTGTCGTTGTCCGGATGTCGCCGCCACATGCTGGTGGTGTCGCGCGTGCCCGAGCAGAGCGTGATCACCTGCGTGCCCAGCCGCTCGCAGGCCGCGGCCAGCACAGCCAGACGGCGCAGCCCGTCGTCGCGCACGGCCGGGTCCGGGTGAATCATGTTGAAGGTGCCCGACAGCGCGGCCATGCCGATGCCGCGCGCGGCCAGCGCCGCGCGGATGCGATCGGCCTGCGCCAGGTCGATGGTGTCGGGCATGCTGGGCAGCCCGCCGCACGAAAGATCGAATTGCACCGCGCCGAGCTTGTGCGCGGCGATGCTGTCCAGCGTGGATTCAAGGGTGACGCCGCTGGTGCCGGCGGCACTGGATGCGGCCGGGAATGTGGTGGTCAGGATGCCGATCGGTCCGACTTGTGCCATAGCGTGTGCAGTCTATAGTCCACGGGCTTGTTCGGCAATGCCGGGCAGACAAAAGGACCATAACACCCCATGCTAGTCAAAGACCCTCGCGCGTATTTGCGCTTCGCGCACGCACAACACTTCGCCATGCCCGCGTTTAACGTGTGCAATCTTGAGATGACCAAAGCGGTGCTTGAAGCCGCCACCGAGGAAAGCGCGCCGCTCATCGTGCAGACCTATCCGGGCGATTTGAGCCACGTGATGTTTGGCGCGGAACCCGGACCATTGCCCGAGGCGATCAAACACATGGCTGGGCAAACGGACGTGCCGGTGTTTTTGCATCTGGATCACGGGCCCGGACTGGAATACAACGCGCGCTGCCTGCGCGCCGGCTACAGCTCTGTCATGTTTGACGGACATGAACTGCCAATCGCCGAGGCTATCGCTGAAACCGCGGCGATCGCGCGCATGGCCCATGGGCTGGGCGCCGCGGTCGAGGGTGAGCTGGGTACATTTGGCGCCGGGCAGGGCAGCAACGAATTCACTAACCTGGATGATGTGGTGCCGATGTTCGAGCAAGGCGGCGTGGACATGCTGGCCGTGTCGGTTGGCTCGAAGCACGGCGAGTCGAGCCGCCTCGATATGCGGCTGCTCGGGGAGATCGCCAAACGCGCCAACGCGCCGCTGGTGCTGCATGGCGGCAGCGGCATCGATCCGGATGACGTGCGCGCGGCGATTCAGATGGGCGTGGTCAAGATCAACATCGGTGCGGCGTTGCAACGCGCCTGGGCGCGCGGCTTGCGCGAGGGGCTCGACGAGCAGCTCGGCCACTACGACATTATGGGCCGCAGCATGCACTACATGCGCGAAGAGGCGCGCGCGCGACTGCGACTGATGGGCGCCAGCGGGCGGGCATAGCGGGTGTCAATCCGAACGTTCATGTCCATGCAGAGCCCGTCATCCCGAGCGCCACATAGTCATCCCGAGCGGATCGAGGGATTTTTGCCTCATCTGGAGAACAAAGATCCCTCGATCCGCTCGGGATGACGGACCAATAGGAACGCACCTGACGACGGACTACCGTGACGCACGCAATGCCGGACGCCTACGCGCGCCGCTCAACTCGACAGTTGCTTCACCGATTTCGACTCCGGGCCGACTTCTTTTTCGGTAGCTAGCCCGGCCAAAACCAACTCGTCAGCCATAAAGGCGCGGAAGATGTCGGATTCGGTGATGATGCCGGTAAGCTGCTCGGCATCGAGCACCGGCAGGCCGCTGATCTTGTGCGTCAACATCAGCTTTGCGGCTTGGCGCAGGGTGGTCTCCGGCGTAACCGTGCGCGGCTCGGGCGTCATCACCAGGGTGATGCGCATCTTGGACGCTTCAGTGTCATCGGTGTGGGCGCCAGCCTTGAGCAGATCGCTTAACGCGACAATGCCGATGAGTTTGCCATTTTCCACGACGGGCAGTCGCCGGATGCGGCGTTCGCGCATCAACTCAAACGCTTCAGTCGACGGCGTGCTGGGAAGCACGGTAACAGGGTTGGGCGTCATCCAGTCTCGAACTCGCTTGTCGGACATGATTGCACCTCCGGCGAGAGCGTAGCGTGCAATCTCCTCAGCGCCATCAAGCAAGTGGCTGGTCGGC
This sequence comes from Chloroflexota bacterium, assembly GCA_031368515.1. Classification (GTDB taxonomy): domain Bacteria; phylum Chloroflexota; class Anaerolineae; order J036; family Brachytrichaceae; genus CANJQH01. Next base: position 2,714 of record JANMNW010000572.1, read on the forward strand.
GACTGGTCCATTGGTGAAAAAGCAACAGCTTCACGGCGAGCGGGAGCCAGGCCCGTGAGGCTGTTGCCGGCCAATGCCCGTCTAGCGGCGCCTGCCCAGCAAGACGGGGCGGATATTAGCAATCGCTAGCGGGCTCGCTATCAATCTCGATCGCACGGCTGCCGTTATAGCGCACCTTGGCGCAGGCGCCGACACGCAGCGGCCCTTCGACCGTATCAAGCTGTGTGCTGCGGGTAGCGGTGAAGCTGCGCCCGCCGATCACCCACGTGCCCACCTTGCCGGCTGGCCGGCTGCTGACAATGCCGGCAATGCGCGGAAGCTTGCCGCCCTTGGCGTGGCTCGGAGCAACGACACCCAGCACCGCAGAAGTCGACAGAAGAGCGGCTGCACCGATGCGGATCAGACTAGTTTTGTTCATGGTTACCTCGATTAGTTGATAGTGAGATAGTGTCCTGGCCGCGCCGGAAAAATACGTCCGCGTCATTCCGCTTGAGTTGATGCAACAATCCGGCAAATCACCCGCTGCACGGGCATGGCCGTAGAATGCGGCCGATATGAAGCTTCTGGGTGGAATCGAAGCCGGCGGAACCAAGATTGTGTGCGCCGTCGGCGATGCAGCCGATCCGCGCGCAATCGTGGCGCGCACGCAATTTCCAACGACCACTCCGGCGGAGACGCTGGGGCGCTGTCTCGAGTTCTTCGATGCGCATGCGGCGGATCTGCTCGCCATCGGCATCGCCTCATTCGGGCCAATCGATGTGCATCCGACATCGCCTACATACGGCTATGTGACGACGACGACCAAGCCCGGCTGGTCGCACACCAATTTTCGCGGGCCGATTGTCGAGCGCTTCGGCGTGCCGGTTGAATTTGACACCGATGTGAATGGCGCGGCGCTGGCCGAGCATCACTGGGGCGCGGCGCGCGGGCTGAGCGATTTCGTGTATTTCACCATTGGCACCGGCATCGGCGGCGGCGCGATGGTGGCTGGAAAAATTCTGCATGGCCTGATCCACACTGAGATGGGTCACATGCGCATCTCGCACGATCACGCGCGCGATCCGTTTGCAGGCCAGTGCACGTTCCACGGCGATTGTTTCGAAGGACTGGCTTGCGGACCGGCCATGGAGAAACGCTGGGGCGCCAAGGCCCAGACGCTGCCGCCTGAGCATCCGGCCTGGGAACTGGAGGCGCATTACATCGCGATGGCGATGCAGTCGGTCGTGTGCATGCTTTCGCCGCAGCGCATCATTCTCGGCGGCGGCGTGATGTCGCAGGCGTCGCTCTTTCCGATGATTCGCGCCAAGACCGTGGCCGCGCTCAACGGCTATGTTCAAGCGCCGGAGATTTTGACAGACATCGACAGTTACATTGTCCCGCCCGGGCTGGGCAACAACGCCGGCGTGCTCGGCGCGATGGCGCTGGCCAAGATGGGCGCAGCCTGAACCTCGCAACCCTTTACAACACACCATGCTTACAAAATTGATCGTCTCATTCATTCTGCTGGTCACAGCGTTGCCGCTGACACGCGGCGCCACAGCCGCGACAGCGACCTATTTTCTGGCGGTCGCGGCGCCGTTTCCGACCGTCGCCGACGAAGTGGCCTCGGCCAATCTGAAAAAGTTCTGGGCTGGCGACGCTGAAGCGTTGAGCAGCGTCAGCAACAACGGCGCAGCGCCGACGTTGTTTGTCACCGCCGAAACGCAAAAGCACCTGGTTGCGCTGCTGGGCGCGCAGGGCAAAACCGCGCGTGTGAAAGTGGTCGGCGCAGCCGATTTGCTGGCGGCGGCGTGGGAGGCGCGGCCGGCGTCCTTGGCGGTCGTCCCGTTTGATGAGCTGGACGTGCGCTGGAAGACGCTGACTGTGGATGGCATTAATCTGTTTGACAAGCAGGCGGATGTGTCGGCCTATCCGCTCGCCGTCGCCGGCAAGCCGGGCAATCGCGATACAGACAAGATGATCATCGTGGCGATGACGGGCGTAACCGCGTTGGTGCGCGGAACCGCGGTGATGATGGAGCAAAAGGGCGTCAACTATCCCGGCGAGAAAATACGCGACTGGTTGTATACCGCCGACATCGCGCACATCTCCAACGAGGTGTCATTTTGGGACAAGTGCCCGGCGCCGTCGTTTAACAGCGGCACGACCATGTGTTCGGATCCGAAGTACATCGAATTGCTCAAGTATGTCGGCGCCGACATCATCGAGCTGAGCGGCAACCATTTGTGGGATCGCGGCTGGCAGCAATTGAACACCACGCTCGACACCTACGATGCGCTCGGCTGGGTGTATTTTGCCGGCGGGCGCAATGCGGCCACCGCGCTGCAGCCGGTGAAATACGATTTGAACGGCAACAAGATCGCATTTGTCGGCTGCAACTGGTTTGGCAGCAACTGGGCGACCGACGAGCGGCCGGGTTCGGCGCGCTGCGGCGCGAAAGGCCGCGCCGGGCTTGAGCTGATCATCCCGCTGATTCAGAAGCTGAAGGCCGAAGGCTTTATGGTGATCGTTGGAATTCAGTATGCGGAGTTTTACAGCTACAAAGCCACGCCGCAGCAGCATGCTGACTTTGACGCATTGCGCGAAGCGGGCGCGATCATCGTCAATGGCAGTCAGGGCCATCACGCGCAGGGCTTCGATGTGAACGAGATGGGCTATTTGCACTACGGCACTGGCAACTTGTTTTTTGGCGATCAGGCCGGGCCGGGCGCGAAGCAGACGATGGTCGACCGGCACGTTTTCTACAACAACCGATATCTCGGCGTGGATGTCAAAACTGCGTTTATCCGCGACAACTCGCAACCCCAGCCAATGAACGCCAAAGACCGCGCGGCGCTGCTGGCGACGCTTTTCAAGGCCAGCGGATATTAGCGCGCGTGACATGGTTGCGGCGGGTTATGTGAATCGCAAGGTGCAAGCACCCCGGAGGGTCTCTCCACTCTGCGATTCACATAACCCGCCTTCGCGCTTACAGCCCTAATGCCGATCTCCTAGTGCACGCCGCCCGCTACGATCTCCATAAGTTTTCACGGAGATTTCTATGTGGCACACACGATTTTTCGGCGGCCTGGCCGCGACGATAGTTCTCGCGGCGACGTTGATCGCGCCACGGTCGGCCCAGGCGCAAGGTCATCGCGCGTGCGATGGCATCGTGACTGTCTCACTCACCAATGTGCGCAAAGGCCCGGGGCTCGAATACGACATCATCACGCAGATTCCCTATGGCGAAAAGGTCATCGCGGTCGGGCTTGATCTCACGGCCAAGTGGTACATCGTCTATCTTCCCCGCGAGAACAACATCGAGGCGCGTTGGATCTATCACCGCAACATGAAAATCACCAGGCAGTGCGTCAAGGCGCTGGCCGCCACTTCGGCCGCTGCCGATGACGGCGCGCGCTAGCTGGCAGGCCGGCAACCCCCTTGACAGCAGTGGTATAGTCAATTCAAGAAATTTACGAGCTTCGTAAAGGAGGCGCACCAAAAATATGCAATCAACAACCCTTGTCCCCGCACTTTTTGTGAGTGCGCCTGTACTGGCGTAAGACCGGCTGACATCCGCTTTCAACGCCACGGCGCACTTGCCGTGGCGTATTTGTTTTTCCCTCCGCCCATTCGATCGGAGACTGAAAGTGGACAACCTTGTCGAGACGGCGCTTGCCAGGCTAATGCCGCGCGTTCGCGCAATTGCACCTGAACTGGATATCCAAACGACTTTGTACAACGGCGATGGGCTGGCGAACGAGCTGGTCATCGTCAACAATGCCGTCGCTTTTCGCTTTGCGCGCCACAACTGGGGACGTGCAGCGTTACGCAACGAATTGATCGTGCTTGACCGTATCCGCGGTCATATGCCGATTCGAGTGCCTGAACCATTCCACCGCTCGGATGACAGCATGGCCTACACCCTGCTGGCGGGCCGCGCGTTGTCGCCACAGGCGCTTAATGCCATGCAGGTTGCTGACCGGGAGCGTGTGGCAGCCCAAATCGGCACGTTTCTACAGGCGCTGCACCACACGGCGTTGCCTGACGATCTACCGCGAACGTCCGCACCCGTGACGCACGCCGTTTGGCTGGAGCGCCATGAACGGATACGCAATACGCTTTATTCGCTTATGTTGCCCCATCAGGTGGCATGGGCCGAAGCTCTGTTCGGCCAGGCGTTAGCCAACGACAGCTTCTTCGAATACACGCCAGCGCTGATACACGGAGATCTCGCGCCATATCACTTGTTGACTGATCTGGAGTCTGCAACGCTGAGCGGAGTGATCGACTTTGGCGTCGCTGGCATGGGTGACCCTGCATCCGACTTGGGCTCCATGCTGCAAGTCTATGGCAGCCGTTTTGTTGAGGCATTGCTGGTTGCATACCCACAAGCGCGTGCACTGCTGACGCGCGCAAAGTTCTACGCGCAGGCAATCGAACTCGAGTGGGTCATGAATGGCCTCGAACAGGGCCAAACATTCTGGTTCACGGCGCATCTGGGTGCGGCGCGGGATTTGGAGCAATGGCACGCATGACAAAGGCACAACTCAAACAATCTCTCGCGCTCGCCCAGTATCCGCGCTCGGCACAGTATGACCCGGAGTGGGTGATGCGCAATCTGATGGGGCCGAACGTTCTCTGGTTGACCGAAGCGCTGACGCAGCGCATGGACCTGAAACCCGGCATGCGCGTGCTTGACATGGGCTGCGGCAAGGCCGTGAGCTCCATCTTTCTCGCCAAGGAATTCAGCGTGCAGGTGTGGGCCAACGATCTGTGGATCGACGCGACCCAAAACTGGTCGCGTATTCAGGAAGCGGGAATGGACGAGCGTGTCTTTCCCATTCACGCTGAAGCACATGCGCTGCCGTATGCCGATGGCTTCTTCGACGCCATCGTCAGCATGGACGCGTATCAGTACTTCGGCACCGACGATCTTTATATCGGCACGATCGCGCGCTATCTCAAACCCGGCGGACAGCTCGGCATCGTGGTTCCGGGCTTGACGCATGAGCTCGGCGCGCAACCGCCCGAGCATCTGCAGCCGTATTGGGAGTGGGACTTCGGCTGTTTTCACAGCCCGGACTGGTGGCGCATGCTCTGGCAGCGTTCGGGCAAAGTGCGCGTCGAATCGGCCGACCTGCTTCCCGAAGGCTGGCGCGAGTGGCTGCATTGGCTTGAGGTTTGCGCCGACGCCTACCCCGGCGCGCCGGGGCAAGCCGAGATGCTGCGAATCGACGCCGGACGGACCCTTGGCTTCTCACGCATTGTGGCGCGCAAATCATGACGCGTCATCTCAATATAAGCTATATGACTGTCAAACAACTAGGCAACTTCGAGGACGAGGATAACGACAATCTCGAAAGTCTGATCACCAGCAACCGCGCGCGGCGCGATATCAGCACGCGCGCGGCCAAACCGCGCGACAAAACGCTGAGCGACACGGTCAAGGACATGTTGCGCGACGCGCAAAAATCGGAGGCGCAGGTTGATGTGTTCAACCCGACCTTCAAGGGCAAGCTGTTCGAGCACAACTGGCTGCTCGAATCGTTGGGCGATTTCTACTACAATCACTTGATCGCGGACATCCTGTCGCAGGTCAAGGGCGGCAAAGAGGCCAACGTGTACTGTTGCAGCGCGCACCCGCAGCTTGGGCCGGAGCTGCTGGCGGCCAAGGTCTACCGGCCGCGCATGTTTCGCAACTTGAAAAACGACGCGGCCTATCGCGCCGGCGGCACCATCAAGGGCGAGGACGGAAAAGAGCTGCTCAAGCGCCGCGACATGAAGGCGGTGCAAAAGCGCTCGAAAGTGGGCCTGGAAATGCTGCACAACTCCTGGCTGCAGAACGAATACGGCACGCTCAACAAGCTGCACGCAGCGGGCGCGCGCGTGCCAAAGACATATGGCATCAGCGGCAATGCCATCTTGATGGACTATCTGGGTGAGCAGACGGTGGCGGCCGGCACCCTGACGTCGGTGACGCTGGAGCCGAAAGAGGCACAGCGCCTGTTCGACCAGGTGGTGCACAACATCCGCATCATGCTCGGCGAAGAGATCGTGCACGGCGATCTATCGGCTTACAACATCCTGTATTGGGAAGGCGAGTTTCTGATCATCGACTTTCCCCAGGCGACGAACCCGTGGAAGAACCCGCATGCGCGCGAGTTCTTTAACCGCGATGTGACGCGGGTGTGCGAATACTTTGCGCAATTTGGCGTGCAGGCCGACCCGCGTCACCTGGCCGAAAGCCTGTGGCGCAAGGCGCTGGGCGCGCGCGGCAACGAGATTCAGGATCTGAATCGCGGCGCCGATCTCGGCGGGGCGGTTCGATGACGCGATTGCCGGCAAAAACCGCCTACCTGCTCACGATTGGCATCGATTCATTTGCACGTGGATTGATCTTTCTGGGCTTGACCGCCTACTACGTGCGCACGGTGGGCATGAACCCGTTGCAGCTGGTGCTGGTGGGCACCGCGATCGAGCTGACGTGCTTTGTGTTTGAAGTGCCGACCGGTATCGTCGCCGACACGGTCAGCCGGCGCTTGTCGGTGATCATCGGCGGCGTGCTGGTCGGCGCCTGTTACATGATGACCGGGTTGATTCCGCTGTTTCTGGCCATCGTAATCGCCGAAGTTGTTCGGGGCATTGGCGAAACGTTCCTGAGCGGCGCATTCGACGCGTGGATCACCGACGAGGTGGGCGCCGAACATATCGGACCGGTGTTTGTGCGCGGGGCGCAGTTTGGCCAAGGCTTTAGCCTGCTGGGCGGGCTGGTCAGCGTGGTATTGGCCAGCTGGTTTGGCTATGAGGTAGCGATCTTTATCGGCGGGGCGCTGACGACGGCGATCTTTCTGACCATGATCTTTCTGATGCCGGAGATGGGCTTTCGGCCAGCGTCGCGCGAGGACCGCAACACGTTTGGGCAGATGGCGCACACGTTTGCGCAAGGCACCCGCGCAGTGAGAGGATCGCCGGTATTGGTGCTGCTGATGGTGGTTGAGCTGGTGTTCGGCGCGTCGAGCGAGGGCTACGACCGGCTGTGGGAATCGCATCTGCTGACCAGCTTTGCATTGCCGGCGCTGTCGTTGCCGGTAATCGGCACGCTCGATCCGATTGCCTGGTTTGCATTGCTGGATGTCGCGCTCACGGTCATCAGCTTGACGCTGCTGGAAATGATCCGGCGCAGGATGAAGATGACCGATCAGGCGCGCGTGACGCGTGCGCTGGTGGGGTTCAACGTCGTGATTGTGGCGGCCACGGTCGGATTGGCGCTGATGGGCCGGTATGAACTTGCGTTGGCCGCGGTGATCACGCGTTCGGTGGCGTTCATGCTGGTGCGCCCGATTCAGGGCACCTGGCTCAATCAGCACATACCGTCGCAGGTGCGCGCCACGGTGTTGTCGATGAACAGCCAGATGAACGCGCTGGGCCAGATCGCGGGCGGTCCGGGCGTGGGCTGGGTGGGCGGACGCTACGGCGTGCGCAGCGCCATCGGCCTGGCCGGCCTGATGTTGACGCCGGCGCTGGCGCTGTATGCGCGGTTTATCCGCGCGTCGGAAGCCACGGAGGGGGTTGTGGAAAGAAAGGTCAAGACCTGAAAGGTCAAGACCTTTCCGCGACATTCGGCCACAACCTTCCTGTAATTGCCGCCGGCGCGCAACGGTGCTCGTGATGCTGTTTGCCGCCCAGGCCTTCTGCTGAATCAGGCGCATCTGTCGACCAACATGGCGCTTCCGACCGTGTCGCTGCCGTCGATCAACGCGCTGGATGATGAGCTCTGGTTTGGCCTGATCGACGCAGGCGTGACGCGCGAAAGCCTTTCGGTTGGGGCGCGCGCTTGCCCATGATGGAGCATCAGCGCGCCCAGTGCGGCGCCGCCGTAAGGGGCGTCAACTTACGGCTGTGTTCGATCTGCGAAGCGCTGATGATGCCGGCGTAGTGTTCTCGCCAGATGCGCCGTGCAAACGGGCCGATAAATAGAATATCGGCCTGGACCAACGGGCTCAGCTCAGCATCGAGGGTCATGGCAGCCGCGGGCCGAGCACAAAACGCGCGCTGGCAATTCTGCCTTTTTGCACGTCATACATGGCGATCACGTTGATGTGGCCGGGGCCTTCAGGAAACGTGCGCGTTACTCGCTCTTGATCGACGACCGTGTTGTCCACGACCATGCGCTTGATCAGCGCGCCGTGCAGGTTGGGCTCTTGAAAGCGCGCGATGTGCCGGGCGCGAATCTCGGCGTGGCCGCTGGCCAGCAGCGTGTCCGGATACTGATAGTAGCGCGCATCAACAGCCCAGCATGCCATGAAGGCGTCGATGTCTTTGGCGTTGTAGGCGTCCAATTGACGCTGCACCACGGCCGCAGGCGACGCATCGAGCGTTGTCTTGAAAATACGCGTCAGCGCAGTTTCGAGCGCGGTTACATGCTCAAGCTCATGCAACGCCTGCCCGCGGGCCTGCCAATACACCGACTCCTGGCGCACCTTTTTTGCCTGTCGAATGGCGCGCGACCATTGCTTGTCATTCAGCGCATTTAGCACGCGCAGCATGACCGCGCGCCGCAGCTTAAATGTGTCCAGCAACGCTCCAAACGCTTGCAGATCCAGGCGCACCAAAGCACCGAGTTGACGCTCGGCATGAAGGTCCAATTGCATTGGCTCGTCCACCAGCAGCGCGCTATAAATCGCTTCGGCCGTGCGCCACTCGCAGTGCATCAGATGGGCCAGGCTCTCGGTCGCCGAGCGTTCGCCCGCGCCCAGCGGCTGGCGCAGTTGCTCGTCGGTCCGGCCTGCACTCAACGCCACCAGGCGGCCGGGCGTGCCGGCAAGTGTGTCAAGCACGATGGCGATGTTGGCCGGGGTTTGTTCTGTGGAAATCGGCTTTTTCATGTTGCACGGTGCTCACGCCGGACGAGACGGGCACAATTGAGCCGCATGAAATTTATGGGCGCGTTAGCCCGCGCTGTCGTACGCCTGTTTAATCCATGCGATCAGTTCAGCATCGACTTCGCCAACCTTGCTGACATCCACCTTGTACTGACACATGCCGCCGGCCGGCAACGCCTGCAGTCTGGAGGTGGCTTTAACGCCTTTCATGTTCAGCCCGATCTCCACCCGCATTTTTGTGGCCGGGGTGATCATCGCAAACTGCTTCTTTCGGCGTAAACTGACATAGCCTTTCTTGGGGGCGACTTCAAACCCGCCGAACTTGGCGATCGCCTGCATGACCTTGTCGTGTATCGGCCGCAACTCCGCTTTTGGACCGGCGTAGATCTGCGTTAGGGGATCAACCACATCCGTGCCGGGCGCAGGCGCTGCTGCTTTTTTATACGACAAAGCCAGCGCATTGGCGTCGCCATGGCCAAGCCCCAATTCAAGCTTGAGCATCGCGATGATGTCAGTGTGCTTCGTATTGCCGCTCGCGCGAATTTGCGCGTGCAACTGCTCAAGAGACTTTTTTGTTTTGGTCTGGATGTTGTTCAGCTGAGTCTGCACGGCTTTGTCGACGTTGTTCATTGATTTCCTCCTGCGTTCTTTCTCGAATACTTAATCCAAAATAAAGAATTCGGGGACATATGCGGCGTTGATGGACGCGCGGTGTTCTTCGTCAATCTGCTCGAGTTGACTGGACCCGATCCAGTGTAATTGTATGACGTTGGGTTCGCCAGCCGGAATATCGGGATCGGCGTGTTCAAAACCGTCGGGCAGCGCTTCATCGACTGAGACTAGAAAATCATGCCGCTCTACATTTTTACCGATGAAGGATTTGAAATAGCGCTGCACTCCGAGTTTGCGCACGATTGAGAACTGAAACGCGCCGACTTCCTCGCGCAGCTCGCGCAGCAGCGCGGTTTCCGGCGTTTCGCCAGCTTGCAGGGTGCCGCCAGGAAGGCGCAGCGCATCATCGGGTGCATCCAGCCATGTGTAAACCAGCAACTCGCGCGCCCCGTCTGGTTGTGGCCGGACGACAAAGGCGACGGCTTTGCAGACCACATCATCCATTCTCGACCTCTATTTGGCTTTGAACGACAAGCCCTTGGCACGCAACGCCTCGCGCAAAATGCCCAAGGCTCTTGGGCCAACACCGTGCAGCGCCAGGATATCGGCTTCGCTATGTTTGGACAACTGCTTCAAACTGTCAATCCCTGCATTAGCCAACGCGCGAGTGGCCGGCGCGCCGATATTGGCAGGTAGATCGCTGTATGGCGCGGATGATTGCTTGGGCATGGGTCCAGCATCTTACTTGCCGAGCTTTGTGACAATCGCCGCGATGCGGCGTTCGCGCGTCTCTTGAGCTTTTGCGGATTCAACCTGCCGCACAAATTCTTTGCGCGCGGACGGCGCGGATGCGTCAAATGCCGCGCGCGCGCCCTTCTTCTTCGCCAGCGCGGCGGCCAGATCGGCCGGCAACTCAACTGTGCGCGGCTCTGTGTCCAGCTCAAGCGTGACATGGATCGAGTCGCCCGCTTTCAGGCCCGCTGCCTTCCGATGCTCGGCGCTAACGCCGACCATATATACGCCACCCATCACGGCGACGGTGTTGCGGTAGGTGTATCCGTTGATGGTCACCTTGACCGGCGGCTTTTTGCTGGTCCCCAGCGCGGCAATGGCTTCAGGCGGAATGACGATGCCGGTGGCATTCATATCTTCGGCTTGTTTGAGCACAGTTTTGAATTTCGATTTCATGCGCTTTTACCTTCATTGAGTTGAGTGAACTCCGGCAGGCCCCAATCATTTTCAGGGGGTCATGCCGATAGCCGGTGAGTTGCTCTGCCATATCGACCGGCACATCGAAAACATAGTCGGAACTGTCGTCGACGCCTTCACGCACATTGCGCTGCTGAGCGCGGGCGTGGAAGATACGATTTGTGCTGCCAATCCTGAAAGTGAACCAGATGCCAGCACTAGGGCAGCTTTGCGTAGCAAAAAGGCGCGTCCGGCACCGCGCCAATCTTTTTCGCGCTGCGTTTTGCCGTGAATGGCAAATCCATGCGATTGAAAATCCAATGGGTGTTTATTCATGCTTTATAACGCCGGCCGCGATCGACGGTGCGGCGCTCGCGAACCAGAGACATGACCGGCACGCCATAGCCGCAGCTGGTGGCGGTTTTATCCACACGAATGTCGATCACTTGTCGCGGGGTGGCTTTTAGCTCCAGCGCGCCGCTGGCCAGCAGCATCGGCGCGAGCTCCGATTCATCAAAGGCTACTGCGCGCGCGGCGCCATAGAGCCGGATGATCGCGGCATCGCCCTCATCAAACGAGCACACCATCACCGTGAGCGGGCTTCCGGCGGCTGAATGCTCGGCCGTCGCATCACCGCTGCCGGCGTAATCCAGATACGCCACACGATTGCGATCGACGATGTGCAATCGCACGCCGCCTTTGGGCGAGAGATTGATCGGGCCGACAGAACTAGCCGGATCATCCGGCCCAACCGTAGCGACAAAGAACAACGGAGCGTTTTGAATCAGCTCGGCCTGTTCATCGGTGATGGACGAGTAATAGCTTGCCATGGTCGCATACCACTATAGCGGCGATTCGGGTGCGTTACCCAATTTGGCAATGACGTCAGCGCCATGCGCAAAACGATCATCGTCACTGTCTGTTTGTCTTAAGTCCGCTACGCGGCCTCAGGGCCTCCAATTTCGGTAACATTTTGTAACTGTTCGCAACAACTCACTCTAATACTGAAAAGTGTAGTCAGATGGAAGCGGCCCTCATCTGCACCAACACACAGATATATTCAAGAACAAGAGTTATCCAAATGTCAACACAACCGTCTCATCTCATGGCACGCTCCAGGTTGATGGCC